>NZ_JBEYZX010000102.1:0-1539 GCF_040646255.1 Streptomyces sp. NPDC046203 | reverse complement strand
GCGCCGCCCTCCCCGCGGCCCCCCCCCCCCCCCCCCCCGGCCCTGGCGCGTACGTGCGGGGGGGGCATGACTCCACCCGGGCGCGCACGCCGACACCCGACGGCCCTGACGCGGCCCTGATCTCGGGCGCGCCGACGCGGCCCCGCGCCGGATCGACGAATACGCCCCGTCCGACACCCGCTTCAACCGGCCGGACGTCGACCGGACATCACGGCACCGGCGGGCGCAGCTCCGCGACGCCGCTGATCAGCGCGCCACGCGCACCATCGGAACAACGATATGTATCCGAAACCAGACTGTTCTCAGATGCCGTGCACCAATAAGAGATATGTGGGTAACCTTCGGGTATGGCGTCATCGGCGATGGAAGAACGCATCGGGGACCGCATCAAGCGGGTGGAGCAGGAACTCACCTCCGCCAAGCATGCCGCGCTCCGACCGTTCAAGATCAATGTCCCGCAGTACAACGTGCTCCTCGCCCTGCAGCAGCAGCCGGGACTGTCGGGGGCGGCTCTCGCGCGCCGCGGCATGGTCACACCACAGACGATGTCATCCGTCCTCTCCACCCTGGAGGGCCGGGGCCTGGTCGAACGCCGGCCTCATCCGATCCACCTGAACATCCTCGAGGCCCACCTCACCCGGACCGGCGGCTCACTGATCCGCCGCGCCGACGAGGCGGTCAAGGGAGTCGAGGACCTGCTGACCGGCCGTTTCGGGCCGAGCGAGGCCGCGGAGTTCCTGGCCCGGCTCGACGCGTGCTCGGCGGCGCTGGCCGCCTTCAAGCCCGCCACCTCCAAGCCCACCACCGCCAAGAAGTAGCCGAAAAGCGGTCGGGGGGTGCCACCCACCCCCTCCCCTTCCCACCGCTCCCGTCCCGGATTCGGGGCGGGAGCGACCTTCGCCCATAACATAAGGTCCCTTACACCAGATCGATACCTTACTGTCGCCGGGCGCATCACCCTTCGGTCAAGGAGCCTCGACAGTCCGTCCCGGGCCTGTCGCCCGCTCGACCCGCGGATGGCGCCCGCTGGCTCCGCCGAGGCGGCCCGCCGCCACGGCCGGCCCCCTCCCGCACCCCTCCCACCGAAGTGAGGACACCATGTACACCGTCGCCGTCTCGTTCCACGTGCCCGCCGAACGGCGCCAGGACTTCATCGACGCCGCGCTGGAGGACGGGCGCCAGTCGCTCGCCCACGAGCCCGGCACGCGCGCCTTCGACCTCGTCGCCGACGCGGACGACCCCGACCGCTTCCACCTGTACGAGGCGTACGACGACGAGGCCGCGTTCGACACCCACTGCCAGGGGCCGCACTTCGCCCGCTTCTTCGAGACGGTCGGCGCCTGGGCCGAGGGCCCGACCTGGCTGCTGCGCGGCACGAGCGTGGCGGCGCCGACTCCGGCGTGACAAAACCGGCCGGCACCCCTCGGGCCACCGGCCGTACGGCGGGGCCCGGGAGGCCGGCTACGACGGCGTCGAGGTGATGGGCTCCGAGGGCTATCTGATCAACGAGTTCATCGCCTCGGCGACCAACCACCGCAC
>NZ_JBEYZX010000101.1:0-1541 GCF_040646255.1 Streptomyces sp. NPDC046203 | reverse complement strand
CTTCAGAACTAACACAGTGGACGCGAGCAACTGAGGACAAGCCCTCGGCCTATTAGTACCGGTCAGCTCCACCCATTACTGGGCTTCCACATCCGGCCTATCAACCCAGTCGTCTACTGGGAGCCTTACCCTCTCAAGGAGGTGGGAATACTCATCTCGAAGCAGGCTTCCCGCTTAGATGCTTTCAGCGGTTATCCCTCCCGAACGTAGCCAACCAGCCATGCCCTTGGCAGGACAACTGGCACACCAGAGGTTCGTCCGTCCCGGTCCTCTCGTACTAGGGACAGCCCTTCTCAATATTCCTACGCGCACAGCGGATAGGGACCGAACTGTCTCACGACGTTCTAAACCCAGCTCGCGTACCGCTTTAATGGGCGAACAGCCCAACCCTTGGGACCGACTCCAGCCCCAGGATGCGACGAGCCGACATCGAGGTGCCAAACCATCCCGTCGATATGGACTCTTGGGGAAGATCAGCCTGTTATCCCCGGGGTACCTTTTATCCGTTGAGCGACGGCGCTTCCACAAGCCACCGCCGGATCACTAGTCCCGACTTTCGTCCCTGCTCGACCCGTCGGTCTCACAGTCAAGCTCCCTTGTGCACTTACACTCAACACCTGATTGCCAACCAGGCTGAGGGAACCTTTGGGCGCCTCCGTTACCCTTTGGGAGGCAACCGCCCCAGTTAAACTACCCATCAGACACTGTCCCTGATCCGGATCACGGACCGAGGTTAGACATCCAGCACGACCAGAGTGGTATTTCAACGGCGACTCCACAACCACTGGCGTGGCTGCTTCAAAGTCTCCCACCTATCCTACACAAGCCGAACCGAACACCAATATCAAACTGTAGTAAAGGTCCCGGGGTCTTTCCGTCCTGCTGCGCGAAACGAGCATCTTTACTCGTAGTGCAATTTCACCGGGCCTATGGTTGAGACAGTCGAGAAGTCGTTACGCCATTCGTGCAGGTCGGAACTTACCCGACAAGGAATTTCGCTACCTTAGGATGGTTATAGTTACCACCGCCGTTTACTGGCGCTTAAGTTCTCAGCTTCGCCCTGTCGAAACAGAGCTAACCGGTCCCCTTAACGTTCCAGCACCGGGCAGGCGTCAGTCCGTATACATCGCCTTACGGCTTCGCACGGACCTGTGTTTTTAGTAAACAGTCGCTTCTCGCTGGTCTCTGCGGCCACCCCCAGCTCAGAGTGCAAGACTCATCACCAGACGTGGCCCCCCTTCTCCCGAAGTTACGGGGGCATTTTGCCGAGTTCCTTAACCATAGTTCACCCGAACGCCTCGGTATTCTCTACCTGACCACCTGAGTCGGTTTAGGGTACGGGCCGCCATGAAACTCGCTAGAGGCTTTTCTCGACAGCATAGGATCATCCACTTCACCACAATCGGCTCGGCATCAGGTCTCAGCCTTAACGTGTGACGGATTTGCCTACCACACGGCCTACACCCTTACCCCGGGACAACCACCGCCCGGGCTGGACTACCTTCCTGCGTCACCCCATCGCTTACCTACTACCACCTTGG
>NZ_JBEYZX010000099.1:0-1993 GCF_040646255.1 Streptomyces sp. NPDC046203 | reverse complement strand
TGAGGCCCGGCGACCACCGGGCCGACGCGGCGGACCGGGTTTCTCCCCCGGTCCGCCGCCGGGCACGGCGGGCGGCCGTGGCCTCGCGCACCACGGCCACGCGCACCGTGCCCTCGTGTCCGGGCGGGCTCAGCCCAGTGGGACGCCCGCCTCCAGGTTGAGGACGGTGCCGCGTTCACGGGCACGCAGGGCCCAGCGGAGGCGGTCGTAGCGGACCGGGGGGAGCAGGCCGGCGGCCTCGGCCTCGGTGACGAAGCGCCAGCCGCGCAGTTCGGTACCGGGCAGCCGGAGGCGGCCGGCTTCGGCGGCCGTCAGCAGCCCGCCGTCGAAGAGCAGGCGCAGACCGCCGTAGCCGGGAGGCTGGGGGCGTTCCCAGTCGACGAGGAGCAGCCGGGGTACGGCGTCGAGCCGGAGCCCGATCTCCTCGGCGACCTCCCGGATGCCCGCGCGCGCGGGCGACTCGCCTGGTTCGACGATCCCGCCGGGGAACTCCCAGCCGGGTTTGTAGGTGGGGTCGACCAGCAGGACGCGGTCGTGCTCGTCGAAGAGCAGGACACCGGCGGCCAGGGTCTCGCCGGCCGGTTCGGGGGTCTGCACTATGCCGCAGGGCGGGGCGTGGCCGGCGCTGACGGCGTCGGCGATGACGCGGGCGGTCTCGGCCGGGGTGAGCGCGGAGTTGTCGACGGGGTACGCGTCGGCGGCGAGCCAGCCGCCGAGCGCCTCCCGGAACGGGGCTATGTGGTCCAGGCACCAGCGGCGCACCCGGGCGGCTGCCTCCGCCTCGGCCGTCCCGCCTTCGTCCGGGCCGTCCCACGCTCCCGGCCCGTGCCCGGAACCGGACGCGGAACCGGCCGCGGACCCCATGCCGGCCCCGGGGCCCTTGCCGGACACGGCCCCCGCCCCGGACGTGGGCACGGACACGGGAACGGCGACGCGGTCGCCGTCGGCGGTCACGGTTTCGGGACCGGCCGTGGCCTCAAGGGCGGCCCGCTGGTCGATCCGCCCGCGCAGGATCGTTTCGTCCGGAGTGAGGACGACATGTCTGACCTCGATCCGGCGGGCGGCGAGCGCGCCGAAGATCTCGTCCCGGTACTCCTGGCGGATCAGGGTCATCGGGACCACGAGGACACCGCCCAGTTCGGCGAGGAGCGCGGCCGCGGTGTCCACGACGAGCCGGCGCCAGATGGGCAGGTCCTGGAAGTCGGAGACCTCCGCGAGACGCTTGCGCGGGAGTAGCAGACGCATCGTGCCCCCGGTCAGCTCCGGGTCGTACAGCGTGCTGTTCGGGATCAGATCGACCAGCTCGCGCGCGGTGCCGGTCTTCCCCGCACCGAACGTACCGTTGATCCAGACGATCACGATTCCCCCTCCTCGGTAGGCCCCAGTGGACTGCCGCACCACCCTCCCACGGAAACGCCGGGGGCGGGCGGGGCGAACCGGCGCACGCCCGGCGCGCGTTCACGCCCGGGGCCCCGGCGCCCGGACCGGGGGCGGGCCCGCCTCGTACCGGAGGGTGCCTCAGTCCCGTACGGAATCGCCCGCCGCGCGGCCCGTGCCACGGGCCGTGCCGTCCACCATCGCCCCGCCGTCCGCGCCACCCGACACGGTGTCCGTGGCGGTGTCCGTCGTCGCGTCCACCGCCGCGGCCGCCGCACCCAGCAGCCCGGCATCGGTACCGGTCAGGGCCGGGACGACGGTGAGGTCGCGGACGAAGGAGAGCGTGGCGTACGTGCGCAGGGCGCGGCGCAGGGGCGCGAACAGGACCTCGCCCGCGCCCGCCACTCCCCCACCGACGACCGCGATGTCGATCTCGACGAGCGAGGCGGTCGCGGCGATCCCGGCCGCGAGCGCCTGCGCGGCGCGCTCGAAGGAGGCCACGGCCACCGGGTCGCCGGCGTGGGCGGCCCCGCCGGGAGAACGCTGTTCGAGCAGCACCACCTCACGCCGGTCCGGCCCGCCGCGCCCGCTGAGCGCCGAGATCCGCACCCCGAAC
>NZ_JBEYZX010000098.1:0-2517 GCF_040646255.1 Streptomyces sp. NPDC046203 | reverse complement strand
GGTTTGGGCTTTGTTATTTGGGCCAGTTTTTGCGTTAACCCTTTGGGCCCCTGGCCCCCTCCCTCGCCAGGGGTGCCCCGGACCGTACCCCGGGGGGGGGGGCCCCGCGTCTCTCTACACCGCCCCTGAAGCGACCGCATCCCCGAAGACATCCGCGTGCGGCCACGGGAGTGAAGCCGAGCCCCTGTAACCCGCCGAACAGGTGGAAAACTACCCAAAGGGGAGGTACTGGCAAAACTTCGGGAAAAAGGGCGCCGTGACACTTCCCGCATACGTAATGAGATCCCGTACGGACAGGAGCCGGGCGCGGACCCTTCCGCGGACCCTCCCGCGGACCGTTCTGCGCGCCCTGGTCGCCACCCTCGCCGGCGTCCTGTGCCTGGCCGGGTTCGCGGCACCGCCCGCGAGCGCGCAACAGGCCCCGCCGACCGACCTCGCCCTGTCCTGGGGCTACAACACCCGAGGACAGCTGGGGGACGGCACCACCACCAACCGTTTCCTGCCGGGCGACGTGGTCCTTCCCGAGGGCGTCGAGCTCACCGCCCTCTCCGCCAGCGGATTCTTCAGCATGGCGCTGACCTCGGACGGGCGCGTCCTCGCCTGGGGCGAGAACGACTTCGGCCAGCTCGGCGACGGCACCACCACCAACCACCTCACCCCGGCGTACGCGGACATCCCGGCGGGCACCACGATCACCGCCATCGACACCGGCCAGTTCTTCAGCCTGGCCCTGACCTCCGACGGCCGCGTCCTCGCCTGGGGGCTGAACGCCGTCGGACAGCTCGGCGACGGCACCAGCGACAACAGCAGCACGCCCGTCGAGGTGTCGATCCCCGCCGGCGTCCGGATCACCGACATCTCCGCCGGCGGCGGGACCGGGGTGGCGCTGACGTCCGACGGGCGCGTCCTGGGCTGGGGTGACGGCGTCAACGGCCAGATGGGGAACGGCACCAACGGCTACAACCGCACGCCGGTCTACGCGTCCCTGCCGGCCGGGACCGAGATCACCGACGTCTCGGCGGGCCAGACCCACGTTCTGGCGCTGACCGACGACGGCCAGGCCCTCGCCTGGGGATACAACGGCTCCGGGGAGCTGGGCGACGGCACCACCACCCAGCGCAACCTCCCGGTCCCGGTGGACCTGCCCACCGGAGTGCGGCTCACCGCCGTGGACGCGGGCTCCTACTACAGCCTGGCGCTGACCGACGACAGCCGCGCCCTCGCCTGGGGAGCCAACAACTTCGCGCAGTTGGGCGACGGCACCACCACCAACCGTTCGACTCCGGTGTACACGGCCCTCCCGGACGGCGTCACGATCACCGCCGTCTCCGCCGGCACCTACACCGAGCTGGCGCTGACAGCCAACGGCCGTGTCTACGCCTGGGGTTACAACAACTGGGGGCAGGTCGGCGACGGCACCAGCGTCCAGCGCAGCACCCCGGTCCTGACGCACCTGCCCGAGAACACCGCCGTCACCGCCATCGCCGCGGGCTGGTGGCACAGTCTGGCCCTGGCCGAGCCGGGGTCGAGCAGGACCACGCTGACCGCCGTCCCGACCACGGTCGCCCCCGGCGCCCCGGTCACCCTCACCGCGAACGTCACCTGCAACATCGACACCCCCACCGGAAGCGTCACCTTCCTCGACGGCGAGGCCGTGCTCGGCACCGGCACCCTCGACGCGAGCGGCACCGCCACCCTCACCACCACGAGCCTGCCGCTCGGCGCGCACACCATCACCGCACGGTACGAGGGCGACGGCATCTGCCCGCCCTCCACCTCCACCGGTGTCGTGGTCGTCGTCGAGGAGCCTCCGGTGGCCTCCCTCACCCTGACCAAGCAGGTCGCCTCCACCGGCCCCTTCCAGGTCGGGGACGCCGTGAACTACACGTACACGGTGACCAACACCGGCACGACCGACCTGAACGAGGTGGCGGTCACCGACGACCACGTGGCGGACGTCGACTGCGACGCCGCCACCCTCACCCCCGGGGAGAGCACCACCTGCCACGGCAGCCACACCCTCACCCAGGCCGACATCACGCCGTGCCAGCCGGCGGCGGGCGGCGGCTGCGAGGTGACCAACCTGGCCCAGGCCACGGCGACCGGTCCCGGCGGGCAGGAGGCCGCCAGCGAGCAGGCCACGGCCACGATCACCGTCCAGCAGCAGGAGGTCTCCGGTCTGACGCTGGCCAAGCGGGCGGACTCGGCCGGCCCGTTCGAGGTCGGCGACACCGTCACGTACACGTACACGGTCACCAACACCGGTGATGCCGCCGTGCACGGGCTGACCGTGACCGACGACCGCGTCGCGGACGTGGACTGCGGGACGACCACCCTCGCCGCCGGGCAGAGCACGACCTGCCACGGTACGTACGTCGTCACCGAAGACGACGCCACGTGCGGACCGCGCGGGAACGGCGGTCGCGGGGACGGTGGTTACGGCGGCGGCCACGGCGGCACCTGCCCCGTCACCAACACCGCTCAGGCCACCGCGACCGACACGCAGGGCGACACCGT
>NZ_JBEYZX010000097.1:0-2581 GCF_040646255.1 Streptomyces sp. NPDC046203 | reverse complement strand
ACCTGGTCTACTCGCAGCGCAACCGCTCCGCCGCCATGCGCATCCCGATCACGGGCTCGAACCCGAAGGCCAAGCGCGTCGAGTTCCGCGCGCCGCCGCCGGCCCACCGCTGTTCCGTCGTTCAGTAGAGGCCGAACATCCGTACCGGGCCGGCGAAACCGCCCTTGTGCTTCATCAGGCCGATGACCGCCACCGCCCCGGACTCGGGCAGCTTGTCCACGTTGGCCGCCCACTCGATGCCGTAGTGGCCGGTGGTGAGCAGGATCTTGTGGGCCCTCGGGTCGAGGTAGTTGTTGGCGCCGGAGTCCAGACTGGGGCTGTCGGTCGCCACGCCGACGATGTTGCGGCGCGACTCCAGGAACTCCGCCGCGTCCCAGCCTATGCCGGGGAAGTGCGGCTTGTCGTCGGCGTCGCGGTTGAAGATGCGCGCCGGGTCGTCGATGCGGCTGGACCAGCCGCAGTCCATGGCGACCACGGCGCCGTCCGGGATGCGGCCGTGGCGGCTCTCCCACTTGCGCAGGTCGTCATAGGTGAGGAGCGCGTCCAGGTCGTTTTGCGCGCGGTCGGCGATGCGGACGACGACGAGCGGGGCGATCAGGTTCTCGGCCGGGATCTCGTCGGTGGCCAGCTGGCCGTTGTCGAAGTGCTTGGGGCCGTCCATGTGGGTGCCGCTGTGCTCGTCCATGGTGATGATGAGGGTGTTGTACCCCTCCTTCTCCACCGAGGCGACCTGCTCGAACCGGGGCGGCTCGACGAACGGCCGGAAAACGGGGAAGTCCTCGCCCCAGGCGTGGCTCATGTCGACGATGCGCTTGCCTCCGCCCAGCACGCGGCTGGTGCTGATCCCCGTGGACCTCGCGCTCGCGGGCTTGGCGTCGATCATTCCCAGACCCGCGACGGTGGCACTCAGCGCGCCGGCCATGCCCAGCATCCTGCGGCGGCTGGGGCCGGGTGCGGCGCGGCGCACCTCGGCGGCGGATTTGACGCTCTCCTCGGGCCGGTTGGCCTGATGGGCGTGGATGTGGTCGTCCTCGGCCGTGTACGCCTCTCCGAACACGGACTTCATGACCCAGGTTCCGCACACAGTGATCTCTCCTCGACGGTGGTGGGGACGGGCTGCGCCGGGCTGGCCCCGGCTGTACGGTCTCATGTAATCATAAGAGATCTGATGTTCATAAGACTTCGATGAGCTCTGGAGGAGTTCCCGTGACCGAAGTGCTGACCCGCCCGCGGACGCGGCCGGGCCGGGCCACCGCCCGGGCCTCGCTCGGCCTCGCCCCGGCCCTGGTCACCGCGGTGGCCTATGTCGACCCCGGTAATGTCGCCACCAACTTCAGTGCCGGGTCCGCCTATGGGTACGGCCTGTTGTGGGTCGTCGTCGGTTCCACGGCGGCGGCGGGTCTCGTCCAGTACCTCTCGGCGAAGCTCGGCTCGTGTACCGGCCGCTCGCTCACCGAGACCGTGGCCTCGGCCGTCGGCCGCCGCGCCCGCGTCGCCTACTGGGTCCAGGCCGAACTCGTCGCCGTCGCCACCGACATCGCCGAGGTGGTCGGCGGTGCGGTCGCTCTGAAGCTGCTCTTCGGTCTTCCGCTGTGGGCGGGGGCGGGCGTCGTCGCCGCGGTCTCCACGGCCCTGCTCCGCCTGCGGACCACCCGGGGCGAGAACGCCTTCGCGGCGGCGATCACCGTGGCGCTGGGCCTGATCGCCATCGGCTTCATCGCCTGCGCGGCCTTCGCCGGCCCCACGGCCGGCGGCGTGCTTTCGGGTATGCGGCCGCTGCTGCCGGACAGTGGTGCCGTTCTCCTCGCCTCG
This sequence comes from Streptomyces sp. NPDC046203, assembly GCF_040646255.1. NCBI lineage: Bacteria > Bacillati > Actinomycetota > Actinomycetes > Kitasatosporales > Streptomycetaceae > Streptomyces > Streptomyces sp. NPDC046203. Next base: position 769 of record NZ_JBEYZX010000097.1, on the reverse strand, counting down.
GGCGTCTTCGGCGCCACCGTGATGCCGCATGCCATCTATGTCCACTCCGCGCTCAGCCGGGACGGCAGCCGGTGGCTGCGCGCCGACGACCCGTCCCTTCCGGGCGACCCGTCCCTTCCGGGCGGCATCGGTGGCACCGGTGGCGTCCTGTCGGCGACCCGCAGGGGCGTGGTGGGGGCCATGGTGCCGGCCGGTGTGATCAACGCGGCGCTGCTCCTGACGGCGGCGGCGCTTCCCGCCGGTGCGGGCGAACTCACGCTGGAGGGCGTTCACTCCACCGTCGGCGCGGTACTCGGGTCCCTCCCGGCCCTCGCGCTGGCCTTGGCCCTGCTGGTCTCCAGTCTGGCGTCGACCGCCGTCGGCACCCACGCGGGCGACATCGCCATGCGGGATCTGATCCGCCGGCGTGTCCCCGCCGGGGTGCGCCGCCTGGTCGCCCTGGCCCCGGCGGTCCTGCTGCTGGCCGCCGACCTCGACACCACCCACCTGCTGGTCCTCTCCCAGGTGGGTCTCTCTCTTGGGGTGCCCTTCGCGCTGATCCCGCTCATCCGCCTGACGGCGCGCCGCTCGGTGATGGGAGGTGCCGTCAATCACCGGGTCACGACCGCGGCGGCCTCGGTGGTCGTGGTGGCGGCGGTGGCCGTCAACGGATTCCTGCTGGTGGACCTGGCGTTGGGGTGAGACGCGGAAGCGGGGCGGGCCCGTGGCCGAGTACGTGAAGGACGTCCTTCGAGTCTGAGGCCCGTTCCCGATCGGCTTGAGTGGCCAC
>NZ_JBEYZX010000096.1:0-2703 GCF_040646255.1 Streptomyces sp. NPDC046203 | reverse complement strand
GTGGGGGGAGGGGGGAGGGGGAGCCAGCGCGGGGAATCCAGAAAGTCCGCACAGCCGAGAAGAGCAGGGCGGGCGGCAAGTCGCGGCGAGCGAAGCCGCCCGTAAAAGCGCCGGGGCGGGCGGAGGGCAGAGCCAGGACCTCTACCTGAGGCAGTCAGGGAAGACAGGACATCCGAGGAGGCGACCCGGGTAGTCGGCGGCTGGAGCCCTCGCTAGCCACGGCGCCTGCCGGGGCGGGCCGTCGGCATGGCCCGCCCCGGCAGGCGCCCCTCGCGCAGTCCCGAACGAGGTCTGCCCCACAGCCTTTTGACGAACCCAGTCGCACAGTTCCGAACGGAGCCCGCCCCACACCCCCAAGCTGATCCAATCCCGCAGTCCCGAACGGCGCCCGCCCCGCAGCCCGAGGCGGGTCCCGGCTCCCCCACGCCTGGCGCCCGGCTCCCTCGGCCCCGGCCGGGCCCCCAGCCCCGGTGGCGCTCCCTCAGAGCCCGGCGCCCGAACCGGGTCGGGTGTGGTGGGCGAAGAAGGTGCGCAGGCGGTGGCGGAGCGCGGTCAGTCGGGCGGCCGGCGGGGCGGTGCCGACGAGTGTGGTGCGGGTGGTGGGGGTCACGAGGCCGGCGGTCTGGAGGGCGGGGACGAGGGAGGCGTAGTCGGTGAACGCCCAGTGGCCGCTGTCGGCCAGCAGGACCCGTTCGCCGGTGAGGCCGGTCCAGGAGCGGGTCAGCCGCTCGGCGCCGGCAAAGCCGTCGGTGCGGCAGAGCAGGAGGGGCCGGTCGAAGCCGTCCAGGGGGTCGAGATCGAGGTAGCCCTCCAGGTTCGCCACCGCGCGGACCCGGGGGTCGGCGCGGGCCGTGGAGACGGCGGCGGTGCCGCCCGCCGAGTGTCCGTAAATCCCGGCCGTCGAGGCCGGGGGCAGGCCGCCGAGCCCTTCGCCGAGGGCCCGGTCGAGAACGAGCCGGAGGTCCCCGACCCGCGTGTCGATCAAGGTGCGGAAGGTCGCCGGGTCCGGTTCCCCGCGCAGCGCCGTGATCCGTACCCCGCCCGGCAGTTCCACCTGGCTGGCGTCGCCGGGGTGGTCGACGAGGACCACCGTCCAGCCGTGGCCGGCCAGGTCCTCGGCGAGGCTCGTGCCCAGCGTGCGGGAGTCGCCGCCGCCGGGGCTGTACAGCAGCACGGGGCGGCGCCCGGGCAGCGGCGGCGCGTCGAGGTGGCCGTGGGTGAGGACGGCCCCCCAGTCGACCGTTCCGGCCGGGGGCAGGCCGGGGTGCACCGCGGGTGCGAGTTCGGCGAACGCCTGGGCGGCGGCCGGGGTGAGCTGGGGGACGCGGGGACGGCCCCGGACGTCGCGGGCCGGGTACAGGACGGTGAGCATCACCTCCCGTACGCCGCCCTCCCAGGGGTCGGTACGGGAGGGGTCGGTGAGGTGGACGGTGCGCAGGCCGACGGGGTGGGGTCCGGTGGGCGCGGGCAGCCGGAGCGCGGTACGCCCCGGCGTGACGGCCCGCGCGGTGGCGGGCGGGGAGCCGGTGGCGGGCAGGAGGGTGGTGGCGGTGCCGAGCAGGGCGCCGCGGAGGAGAGTACGTCGTGAGGTCATACCGGCATGCTGGAAGCGGGGCCGCCAGGGCGCGAAGCTTCAGGCCTGGGCCGAAAGGCTGGCGGGGGAAGGGGAGTTGTGCGGGTGTTGTGTGTCCACTTCACGGCGGAGGATCTGTCCCGGGTCCGCTTCGCGCCGCGTCCGGCGCCGCTCCAGGAGCTGCACGCGGCTCTGACGACAGCGGTCGCGCCGGGGCGGGATCCGTTGTTCGGCCGCTGGCGCGGCCGGGTCCTGCGCGCCCTGCCGGCGACGGCCGGGCCGCTCGCCGACCTGGTGCCGGCCGGTCGTCCTCCGGCGTTCCTCGATATCCTCTCCGACACGCTCGACGAGAGCTTCGAGCTGATCCGGACGGCCCGCCCGGAGACCGTTCGCACGGAGCTGGAACGGGTGTACGGGGCCGGCGTGCCGCCCCGCTGGGTCCGGGGGCTGCACGCGGGCGAGGAGGCGTCCTGGCGCGTCGTGCGGCGCGCCCAGCGGGCCGCGTACGAGGCGGTGCTCGCGCCGGTCTGGCCGCTGGTACGGGACCTCCACCGAGAGGAGTTCGCCCGGCATGCCCTGACGGTCGCCGAACACGGTCTGGGCGCCGCGCTGACGGCGCTCGCACCGGGTTCCGCGTTCGACGGGAGCGTCTGGCGATGGCCGGCACCTCCAGAGGCCACCACCCTTACGCCTCAAGGGAGTCGGGGAACTTTGGCGCAACCTTCGGGCGGCCCGGCGAGTGGGCGCACGGTCCGGCTCGACGGACGGGGCCTGGTGCTGGTGCCGACCTTCCACCACCCGGCGGGTCCCCTGCTCCAGGACCTGCCCGCCCGCCCCGTGGTGCTCACCTATCCGGCGGGCTCCGGCCACCCGCCCGCCCCGCTCGCACCCGACGGCCCGGATGACCCGGACGACCCGCTCGCTCCCGTACTGGGGCGCACCCGCGCCGAGTTGCTACGGCTGCTCGCCGAGCCCCGCTCGACCACGGAGCTGGCCCGCGCGCTGCGGGTGAGCAACGCGACGGCGTCCGGGCATGAAGACGAAGCCGGCGGACGAGCAGGACGCGAAGCAGGACGACCGGAGCGAGAAGGACGGCGCCGCGAAGGACGCGCGGTGACCTCCGGCATCGG
>NZ_JBEYZX010000095.1:0-4827 GCF_040646255.1 Streptomyces sp. NPDC046203 | reverse complement strand
TCACCGGTGAGCAACGGAACAACCTCGTCCTCGGAAGCCTGCACCGCCACCATCGCCCCACCGGCGGGCAGCGCCTGCATCAGCCGGCCGCGCGCGGCGACCAGCTTCGCGGCATCCGCGAGCGACAACACGTCGGCGACATGCGCGGCGGCCAGCTCACCGATCGAATGCCCGGCCACAAAGTCGGGGCGCACACCCCACGACTCGACCAGGCGGAACAACGCCACCTCGACCGCGAACAACGCCGGCTGGGCGTATCCGGTCCGGTTCAGCAGTTCCTGGTCCTCGCCCCAGATCACCTCACGCAGCGAACGGTCCAGGTGCGAATCCAACTCCGCCACCACAGCATCGAAGGCGTCGGCGAAGACGGGGAACGCCTCGTGCAACTCACGCCCCATACCGATGCGCTGAGCACCCTGCCCCGTGAACAGGAACGCCGACCGGCCAGCACGCCGGGCATGACCCGACACCACACCGGCACCCGGCTCCCCCGCCGCCAACGCGGACAGGCCCCGCAGCAACTCCTCCCGGTCACCGCCCACCACCGCCGCACGGTGGTTCAGGGCCGATCGAGTGGTGAGGAGGGAGAACGCCACATCTCGCGGATCCAGCCCGGCGCCGGCCTCCACGAACGACAGCAACCGCCGCGCCTGCGCCGCCAGCGCGGCCGGCGTCTTACCCGACACCACCCACGGCACCACCGGTACCGCACCCGTCGGCACCGCCTCCGCCGGCACCTCCGCCGGCACCTCCTCGACGATCACATGCGCATTCGTCCCACTGATACCGAACGAGGAGACACCCGCTCGACGGAGCTCGCCGTTCGGCACCCAGTCACGTGCCTCCGTCAGCAGTTCGACGCTGCCCTCGCTCCAGTCCACCTGCGGCGACGGCGCATCCACGTGCAGGGTCCGCGGCAGCACACCGTGCCGCATGGCCTCCACCATCTTGATCACGGAGGCAACGCCCGACGCAGCCTGAGCGTGGCCCATGTTGGACTTGATCGAGCCCAGCCACAGCGGCCGGCCCTCGGGACGGTCCTGACCGTAGGTCGCCAACAACGCCTGGGCTTCGATCGGGTCACCCAGCGTGGTGCCGGTGCCGTGCGCCTCGACCACATCCACATCCGCCGTCGACAGACCGGCGTTCGCCAGCGCCTGCCGGATCACCCGCTGCTGCGACGGACCGTTCGGCGCCGTCAGACCGTTGGACGCACCATCCTGGTTCACCGCGGACCCACGCACCACCGCCAGCACCGGATGCCCGTTGCGCCGGGCGTCGGACAACCGCTCCAGCAGCAGCATGCCGACGCCCTCGGCCCAGGCGACTCCGTCGGCCGCGGCGGCGAACGACTTCGACCGGCCGTCCGGTGCGAGGCCACGCTGTCGGCTGAACTCGACGAACATGCCTGGTGTACCCATCACCGCGACACCGCCGGCCAGCGCCAGCGAGCACTCGCCCGAACGCAGCGACTGCGTCGCCAGGTGCAGCGACACCAGAGACGACGAGCACGCGGTGTCGATGGTGACCGAGGGACCCTCCAGGCCCATCACATAGGACGTCCGACCCGAGACGAGGCTGCCGCCGCTGCTGGCCGCGGCCTCCACGCCCAAGCCGTAGTCGTGGTACATGACCCCCGCGAAGACACCGGTCGAGGTGCCCTTCAGCGACGTGGGGGCGATCCCGGCTCGTTCGACGGCCTCCCAGGCGGTCTCCAGCAGCAGCCGCTGCTGCGGGTCCATCATCAGCGCCTCGTTGGGGCTGATCCCGAAGAAGCCGGCGTCGAACTCCGCGGCGTCGTAGAGGAAGCCACCCTCACGGGCGTAGGTCTTGCCCGGCTTGCCCGGCTCCGGGTCGTAGACGCTCTCGTCCCAGCCACGGTCGGCCGGAAAGTCCGAGATGACGTCCACTCCCCCGTCGACGAGGCGCCACAGCTCCTCGGGCGTCGTCACGCCGCCCGGGTACCGGCAGGCCATCCCGACGATGACGATCGGGTCGGTGGTCGAATCGGCGCCGGTCGCGGGAATCGCCACGGTGCTCGCCGGGGCGGACACCGGGCCGGTCAGGGACGCGGCGATGTGGTCGGCCACCGCCTGGGCGGTCGGGTAGTCGAAGACCAGGGTCGCCGGCAGCCGTATTCCGGTCACGGAGCCCAGCTGGTTGCGCAGCTCCACCGCGGCCAGCGAGTCGAATCCCAGTTCCTGGAACGCCCGGTCGGGTTCGACGGCGTCCGCGGAAGCGTGTCCGAGCACCGCGGCCACCTGTCCGCGTACCAGGTCGAGCAGGAACCGCTCACGCTCGGCCACATCCAGACCGGCCAGCCGCTGCTCGATCCCGGCCGCGCCGGAACCGGCCGCGGCACGCGCGACCTGCCGCACCGGCACCCGCACCAGGCCGCGCAGCAGAGGAGGGATCTCCTCTCCACGCCCGCGCAGCACCGACGCCTCCACCAGCAGAGGAACCAGTGCGGGCGCTCCCGAGCGGAGCGCCGCGTCGAACAGCGCGAGACCGAGCTCGGGCGGCAGCGCGGGAAGGCCCTGGGCCTGCATACGCTGCTCGACCAGGTCGAGCATCCGCGTCATGCCGGTGTGCACACCCCACAGGCCGAAGGCCATCGAGGTGGCGGGCAGCCCCTCCGCGCGGCGGTGCTGCGCCAGGGCGTCCAGGAAGACGTTGGCCGCCGCGTAGTTCGCCTGTCCCGCGGCGAGAACCAGTCCACCCGCCGAGGAGAACATGATGAACGCGGCCAGGTCGAGGTCCCGAGTCAGTTCGTGCAAGTGCCACGCGGCGTCCGCCTTGGGCGTCAGCACGGCATCCATCCGCTCGGGTGTCAGCGCACCGACCATGCCGTTGTCCGCGACTCCCGCCACGTGCACGACCGCGGTCAGCGGGTGCTCGGCGGGTGTGCCGGCCAACAGTTCGGCCAGGGCCGCACGGTCGGACACGTCGCAGGCGGCGACGACGGCCTCGGCCCCCAGCTCGGCCAGCTCGGCCTGGAACTCGACGGCGCCGGGCGCGTCCAGGCCGCGGCGGCTGGTCAGCAGCAGGTGCCGGACGCCGTACTCGGTCACCAGATGCCTGGCGACGCGCGCCCCCAGACCACCGGTACCGCCGGTGACCAGCACCGTGCCGTCGGGGTCGATCGCCGGTACGCCGGCCCCTTCGGGCAGGGCCACCCGGGCGAGACGCGGCACCAGCACCTTCCCGTCACGGACCGCCAGCTCCGGCTCGGCCGAGGCCAGCGCCCGACCGAGACCGGCGAACGACCCGGCGGGCTCGTCCAGGTCCACCAGCACGAACTGACCGGGGTTCTCCGCCTGCGCGGCGCGCACCAGACCCCACACCGGAGCCTGCCGCACATCCACCGGTACGCCGTCACCGGTGGCCACGGCGTTCCTGGTGACCAGCACCAGGGTCGCCTCCGCGCAGCGGTCGTCGGCCAGCCACTGCTGCACCACCTCAAGCGTGCGATTCGCCAGCGCGTGGACGGCGGTGGGCACATCGCCCTCGGGGGCCGCGCACTCGAAGGCGACGATGCCGGGAACGGGGCCTTCGGCGGGCAGCGCCTCCCAGGGGGTCCACTCGGTCTCGGCGGATTCGTTGCCGGACAGGACGCTCCACTCGATGTGGTAGAGCGATTCGACACCGGTGGTGTTCAACTGCTCGGCCGAGACAGGGCGTCCGACGACCGATCCGACGGAGACGACAGGCCGGCCCGTCGCGTCCGCGACGTCCAGCGTCAGGCTCTCCCGGTTCGGGTGGCTGAGGCGCACGCGGACGGTCGAAGCGCCGACCGCGTGCAGCCGGACCTGGTTCCACACGAAGGGCAGCACGGGGTCGCCGCCGTCGGTTCCGTCGATCAGTCCGACGTGCATGGCGGCGTCGAGCAGCGCGGGATGGATACCGAACCGCTCGGCGTCGGCGTGGGCGTGCTCGGGCAGCGCCACCTCGGCGAACAGCTCCTCGCCGCGCCGCCAGGCCGCCTTCAGACCCTGGAACACCGGACCGTAGTGATACCCGATCTCCGCCAGGCCCTCGTACGCACCCTCGACACCGATCTCCGTCGCACCGACCGGCGGCCACTCGGACAGATCGAACGACGCGACCGCCGGCACCTCCTCGGCCAGCACACCATCGGCATGCAGCGTCCACGGCAGATCCGGCTGATCCTCGGAGCGGGAGTACACCGACACCGAACGCCGCCCGGACGCGTCCGCGGCACCCACCACGACCTGGATCTGAACGCCGCCCCGCGCCGGGAGGATCAACGGGGCCTGCAGCGCGAGTTCCTCCAGCACCCCGCAGCCCACCTGGTCACCCGCCCGGATGGCCAGCTCGACGAAGCCCGTGCCCGGCAACAGCACACTGCCCAGCACGTCGTGGTCCACGATCCAGGCATGCGTACCCGACGCCAGCCGACCCGTGAACGTGATCACATCCGAATCGGGCGACGGAACGACGGCTCCGAGCATGGGGTGTTCAGCCGCCGCGAGACCCGCGGACGCCACGTCGCCCAGCCCGCCGCCGAACCACGAGTTGGCCAGGTACTCCTGGGTGTCGATCCAGTAGCGCTCGTGCTGGAAGGCGTACGTCGGCAGATCGACACGGCGGGCGCCGGTCCCGGCGAAGAACGCCTTCCAGTCCACCGACAGCCCGGTCACGTGCAGCCGCGCCAGCGCGGCCACCACCGAGGCAGGTTCCGGCCGGCCCCGGCGTACCGACGCCACCAGCGCCGCGTCCTCGGACGCCACACTCGACTGGGCCATCCCGGTCAGCACACCGTCCGGGCCCAGCTCCAGGAAGACCGACACACCCCGGTCCTCCAAC
>NZ_JBEYZX010000094.1:0-5095 GCF_040646255.1 Streptomyces sp. NPDC046203 | reverse complement strand
GTCGCGCGGCGGCGGGAGCCCCGGCGGGACCGGCCCCGGGCGGCGGGCCGCTGCCAGTCGGGCTCACCGAGCACGAGCAGCGGGTCGAACATCACGACGACCGCGGCGAGCAGCAGGAACACCCCGGGGCCGATCAGCAGGGGCAGCAGGAGCGTGGTGGCGGTGTCGCCGCGGCCGGCCACGATGGCCGCCTCGTGCAGATCGACGTGGACGGCGTCCATGGCGGTGTAGTGCATGCCGCTGACGGCGAGGCCCATGACCAGGCTGGCGCCGAGGCTGGGCAGGAAGCCGCGTACGGAGACGGCGGCCCACAGGGCGGCGGTGGCGGCCACCACGGCGATGACGACGGAGAACGCGACGGTGAGGGTGTCGTACCCGATCCTGCCGTGCAGTCGCATTCCGGCCATGCCCAGGTAGTGCATGGTGGCGACGCCGAGGCCGGTGAGGGTGCCGCCGGTGACCAGCGGGAGCGCGGTGGCGCCGCGGTAGCCGACGAGGAAGATGCCGACGCCGACCATGACGACGGCGACACCGAGGCTGGCGAAGGTGAGCGGCCGGTCGTAGGTGATCGGGGCCTGCCGGACGGAGAAGCCCATCATGGCGATGAAGTGCATGGTCCAGATGCCGGTGCCTATGGAGGTGGCGCCGAGCGCGAGCCAGCCGGCCTTGAAGGAGTCGCGGTGGCGCAGCGACCGGGTGGTGCAGCGCAGCCCGAGCGCGCCGCCGAGGCAGGCCATGAGAAAGGCCGCCACGGGCGTGACGAGTCCGTACCTGAATCCGTCGACCGTGCCCTGCATGAGCGTATGTCCTCCACCCGGGGTGCAACGTCGTCCGAAAACAGTCGGTACCGCTGAGTAGTGCTACCGGATTATGGCGTCCGGCGAGGCCCCCGGGCCATGTGGTCGGACAGAAAGATCCGCCCGTTGTCGGCCCGTTGTCGGCGCCGGGCCGTACCGTGATCGGCATGAAGCGTGAGAAGGCGGGAACGGACGGCGCGACGGCCCGGGTGGAGTGGTCCGTGGTGCCGAGCGGCATCGGTCCGCTGCTGCTCGTCGCGACGGACCGGGGGCTGGTGAGCGTCGTGTTCCATGCCGACGGACGGGTGCGGGACGGCGCCCTGGAGCGGCTGGGGGCGGCGTTCGGCGGAGAGCTCGTGGAGGACGCCTCGGGGTGGCTCGCCGAGCCGATCCGCCAGCTCAGGGCGTATTTCGACGGGAGCCTCAAGACCTTCGACGTCAAGCTGGACTGGTCGCTGGTGACCGGATTCAACCGCCGGGTGCTGCGCGAACTGGCGGACGGCGTCCCCTACGGGGCGGTGGTGGGGTACGGGGACCTGGCCCGCCGGGTCGGAGAGCCGGGCGCGGCACAGGCGGTCGGCGCGGCGATGGGGGCCAATCCGCTGCCGGTGGTGGTGCCGTGCCACCGGGTGGTGGAGCGCGACGGCGGGATCGGGGGATTCGGCGGCGGGCTGGAGACGAAGCGAAGGCTGCTGGCTCTGGAGGGTGTGCTGCCGGAACCGCTGTTCTGAGCGGGGGTGGGGCGGGGGTTCGGGGCGGGGGTTCGGGGCGGGGGTTCGGGGCGGGGTGGTCCTCTTGGACGGGGCGGACACTCCGAGGAGAGCGGGTCCGGAGTCGGGGCCGGGTCCGGGGCGGTCGAGGTCGGGGCCGGGCCGAGGTCGGGGCCGGGTCCGGGGCGGTCGAGGTCGGGGCCGGGTCCGGCGGGGGCGTGAAGAGGCGCGCGGGAGGCGCGGTCACGGGGCGCGAAGGGTGCCCGGGAACAGATGTTCCCCGGCCGGGACCGGGCTGGCACACTGCGTAAGTGACCAATGCCCCCAGTGCCCCTGACGAACTCACGGCGGCCCCGATACCCGGCGCCGCCCTCACCCCGGACCGGCTTCCGGCGCTGCGCCGCCGCCTCCAGGCCGTGCTCATCGCCACCCAGATCCTCGGCGGACTCGGCATCGCCATCGGCGTCGCCCTGTCGGCCGTCCTCGCCAAGGAGGTCAGCGGCACGGAGGCGCTGGCCGGTCTCGCCTCGACGGCCTCGGTGGCCGGGCCCGCCCTGCTCGCGATGCCGCTCGCCGCGCTGATGGCCCGGCGCGGACGGCGGGCCGGGCTCGTCCTCGCCTATCTGGTCGGCGCCTTCGGCGCCGGGGTCGCCGTCCTCGGCGCGGCGATCGGCAGCTTCCCGGTCCTGCTGCTCGGCCTCGTCGGCTTCGGCGCCGGCTCCTCCGCCAACCTCGCGGCCCGGTACGCGGCGGCGGACCTCGCCGAGCCCGACCGGCGGGCCCGGGCCATCTCGACCGTGGTGTGGGCCACCACCATCGGCGCCGTCCTCGGCCCCAACGTCGCCGCCCCGGCGGGCGAGAGCGTGGCCGGCCTCGGCATCCCCGTCGCCGCCGGGCCCTTCGTGTGGGCGTCCGGTGTGTTCGTCGTCTCGGCCACGGTGGTGGCCGTCCTGCTGCGGCCCGACCCGCTCCTCACGGCCCGCGCGCTGGCCGGGCCGGAGGAGGCATCGTCCGCCGAGGGCCGCTCCCTGAAGGCCGGTCTGCGGGCCGTACGGGCCTCCGCGCGGGCCCGGCTCGCCCTGGTGACGGTGGCGGTCTCGCACACCGCGATGGTGTCCATCATGTCGATGACGCCGGTCGCGCTCAGCCACCACGGGGCGAGCATCCGGCTGATCGGCCTGGTGATCAGCGGGCACATCCTCGGCATGTACGCCTTCTCGCCGGTGATGGGCTGGCTGTCGGACCGGCTCGGCCGGCTGTCGGTGATCGGCCTCGCGGCGGCCCTGCTCGCCGTCGCCGCGCTGCTCGCCGGCACTGCGGGACCGAGCCACGTACAGACCGCGCTCGGCCTGTTCGTGCTGGGGCTCGGCTGGTCGGCGGGGCTCGTCTCGGGCTCCGCGCTGCTCACGGACTCCGTCCCGCAGGCGGCCCGCGCCGCGGTCCAGGGGCTCTCCGACTTCATCATGAACACCGCGGCCGGAGTCGGCGGGCTGTCGGCCGGACTGATCGTCTCCCAGGCGGGTTACGGCTGGCTCAATGTGGTCGGCGCGTGTCTGCTGCTGCCGATGGCGCTGCTCGCGGTACGGACGGCGACGCGCCGCGACTGACACGCGCGCGTGGAGCCCGTACCGGGGCGGGAGCCGGGGCTCGGGGCCGGGGCCGGCCCTGGCGCCGGACCGGGGGTGGCGGGCCCCGGTCCCGGTGCGGCCGTCCTCAGAGGCTGATGTGGTACGCCTTGCGCAGCGTCTCGTGCACGGTCCAGGTGGTGTGGTCGCCCTCGCGCAGCACACACGCGTCGCCCGGGCCGATCTCCAGGGTCTCGCCGCCCTCGACCTCGACGGTGGCCCGGCCGCTGACGACGACGAAGAGTTCGTCGGCCTCGACGTCGGTGACCACGCCCGGGGTGATCTGCCAGATGCCGCGGATCTGCTTGCCGTCGGCGGACTCCCACAGCACCTTGCCGGTCACCTCGGGGGTGCCGGAGACGATCTGGCCGGGGTCGAGGGGCTCGGGTTCGAGCGTGGCGTCGGGGATGCGGACGGCGAAGGAAGGTTGCGCGTGCGTGGTCATGGCCGGTGACTGTAGTGGGCTCCCGGCCCCGTCCCACCGCCGGGATGGCCCGGAATGGAATCCTCCGATTCCCCTCCCGCCCGGGCCCGCGACCGAGGCGGCGACCACGACGGAATCCGTGGCTCCGACGACCGCGCCCTCCCAGCCGAAGACCCGCGCACACAGTGGCGGGAGGGGTGAACGGGCACGGATTCCGCAGGTACGCGCCCGGGCGCTTCCGCGCGCTCCGGGCGCGGGAACGACCACCGGGGGCAGGTGCTCAGCGCCATGGAGCCGCCGGGCGCGCACGGCCCGCACCGGCGCGTACCGGCGCATCCACGACGGCGCGCGGAAATGCCGCGCCCCCTCCTGACAAGGCGGGCGCACGGGCGCACACTCCTCGGCAGAGCCACCCCCTCCTCCCTCCTCCTGGACAGGAGCGTGCGATGCCGGCCACCCCCACCCTGCTCCGCGCCGCCGTGCTCACGGCGGCAGCCCTCCTCGCCACCACCGCCGCGGCCCTCTCCCCCGCTGTCTCCCCCGCCGCCGCGGCCCCGGTGCCCGACACCCTGCACGGCGGCGCGCCCGGCGCCGCGTACAAGGCCGCCCACGACCGTCTCGGCCCCCAGCGGCTCACCCCCGCGCAGCGCGAACGGGCCGCCGCCCGGCACGCCGAGGCAGTCGCCTCGTACGAGAAGGCACGCGGCGCACGCACCGCCGGCCTCCTCACCGGCTACAAGACGTCCGGTGGCATCCAGCAACCGCAGCAAACCTCGTACTGGTGCGGTCCGGCCGCGTTCGTGGCCGTCCAGTCCGCCCACGACGGGGTCGGCGGGCGCTCCCAGCAGGACGCGGCCACCCTGCTCAAGACGAGCACCGCCGGGACGGCCTGGTACGGCATCGACATCGACGTGCCGGGCGCCACCGGCTATCCGATGGCCGACGCGCTCAACTACCGCCTTCCGGGCGCCGGTTACGTACCCAACGCCCTGCCGTACACCCCGACCGCCGCCGACAAGACCGCCTTCAGGCAGCACATCGTCCACAACACCGACAACGACTACGCCATCGCGGGCAACGCCTGGGAGGTGCCGGGCGGTCCGCATCTCGTGGGGCATCCCAACATCGAGATATTCCACTGGGTCGCGATCGACGGCTACGACACCGACACGGCGGCCGCGGAGGTCGAGTATCTGGACCCGGTCGGCGGGGTGAGCACCAGCGTCGTCTCCTGGGCGGGCTCCGTGCCGAAGTCCGCGCACATCTCCTCCGACACCCTCACAACCATCATGGGCGGCCGTGGCTACGTCTGGTAGATACCGCCACTCTCCATCCGTCGCGGGGCTCGCGGGTGTCGCGGGAGCCCTCCTCCTCTGGTGCGCCGCCGGATGCGCACCGGGCGGGGACGGCCCCGCGCCCGCCCGCGAGCCCCGCGACGGATGGAGAGTGGCGGTATCTACCAGCCGTCGTCCTGACGCCCGTCGTCCTCGCGCTCCTCGTCGTCGCCGTGGTCACCGGGGCCCCGGGCCTCGTGTGGGC
>NZ_JBEYZX010000093.1:0-5104 GCF_040646255.1 Streptomyces sp. NPDC046203 | reverse complement strand
CGCCGTCGGACTCGCGCGGGATGGTGGAGCCGTTGGTGTTGCAGACGGCGAGCACCTTCGCGCCGCACCGCACCGCGTCACACCGCGTGCAGGGCGAGCCGGAGTCCCCTTGCCGGACCGAGCACGACGCCGGCCGCGCCGTGCGGCCGGCGGAACGGGGACACACGCCACCCGCGGCGGCGGACGCCGCACCCGACCCCTGACGTTCCTATCGAAAGGTGACCTCCGTGTCCGCCCCGTCCACCGGGTCCCAGCCCCTGCAGGCCGACGCGAGATCGGTACCGCAGACCAGAGTCACCCTCGTGATCACGGCAGGCATGCTGGCGATCTTCCTGGCGATGCTCGACGCGCAGATCGTCGCCACCGCCCTGCCCCGCATCGTGGCGGACCTCGACGGCCTCGACCGGTTCGCCTGGGTGACCACCGCGTACATCATCGCCAGCAGCGTCACCACCCCGGTGTACGGCAAGCTCGGTGACCTCTTCGGACGCAAGAAGGTCTTCCTCGTCGCCATCGTGGTGTTCCTCGTCGGCTCCGTCGCCGCGGGTGCCGCGCAGTCCATGGATCAGCTGATCCTGTTCCGTACCGTGCAGGGCGTCGGCGCCGGCGGATTGTTCGTGTCCGTCCTCGCCATCATCGGCGAGATGTTCAGCCCCCGCGAGGGCGTCAAGTACTTCAACCTGTTCGGCATGGTCTTCGCGGCGGCGGCGCTCGCCGGACCCGCGGTCGGCGGTGTGCTCACCGATCTGCTCAGCTGGCACTGGGTGTTTCTGATCAACCTGCCCCTCGGCGTGGTCGTCTTCATACTGATCGCCTGCCACCTGCACCTGCCGCCCACCACCCGGCAGGCGCGGATCGACTACGCGGGATTCGTCACCCTCGGCGCCACGATCGTCGCCCTCACGCTCCTCGCGAGCTGGGGCGGGGCGAAGTACGACTGGACCTCGCCGCAGATCCTCGGGCTCGGCGTCCTCGCCCTCGTCATGGGCGCCCTGTTCATCGCCGCCGAGCGGCGGGCCGCCGAACCGGTCATCCCGCTGCACCTGTTCCGGGACTCCACCTTCAGCGTCAGCGTCCTGGTCAGCATGGCCGCCGGCATCGTCTTCCTCGGCGCCGTCAACTTCCTCGCGCTGTACCTCCAGGTGGTCACCGGCGCCAGCCCCACCATGTCCGGTGTGGTGCTGTTGCCGATGATGTTCGGTCTGGTCGCGGCCTCGGTGGTCAGCGGCAAGATCATCTCGAAGACCGACAGATACAAGTGGTACCCGGTACTCAGCATGATCACGGGCATCGGCGGCGCGGTGCTCTTCTCCACCATGGACACCGGCACCCCGCGGCTCGTCGTCATCGCGTACATGCTGCTGTTCGGCGTCGCCGCGGGTCTCAACATGCAGACCCTCACCATGGCCGCGCAGAACACCGCGCCCCGCGACGACATCGGCGCCGTCCACGCCACCGTGTCCTTCGCGCGTCAACTCGGCAGTACCCTGGGCATCTCGGTGTTCGCCGCGATCTTCTACAACCGGCTCACCGAGGAGCTGGCCCGGCGCGTCCCGGCCGGGGCGCTCGACGGGATCAGTCCCGGCTCGCTCTCCTCGCACGAGGTGCTGCTGGGGCTCGCCGCCCCCGTACGGGACGCGGTCGAGCACGCCTACGCGGCCGCGCTCAGCCCCGTCTTCCTCACCGCGGTGCCGGTCCTGGCCGTCGGCTTCGTGATCGCGCTGCTGATGAAGAACATGCCCCTGCGCACCTGGGGCGGCGGCGACGGCGACGGGGATCACGGTGGTTCGGGCGACTTTGGCGAAGTCGACGGCGAGTGGGGCCACGCCGGTTCGGGCGGCGGCGAAGGCCGGAGCCGGACCCGGCCCCAGGGCCACGGGGAGCACTGACACCCCGGACCACCGACACTCCGGACCACTGAGCCGAGGTACTCGGGCACCGAGCGCTCCGGCGCTCTCCGAGCCCGGATCGAGAGGGCCGCTTCCCCGTGCGGGGGGAAGCGGCCCTCTCGCCGTCGTCCCGGGCGGAGGGAAGAGAGCGGCCCTCGTGCCGTTCGCCGCACCGGCGCCACGCCCCCGCCCCCGCCCGTGCTCCAGAGCTCTTCGAGCCCGGCTCGACAGCCCCGGGTCATCGTCGGGGCAGCATCGCGAACCGACGACGAGAGTGGCCTGGAGGCCCGTGTGACCACGACCGAAGACCCGACCAAGGCCGCGGCGGTCGACCCCGGCCCGCTGATCAAGCTGACCATCGCGGACTGCGCCGCGAAGGTGCTGCACAGTGCGGTGACCCTCGGCGTCTTCGGGGCGCTCGCCGACGGTCCCGCCGACGCCGCCCGCACCGCCGAGCGCACCGGACTGCACCACCGTATGGCCGCCGACTTCCTCGACGCCCTCACCGGCCTCGGCCTGCTGGAGCGGACCGGCGGGCGGTACCGCAACTCCGCGCTCGCCCATGCCTATCTGGTCCCCGGCTCGCCCTCGTACCTCGGCGGATTCGTCGAGCTGACGAACGAGACGCTGTACGACACCTGGGGCCGGCTCACCGAGGCACTGCGCAGCGGCGCACCCCAGCACCTCGACCCGGACAAGGGCGGCTTCGTCGGCGACGAGCACCGCGACCCCGGCAAGATGAAGCGATTCCTGGCCGGCCTCGACGCCTACAGCGACCGGATGGGAGCCGAACTGGCCCGCCGCGTCGACTGGAGCGGCCACGGATCCTTCACCGACCTGGGCGGCGCCCGCGGCAACCTCGCCGCGGTGCTGGTCCAGGCGCACCCGCACCTCCGCGCCACCTGCTTCGATCTGGAGCGCACCAGGCCGCTGTTCACCGAACACGTAGGCCGGCTCGGCCTCGGCGACCGGATCGCCTTCGCCGGCGGGGACTTCTTCACCGACGACCTGCCGGAAGCCGACGTCGTCGTCCTCGGGCACATCCTGCACGGCTTCGACACCGACCGTCGGCGTGCCCTGCTGCGCCGGGTGTACGAGGCGGTCCGCCCCGGCGGTGCCGTGCTCGTCTACGACCGGATGATCGACGACGACCGCAGCGACCCGGAGCGGCTGCTCAGCAGCCTGCACATGCGGCTGGTCAGCCCGGACGGCTCCGAGTACCGGGTGGCGGACTGCCGGACCTGGCTGCGCGACGCGGGCTTCACCGACGCCCGCGCGGAGCCGCTGCTCGGCACCCACACGCTCGTGACCGCCGTCAAGTGAGGAGAGGGACGATGCGGCAGGACAAGACACCGGAACAGACACCGCGGCAGGCGCCGGAACAGGCGCCGGTCGTCATCGTCGGCGGGGGGCTCAGCGGACTCTCGGCCGCCGTGTTCCTGGCCTTCCACGGAGTGCGCGCGACGCTCCTGGAACGCCACCCGGACACCTCCACGCACCCCAAGGCCCGCGCCATCAACCCGCGCACCATGGAGCTCTACCGGGCGGTCGGCATCGAGGAGCGGGTGCGGGCCGGGCGCTCGCCCATCTCCGGCAACACCGACCTGGTCCACGTGGAGACGCTCGTCGGCGACGAACGCGTCCGGATGCCCCATGCCTCGCCCGAGGACATCCGCCGGATCAGCCCCACCCAGTGGACGCTCATCGACCAGAACCAGCTGGAGCCGATCCTGCGGGCGCGCGCCGTCGAGGAAGGCGTCGACGTCCGTTTCCACACCCGCGTCGACGCGGTGGCGGAGGACGCCGACGGCGTGCTGCTGCGCACCACCGATCTCGGCACCGGCGAGCGGGGCGAACTGCGTGCCTCGTACGTCGTCGCGGCCGACGGCAGCCGCAGTCCGGTGCGCGAGATGCTGTCCATCGGCGCCCACGGCCGCGGCACCCTCACGCATCTCGTCAGTTTCTTCTTCGAGGCCGACCTCGAAGCGGCCCTGCGCGGGCGGAAGATCATCGCGGCCTATGTGAACAACCCCGAGGTGCGCGGCACGATCATCCCGATCGACAACGACCGCCGCTGGGTCATCAACGTCTCCTTCTTCCCCGAACGCGGCCAGAGTGCCGACGACTTCACCGGGGAGCGGTGCGTCGAGCTGGTCCGGGCCGCGGTCGGCGACCCCGATCTGCCGCTGAAGCCGGAGTCGGTGGACATGCCGGCCTGGGACATCTCAGCGCGGGTCGCGGACGCGTTCGCCACCCGGCGGATCTTCGTCGCCGGCGACGCGGCGCACGTGATGCCGCCCACCGGTGCCTTCGGCGCCAGCACCGGCATCCAGGACGCCTACAACCTCGCCTGGAAGCTCGCCCTGGTCCTGGCCGGCACGGCCGGGCCGGGACTGCTCGCCTCGTACGCGGCCGAGCGCGCGCCCGTCGCCGAGGAGACCGTGCGACAGGCCATGCTGCGCTTCGCGGTGCGCGAGGGCAAACGGTTCGGGGAGGTCGCGGACCAACTGCTCGACGAGACCACGATGACCTTCGGCTACTGCTACCAGGCGGGCGCGTTCGTCGCGGAGAGCGGTGCCCCCGGTGCCCTGATCGAGGACCCGGAGGCCCCCACCGGCCGCCCGGGTGCCCGCGCCCCGCACGTCCCGCTGGACGGCGAGCGGGGCCCGCTCTCCACGCTCGACCTGTTCGGCCGAGGGTTCGTGCTGCTCGCGGACTCCGCCGCGGACCGGTGGGCGGAGCTCGCCGACCAGGCCGCCGCCGAGCTCGGTCTGACGCTGACCGCGCACACCATCGGTCCGGACGCCGCACTCCGCGACCGGGAGGGCCGGTTCCGGCAGCGGTACGGACTGCCCGCGGGCGGGGCCGTGCTGGTGCGCCCCGACGGATTCGTCTGCTGGCGGTCCGCGACCGACGGCACCGACGCGGCGGGTGACGAGATCACGGCGGCGCTGCGGCACGTGCTCGCACGCGACTGAGCGACGGCCCGGCACGAGGGCAAGCAGACGACGAGCACTCGGTCAAAGGACAAGCGGAGGACAAGCACTCGGCAGGAGAGACGAGCAGAGGACGCGCGCAGGGCAAGAACACGTCGGCGCGCTTCCCCCGAAGGGTGGTGCGGGCGCCGGTCTTCCAGTTCCTGCTGGGCATCCTCTACTTCCACGAGGCGATGCCGGCGGAGCGGTGGGCGGGCTTCGCCCTGGTGTGGCTCGCGC
>NZ_JBEYZX010000092.1:0-5270 GCF_040646255.1 Streptomyces sp. NPDC046203 | reverse complement strand
GCCGAGGTCCACGCCCGTCGAGGCGTCCGCCGGGTCCGGCCAGCGGGTGGTGACGACCTTGCCGCGGGTGTAGAAGTGGACGCCGTCACCTCGCGCTGGTCGCGGCGGCCGGCGCGGTCTTCTCCCCGTACGACGCCCTGCGCCACGTCCTCGCCGCGCTCGTCGCACTCGGCGCGGCCGAGGTGCTGCTGCGCCGCTGCGTCCGCCGCTTCGGCGGGGTGACCGGCGACGTCTTCGGCGGGGTGGCGGAGGTGGCGGGCACAGTCACGCTGGTGGCGCTGAGCCTGGGGTGAGGCGCGGGGCGGAGGGCCGCCCCGGTGGCCGTACCCGCCCCCCGGCTGTCCGGATCACCCCCCTCCTGAGGAAGCACGGCGACGCGCTCTCCGGCTTCACCAAGGTGACGATGGATCTCACGCTCGGCGGCTACGGCACGTCCGCACCGAAGGACTCCCCCACCGGCACCGTCCGCACGGCGAGCAAGGACGTCCTGCCCCCGTGGGACGTCCGGGAGGACGGCTGCGCCGACTTCGACACCGGCCGGCGGCCGGCCCACCTCGTCGTCGGCGTGCCCTGCTCCGGGCCGTACGACGTCCGGGTCGTCCACCGGCTCCCGCTGGGACCGGGCGACTCGGCCGAGGACACCCGGTTCCGCGCGGACACCGCCTGCTCGTTCGCGCTCGACGCCTCCCGGCCCTCCTGGCTGCCCGCGAAAGCCGAGACCTGGGCCTGGTGGACGCCCGAACCCCAAGGCGGCGCCGGGAAGGGGCGGGTGACCTGTTACATGACGAACGATCGGGACAATGCCTGATCAACTCACCTCCGGGGTAGGGAGTTTCCATCCGGAATCCACCCCGGTACGGCGGCGCGCGGGCCCGCCCGCCGTCCGTACCGCCGCGCCGCCAGGCCGGGAGAACCACGCCGCCGTGGGCGAATCCGGCAGGCGAGCGTAGGCTCCTGTCCGGCGCTCGTCGGGCCGAAATACGATACGGCGGGCACGGTCGGCCCATCCCACGACCGCCAACGAACTCAACGGAAGCGAGATTTCACCACCGTGACTGCTCTCACTCTCAGCACCGCCGGCGCGGCCACGCTGCGCGCCGACGCCGTCGTGGTCGGCGTCGCCAAGTCCGGCAAGACGCTGGTCGTGGCCCCGGGCGCCGAGGCCGTCGACCAGGCTTTCGACGGCGCTCTCGCCGCCGTCCTGGAGACTCTGGGCGCCACCGGCGCCGAGGGTGAGGCGACCAAGGTGCCCGCCCCGGCCGGTCTGAAGGCCCCGCTCGTCCTCGCCATCGGTCTCGGCACCCTGGCCGAGGACGACAAGGACGGCTCGGGCTTCACCACCGAGGCGCTGCGCCGCGCGGCCGGCACCGCCGCCCGGATCCTCGCCGGTGCGAAGAAGGCCGCGTTCGCGCTGCCGATCGGCTCCCCCGAGGACGCCACCGCGATCGGTGAGGGCGCGCTGCTCGGCGCGTACTCCTACACCGCGTGGAAGGAGGACGCCGAGGACGCCAAGAAGCCGCTGGCCGAGGTCGCCCTGCTCGGCGCCAAGCCCCGCGACAAGGCCTACAAGGCCGCCGCCGAGCGCGCCCTGGCGGTCGCCGAGGAGATCAACCGCGCCCGCGACCTGGTCAACGCGCCGCCGAACGACCTGACCCCGGCCTCGTTCGCCGCCGTCGCGCAGGCCGCCGGCAAGGAGCACGGCCTGAAGGTCCAGGTGCTCGACGAGAAGGCGCTCGCCAAGGGCGGCTACGGCGGCATCCTGGGCGTCGGCGCCGGTTCGGCGAACCCGCCCCGCCTGGTCAAGGTCGCGTACACGCACCCGAAGGCGGAGAAGACGCTCGCCCTGGTCGGCAAGGGCATCACCTACGACTCGGGCGGCATCTCCCTGAAGCCGGCCGGTCACAACGAGACGATGAAGTGCGACATGGCCGGCGCCGCCGCCGTGTTCGCCGCCGTCGTCTCCGCCGCCCGCCTCGGCCTCGCCGTCAACGTCACGGGCTGGCTGGCGCTCGCCGAGAACATGCCGTCCGGCACCGCCACCCGCCCGGGTGACGTGCTGCGCATGTACAGCGGCAAGACCGTCGAGGTCCTCAACACCGACGCCGAGGGCCGTCTCGTCCTCGCGGACGCGCTGACCCGTGCCTCCGAGGAGGAGCCGGACGCGATCGTCGACGTGGCCACCCTGACCGGTGCCATGGTCCTCGCGCTCGGCGACCGCACCTTCGGCGTCATGGCCAACGACGACGACTTCCGTACCGCGATCCACGAGACCGCGACCGAGGTCGGCGAGCCGTCCTGGCCGATGCCGCTCCCCGCCGACCTGCGCAAGGGCATGAACTCCCCGACCGCCGACATCGCCAACATGGGCGAGCGGATGGGCGGCGGCCTGGTGGCCGGTCTGTTCCTGCAGGAGTTCGTGGGCAAGGGCATCACCTGGGCCCACCTGGACATCGCGGGTCCGGCCTTCCACGAGAGCGCCCCGTACGGCTACACCCACAAGGGCGGCACCGGCTCCTCGGTGCGCACCCTGGTGCGTCTCGCCGAGCGCACCGCCGACGGCGAGATCTGAGGCCGACGGGAAAGCCGGGAAGCCGGCGGACTCGGGGGCGGGGCCGGTATCCGGACCCGCCCTCCGGTCCGGCTTCCCCTCCCTTCGGATCCCTTCCGAGTCCTTTCCGGGTCCTTTCCGGGTCCTTTCCGGGGCCTTTTTGAGCCCCTTCCGGATCCCTTCCGGGACCTTCCCCGGCTGTTCCTGAGCCCTTCCCGACCGGCCCCCGCGCTTCCCGCCCGGGGGCCGGTCGGCGTTCCCGGCGTGTTCGCCCGCGACGAAATCCGCAGGTTCACCCATGTGACGCAGCCCTCCGTACGGACGATCCGCCGTCCCGGAGCACGGCCCCGCGTCCCGCCACCCGCCAACAAGTGCGAAGATGGGTTCTCGGCAGGACAGGGCCCCCACCACAGGGCCGACGAAAAGCGGCGGCCGGACACTGAGCCGCCGCCGGTCAGCACGACCGGCGACGAGCGCATATGCATGGAGGACGTGACGTGGCGAACGACGCCAGCACCGTTTTCGACCTAGTGATCCTCGGCGGCGGTAGCGGCGGCTACGCCGCGGCGCTGCGCGGAGCGCAGCTGGGCCTGGACGTCGCACTGATCGAGAAGAACAAGCTCGGCGGCACCTGCCTGCACAACGGTTGCATCCCGACGAAGGCCCTGCTCCACGCCGGCGAGGTCGCCGACACGGCGCGCGAGGCGGAGCAGTTCGGTGTCAAGACCTCCTTCGAGGGCATCGACATCAAGGCCGTGCACAAGTACAAGGACGACGTGATCGCCGGCCTGTACAAGGGTCTGCAGGGTCTCGTCGCCTCCCGCAAGGTGACGTACATCGAGGGCACCGGCCACCTGTCGTCCCCGACCTCCGTCGACGTCGACGGCCGCCGCGTCGAGGGCCGTCACGTCCTGCTCGCCACCGGTTCCGTGCCGAAGTCGCTGCCCGGTCTGGAGATCGACGGCAACCGGATCATCACCTCGGACCACGCGCTCACCCTGGACCGGGTGCCGGAGTCCGCGATCATCCTCGGCGGCGGCGTCATCGGCGTCGAGTTCGCCTCGGCGTGGAAGTCCTTCGGCACCGACGTCACGGTCATCGAGGGCATGAAGCACCTCGTCCCGGTCGAGGACGAGAACAGCTCCAAGCTGCTGGAGCGCGCCTTCCGCAAGCGTGGCATCAAGTTCAACCTCGGCACCTTCTTCCAGTCGGCCGAGTACACCGAGAACGGTGTGAAGGTCACCCTGGCCGACGGCAAGACCTTCGAGGCCGAGGTGCTGCTGGTCGCCATCGGCCGCGGCCCGGTCTCCGCCGGTCTCGGTTACGAGGAGCAGGGCGTCGCGATGGACCGCGGCTACGTCCTGGTCGACGAGTACATGCGTACCAACGTGCCCACCATCTCCGCGGTCGGCGACCTCGTCCCGACCCTCCAGCTCGCGCACGTCGGCTTCGCCGAGGGCATCCTGGTGGCGGAGCGGCTCGCCGGTCTGAAGCCGGTTCCGGTCGACTACGACGGCGTGCCGCGGGTGACCTACTGCCACCCGGAGGTCGCCTCCGTCGGCATCACCGAGGCCAAGGCCAAGGAGATCTACGGCGCGGACAAGGTCGTGGCCCTGAAGTACAACCTCGCGGGCAACGGCAAGAGCAAGATCCTGAAGACCGCGGGCGAGATCAAGCTCGTCCAGGTCAAGGACGGTGCCGTGGTCGGCGTCCACATGGTCGGTGACCGCATGGGCGAGCAGGTCGGCGAGGCGCAGCTGATCTACAACTGGGAGGCGCTGCCGGCCGAGGTCGCGCAGCTCATCCACGCCCACCCGACGCAGAACGAGGCGCTCGGCGAGGCCCACCTGGCCCTGGCCGGCAAGCCTCTGCACTCCCACGACTGACGCTCACGTCATCCAAGGGCGCGACGACCACTTTCCGCAATTCGTTAGGAGCAACTGAAACCATGTCGGTTTCCGTAACCCTGCCGGCGCTCGGCGAGAGCGTCACCGAGGGCACCGTCACCCGCTGGCTCAAGGCCGAGGGCGAGCGTGTCGAGGCCGACGAGCCGCTGCTCGAGGTCTCGACCGACAAGGTCGACACCGAGATCCCCGCCCCCGCCTCGGGCATCCTGGCCTCCATCAAGGTCGCCGAGGACGAGACGGTCGAGGTCGGCGCCGAGCTGGCCATCATCGACGACGGCACCGGTGCCCCGGCCGCCGCCCCGGCCCCCGCCGCCGAGGCCGCTCCGGCTCCGGCCGCCGCCCCGGCTCCGGCCCCGGTCGCCGAGGCCCCCGCCGCTCCGGCCGCCCCGGCCCCCGTGGCCGAGGCTCCGGCCGCCGCTCCGGCCGGTGCCGCCGAGGGCACCGACGTCGTTCTCCCGGCGCTCGGCGAGTCCGTCACCGAGGGCACCGTCACCCGCTGGCTGAAGTCGGTCGGCGACACCGTCACGGCCGACGAGCCGCTGCTCGAGGTCTCCACGGACAAGGTCGACACCGAGATCCCGGCCCCGGCCTCCGGTGTGCTGCTCGAGATCACCGTCGCCGAGGACGAGACCGCCGAGGTCGGCGCCAAGCTGGCCGTCATCGGTGTCGGGGGTGCCGCTCCGGCCGCCCCGGCCCCGGTCGCCGCCCCGGCCCCCGTGGCCGCTCCGGCCCCCGTGGTCACCACGGCCTGCGTGTAGGCGAGTTGGGCGTAGTCGTCGAAGCCGGGGTCGCGGTCGCCGAGCACCCGGTCGAGT
>NZ_JBEYZX010000091.1:0-5836 GCF_040646255.1 Streptomyces sp. NPDC046203 | reverse complement strand
ACGCCGAGGGCATCGACATGGGTCCGTCCCCGACGGACGCCGCCCTGGCCGCCGACCTGGCGCTGCCGATCGAGGAGCTGGAGCTCACGGTCCGCTCGTACAACTGCCTCAAGCGCGAGGGCGTCCACTCGGTGGGTGAGCTCGTGGCGCGTTCCGAGGCCGATCTGCTCGACATCCGCAACTTCGGTGCGAAGTCGATCGACGAGGTCAAGGCGAAGCTGGCCGGCATGGGCCTGGCCCTCAAGGACAGCCCGCCCGGATTCGACCCGACCGCCGCCGCCGACGCCTTCGGCGCCGACGACGAGGGGGACGCGGGCTTCATCGAGACCGAGCAGTACTGACGGGACCGAGTGGTACGGGCGGGACCGAGCGGTACTGACGGGGCCGACCAGCACTGACACGGCTGAGCGGTACCGGCGGGGCCGACCGGTTCCGGTGGGACCGAGCGGCACCGGGCGGCACCGGGTGGTGCCGGGCGGAACGCCGCGCCGGTGACGGGGCCAGGAAGACGAAAGCGCGATATTCGTCCTTCCCGGCTCCGGATTCCGCCCTGGTTTCGGACCGGTTCCGGTTTTCTGCGGCCTTTTCTTGATTTCAAGGCGATCCGGACCGGCGCCTTATTGTCGCGAGTGAATCCGGCGCGGATGTGCCGCATGCTAAAATTCATACGGTTGTCTTCCGAAATTCGCATGTCCCGGTGATCGTGTGCCGCCGGGCGGTCCCGCCCGTGCCCGGCATCACGCCGTCGGGTGGCTGGGGCGCGCTTCACAAGCCCCAGCCTTTTGTTTCGTATTCCAGCTGCATCCTCTTCCGTTCTTCTTTCATTCTTCTTCCGTTCTTTTATCCGGCTCGTTCTTGCAATTCATCCGGCTCTCCCGGCCGGGAATTCCTCGCAGCGCGCCCCGCCCGAGGAAGGTTCTGCATGAGCCGTTCAGACCGCACGGACGATCGTTTCCCCCCGCAGAGCGGGATAGCCCCCGCCGCCGCTCCGGAGGAGGGTGGCGCGGGGCGCCGCCCCTCCGTCTCGCAGGAGGAATTCGCGGCGCCGGCCACCGTCACCCCGGCCCTGCCCGCCGTCGCGTCCTTCGGCGAACTGGACATGCCGGCCGCGGTACTGGAGACGCTCACCGGACGCGGTCTGAACGAGCCGTTCCCGATCCAGGCCGCCACCCTGCCGAACTCCCTCGCGGGGCGCGACGTCCTGGGGCGCGGGCGCACCGGCTCGGGCAAGACGCTCGCCTTCGGTCTGGCGCTTCTCGTCCGTACGGCCGGACGGCGGGCCGAGGCGCGCAAGCCGCTGGCCCTGATCCTCGTCCCCACGCGCGAGCTGGCCCAGCAGGTCACCGACGAGCTCACCCCGTACGCGCGGGCGCTGAAGCTGCGACTGGCGACCGTGGTCGGCGGCATGTCGATCGGCCGGCAGGCCGGCGAGCTGCGGACCGGCGCCGAGGTGGTCGTCGCGACGCCCGGGCGCCTCACGGACCTCGTCGAGCGCAAGGACTGCCGGCTGGACCGGGTGCGGATCACCGTCCTGGACGAGGCCGACCAGATGGCGGACATGGGCTTCCTGCCGCAGGTCACCGAACTGCTCGACCAGGTGCGGCCCGACGGCCAGCGCATGCTGTTCTCGGCCACGCTGGACCGCAACATCGACCTGGTCGTCGAGCGCTATCTCCACGACCCGGTCGTCCACTCGGTCGACCCGTCGGCGCACTCGGTCACCACGATGGAACACCACGTGCTCCAGGTGCACAGCGCCGACAAGTACGCCACGGCCACCGAGATCGCCGCCCGCGAGGGCCGCGTGATCATGTTCCTGGACACCAAGCACGCCGTCGACCAGTTCACCCGGCACCTGATGGGCAGCGGCGTGAAGGCCGCCGCGCTGCACGGCGGCAAGTCGCAGCCCCAGCGCACCCACACCCTGGAGCGGTTCAAGAACGGCGACATCACCACGCTGGTGGCCACCAACGTCGCCGCCCGGGGCATCCACGTCGACGATCTCGACCTCGTCGTCAACGTCGACCCGCCCACCGACCCCAAGGACTATCTGCACCGCGGCGGCCGCACCGCCCGCGCGGGCGAGTCCGGCAGCGTCGTCACGCTGATCCTGCCCCACCAGCGCAAGGACGTGATCCGCCTCATGTCCGACGCGGGCGTCAGGGCGCGGATCACCCAGGTCCGCTCCGGCGAAGCCGAACTGAGCCGTATCACCGGTGCCCGTACGCCCTCCGGCGTCCCCGTCGGCGGCGCGCCGGCCGCGCAGCGCCCGAAGCAGGAGAACGCCCCCTTCCGGGGACTCGGCAGCCGCCCGGGACGGCCCGCCGGCGGCGAATCCCGCCGGTCCGCCGAGGCCCGCAAGCTCGCCGAGGCCCGCAAGGCCGCGCGGGTCCGGCGCGGGGCCTGATCACCGGCCGAACGGGAGAGGCCCGAACGCGCCGGGACGGATCGTGCGCGGGGACGGCGAACGCACCGCCCCCGCGCATGCGGCACGGGCGGTCTCACCCGCAGGCGAGGGCGTCGAGAGGTACCGCGATCCGCTGGTCGTGCTTGTCGACGAGCCAGCGGTCGATGTCCAGGAGCCACCAGCGCGCCACCTCCACCACGTAGAACCGCCGCGCGCCCGCGCCGCGAAAATCGTCCTCGGGCAGGCGCCACGCGCGTCGGGTCTCCTCGTCGGGGAAGTTCAGCGCGTAGTAGCTCCGGTGGTGCTCCGCCACCTCCCGCGGGCCGACGGCGCGGCAATGTCCGGTGAACTGGGCGCCGTCCAGGCCGAATCCGGGCAGACCGGTCCGGTAGACCGAGCCCGAGACCACCGGATTGCCCGCCACGTTGAGGGAGTGCCGGGCGGTGCGTGCGGAGTAGTAGAGCAGCCGCAGCGGCCCGTACAGGGCAACAAAGTTGACGGTCGAGGCCCAGGGCGAGGCGCCGTCGGAGGTGGCCAGCGTCATGAAGCGGGCGCCCGTGAGCAGGGCGTGGCTGCGCTCGGCGAGCCCGGTCGGCTCCGTCGTCGTCACGGCTCAGGGCTCCGCGCGCGGCGTACGGTCGAACCCGAGAGGAACGGGAGGGTCGCTGTGCAGGGCCGCGTCCAGCATCTGCCACCAGGTGCCCTGCTCGGTACGCCGGCCCTCCCAGGCCGGGTCGCGGCCGCGCTCGGACAGCTGGCGCCGGTAGCGGCCCCAGGCGGCCTCGTCGGCGAACGTGGCGGTGTGCTCGATCGTGTGGACGTCCGTACCGACGGTGCGCACCGTCCAGCGGGTGGCGAGCACGGTGTCGAGGCCGTCGTAGAACCACTTCTCACGGTCGTGCGCCCAGGCCCAGAACGCTTGCGGATCCGCTTCGGCGGCGGGGGTGAGCCGCAGGCGGTAGACGAGGTGGAGCATGGCGGTCCTCCTGTTCGGGCGGCCGTGAAGCCGCTGCTCAAGTCGCTTCTTGCCAAGGCGGGTTGTCTTCGCCGGAACCGTCGAGCGGACGGTCGGTCGGCCGGATGGATTCCCAGTGGTCCCACTCGGGCGCGAGGGCCTGGGGGCGGGTGGCGCACCGGGCCCGCCACCGCCGGGCCGTGGCGTGGTTGAAGACGGCGGCGCGCTCGGGGGTGCACACCTCGTGGCCCAGGGGAAGCACGACGGCGGCGAGCGGCGAGAGTACGGCGCCCCGGCGCGTCTTGTGCCGCCAGGCCGAGACGGCCAGGCGTAAGTGGGGCAGACCGCGGGCGGCGGCGTAGTCGAGCGGGGCGTAGTACGAGAGCACGAAGTACTCGCCGGCCGGTTGGGCCCGGCGGTAGTCGAAGCCGAAGTAGCGGGCGTAGAGCCGGTCGTGGTGGGTGTAGCAGACGGTGACGGCCACCGGCCGGCCGTCCCGGAACCCGAAGCAGCCGACGGCCTGGCCGAGCACGCCGGAACGGTGCTGCGCGGCGAAGGAACGCCGTATCCAGCCGGGGTCCGCGGTGCCGCCGTAGCGGGCGCGGTTCTGGGTGATCAGGTCCGCGGCGACGGGGATCGTCTCCTCGGTCAGGGGCAGCCAGCGGACGGCGGTCCCGGCCCGCTCGCAGGCGCGCAGTTCCGCGCGGCGCCGGGTGCGGTCGCCGTGGCGCATCCGGGCCAGGTGTGCGGCGAACCCGCCGTCCGGTACGGGGAGGTTGGCGTCCGCGTCGTGCAGCAGGACCCGTGCCCGGGGGTGGGTGCGGGCCAGCTCCGCCGCGTCGCGCCCGGTCAGATAGGGCAGGACCAGCCCGGCCGCGCCCCGCGACCGGGCCGTGGCGAGCGCGCCCCGCGACCGGGCCGTGGCGAGCGCGCCCCGCGACCGGGCCGTGGCGAGCGCGCCCCGCATGAGCGCCGTGAGGGTGGGGGTCCGCAACGGGCCGCGTACGCAGAGCAGTTCGTTGTACACCGAACGCCGGGCGCCCAGCCACAGATAGCCGTCGGGCCAGGAGCCGGTCAGCTCCGGGAACAGGTCGGGCAGCCGGAACAGCGGCGCGTCGCGTTCGCCGGGCCAGGTGGGCAGGGCACCGAGCAGCCGGCCGTCGCCGGACACGGTCACGACGGCCGTGTCCCCGTGGGCGAGTTCGAGGGCGCGCAGCCAGCGGTGACTGTTGTAGAAGTTGTCCGGTCCCACGAGTGCGTCCCACTGCCGTGGTGCGACGGCGGCGACGGAGTCGATGGTCCGCACGGCGATTCGTGCGGTGATGTCGCCGCTGCGCGGGGGCTGTTGCCCGCAGACGGTGCTCACCCTCGTGGGCCCTCTCGTGTGCGGTGGCCGAGGCGGATGCCGCGGCTCGACGACCGGATCCGCGCATGGCCTGCTGAAGTCGGCTTGGGTATACGGGAGTTGGGGTGCGTTCAAGCCCTGTCGCGGACCGTGCCGTCCTTCGGCCCGTCCCTCCGCTATCCGTCGTTTTCCGTCTTCCGGCAGTCGATGATCGCGGTGTGGGGGTGGGCGAGATAGTCGCGCCAGTACGTGCTGCCGTGCGCGGCGATGCCCGCGTCGTCCACCCCGGGGTCGTTCCACCGGGGAGGGGCGAAGCCGGCGTCCCGGAGGGTCTTCTCCAGGAGGGGCCTGCTCCAGTACCGGGCGGTGACGGCCCAGTCGTGACCGCCGAAGCGGAGGCGCAGCTCGACCGGGGAGCCGTCGGATGGGGGCGTGGTGGCCGTGAGCGTGAAGCCGTAGCGGGCGTAGGAGACGGCGCCGGGCCGGTAGCCGGGATGGACGGGCAGTGTCACGAAGCGCCCGCCCGGGCGCAGGGCGCGCGCGGCGGTGGCGCACAACTGCCGGAGTTCGGCGCGGGTTCTCGCGTACGGCAGGACGTACACCCCCAGCACCAGGTCGAAGGTGCCCGCCAGTTCGTCGGGGAGTTCGCCGCCGAGGATGTAGTCGATGCCGAGCGGCGCGGCGGTCTCCCGGGCCCGGGCGTGGCCGATCATCCCGGGCGAGACGTCGAGGCCGGTCGCGCGGGCGGCTCCGTTCCGCCGGACGAGCCGGGTGTAGGCGCCGGATCCGCAGCCCAGGTCGAGGACGGCGGCGCCGCGGAGATCGCCGACCACGTCCAGCACGCTGGGCGTCTCCAGGAATCTGCGGAACGGGGTGGCGGTGAAATCGTCGTAGAGGTCGGGCAACGGGTCGAACTGACTGGTCATGAGTTCCTCGATGCCGGCCCCCGTGGCGGTGGAGATCCGGAGACCAGGCACCGGATTTCCACCGCGATTCTCCCGCTTTCCGTACGGTGCCGGAATGCGCTCAGGCGGGCTAGGGCGTGTTTCGAAAGTAGCTCCGTCCGCCCGGAGGGCGGGGCCTGCGGCGTCTGGTGCACTGCGCTCGCTTCGCTCGCTCCGTCTCGGCG
>NZ_JBEYZX010000090.1:0-9085 GCF_040646255.1 Streptomyces sp. NPDC046203 | reverse complement strand
GGTCGGCCGGGTGGGTGGTTGGCCGGCTGGTCGGGCGTGCTCGGGTCTGTTCGGGTCTCAGGCGTGCAGTTCGCCGCCGAACTCCGTCCGGAGGGCCGCCCGCGCACCGTCCTCGTCGCGGGCCCCGGCGTCGCCGCCGCGGGCGTCGCCGACCTGATCGGCGCCCTCGCCGGCGCGGCCGCCCCGGTGATCCGGCTCCAGCCCACCGGGGTCGCCCACGCCGCCGGCGCGCTCCGCTGGGCGCTGCCCGGCTGGGCCGGCTCGATGGACCTGCTGCTCGTCCCGACGACCGACGGCTCGGAACCCGGCCTCGCGCTCCTCGTCGAGCAGGCGTACCGGCGCGGCCTCACGGTCGTCGCCGTCGCACCTGCCGCGTCCCCGCTCGCCGACTCGGTGAACGGCTCGCGCGGGCTGTTCGTCCCGCTGGCGATGGCCCCGCACGAGACGGCCGAGGAGTCCGCCGGGACACCGGGCGCCGGACCGGTCGCGCTGTGGGCGCTGTTCACGCCGCTGCTCGCGTTGCTCGACCGGGTCGGCCTGGTCGAGGCGCCGCCGGAGGCCCTGGAACAGGTCGCGGACCGGCTGGACCGTACGGCGGAACGCTGCGGCCCGGCCATCGCCACGTACAGCAACCCGGCCAAGACCCTCGCCGCCGAACTGGCCGACTCGCTGCCTCTCGTCTGGACCGAGGGCGAGGCCGCAGGACCGGTCGGCCGCCGCTTCGCCGCCGTCCTCTCCGAACTGGCCGGGCTGCCCGCGCTCGCCGGCGAACTGCCCGAGGCCCTGCCCGCCCACGGCATGCTGCTGGCCGGCGACTACGCGGCCGGCGCCGACCCCGACGACTTCTTCCGCGACCGGGTCGAGGAACCCCAGGCGCTGCGCGCCCGGGTGGTCCTCCTCCGGGACCGGCCCGCCGAGGGCAACGCGCTCAGCGCCGCGCCCGCGGCCCGCGAGCTCGCGCTCGGCCACGAGACGGCCATCAGCGAACTCGAACCGGAGGAGGGCAGCGCGCTGGAGAACCTCGCCGAACTGCTCGCCGTGACCGACTTCGCCGCCGTGTACCTCTCGCTCGCGTCGGCGGGCCTCACCGCCACCACCGGCTGACGCCCCGGGCGGCGCCGGACGCGGCACCGCCCGAGCCCGTAACCCGAGCCCGGCCCCGGACCCGACAACCGGAGCCCGGAGACCAAGCCCGAGCCCGGACCGAGCCACACCCCCGGCCCCCGGCCCCGGCCCCGGCCCCGGACCCGACAACCGGAACCCGGCGCCCGACAACCGATACCCGGCACGTACGGAAGAGACCACGCCCCCTCCCCGTACCGCCCCGTCGCCCGCCGCCACCCACGACAACCCGCCCGCCCCACCCGGCGTCCCTTGGTACGCCCCGACAACCCCACCCGCCCCACTCGCCCCACCCGTATCTCCCGTATCTCCTGCCCTCCCGTACCTCCCCCACCCCCTTCCTCCGCGCGCGCCGCACCCGCCACCGGGCCCGCGGCACCAGGCGCCCGGCACCACCGGCACCCACCGCACTGAGAAGAGCTGGAAGCACCATGGACCGCCTCGTCAACACCGTCCGCCCCTACGCCTGGGGCTCCACGACGGCCATCCCGGAACTGCTCGGCGTCGCCCCCACCGGCGCGCCCCAGGCCGAGATGTGGATGGGTGCCCACCCCGGCGCCCCGTCCCGCACCGGCCGAGGCGCGCTCGACGAGCTCATCGCCGCCGACCCCGCCCGCGAACTCGGCCGCGCGACCGTCGCGCACTTCGGCCCGAGGCTCCCCTTCCTCTTCAAGGTCCTCGCCGCCGGGGCCCCGCTCTCCCTCCAGGTCCACCCCGACCTCGACCAGGCGCGCGCCGGATACGCGGCCGAGGAGGCCGCGGGCATCCCGTTCGACGACCCGCGGCGCAACTACAAGGACCCGCACCACAAGCCGGAACTCATCTGCGCCCTCACCCCGTTCCACGGCCTGTGCGGCTTCCGCGACCCGGCCGAGGCCGCCGCCACCATGGCCGCGCTGGAGGTCGACTCCCTCAAGCCGTACGTCGACCTGCTGAGCGCCCACCCCGAGGAGGCCGCCCTCCGCGAGGTCCTGACCGCGATCCTCAGCGCCGACCACGACGAACTGGCGCACACCGTCGCCGAGGCCGCGCACGCCGCGGCCCGCCTGGGCGGCCCCCACACCACGTACGCCCGGATCGCCCACCACTTCCCGACCGACCCCGGCGTGCTCGCCGCCATGCTCCTCAACCCGGTCACGCTCCAGCCCGGCGAGGCCCTCTACCTCGGCGCGGGTGTCCCGCACGCCTACATCGACGGCCTCGGCGTCGAGATCATGGCCAACTCCGACAACGTCCTGCGCTGCGGACTGACGCCCAAGCACGTCGACGTCCCCGAACTGCTGCGGGTCGTGCGCTTCGAGCCCGGCGAGCCGGGCATCCTGCGCCCGGAGGCGTCGGCCTCGGGCGAGGAGGTGTACGACACCCCGATCGACGAGTTCCGGCTGTCCCGGTTCGTACGGGCCGAGGGCGCCGCCCCGACCCTGCTCACCGCCCCGACGCCGCAGATCCTGCTCGCCGTCGACGCCCCGGGCGGCTCCCTCCGGCTGCGCGGCGGGGCAACGGACGGCCGCGCCACGGGCGGTGACGACCTGACCCTCGCTCAGGGCGAGTCCGTCTTCGTGCCGGCGGGTGAGACGGCCGAGATGCATGGGGCGGGAACAGTTTTTCGTGCCACCGTCGCCGCCTGATGCGAGAATGACCGGCCGAACCAGGCACGTCGCGGCGGCAACAGCATCAGCATCAGCGCCGCCGGGGCGGTCGGAGCATCGACGAAGGGAACACGCAGACCCATGAGCGCGTCAGGCGGAACCAAGGCGATCGTGGCGGCGCTCGGCGCCAATCTCGCGATCGCCGTAGCCAAGTTCGTGGCGTTCCTGTTCAGCGGTTCGTCGTCGATGCTCGCCGAGAGCGTCCACTCCCTCGCCGACTCCGGCAACCAGGGACTGCTCCTCCTCGGCGGCAAGCGCGCCCAGCGCGCGGCCACCCCGCAGCACCCCTTCGGCTACGGCCGCGAGCGCTACATCTACGCCTTCCTCGTCTCCATCGTGCTGTTCTCGGTCGGTGGCATGTTCGCCGTCTACGAGGGCTACGAGAAGATCACCCACCCGCACGCGCTGGAGTCCTGGTACTGGCCCGTCGCCGTCCTCGTCTTCGCGGTCGCCGCGGAGGGCTTCTCCTTCCGTACCGCGATCAAGGAGTCGAACGAGCTGCGCGGCAGCCTGAGCTGGCGGCAGTTCGTCCGCCGCGCCAAGGCCCCCGAGCTGCCGGTCGTGCTCCTGGAGGACTTCGGCGCGCTCATCGGTCTCGTCCTCGCCCTCGGCGGCGTCGGCCTCGCCGTCCTCACCGGCGACGGCGTCTGGGACGGCATCGGCACCCTCTGCATCGGCCTCCTGCTCATCGCCATCGCGCTGGTGCTCGCCGCCGAGACGAAGTCGCTGCTGCTCGGCGAGGCCGCCGGCGTCGACGAGGTGAAGAAGATCGAGGACGCGATCGTCGACGGTACGTCCGTCACCCGCCTCATCCACATGCGCACGCTGCACCTCGGCCCCGAGGAGCTGCTGGTCGCCGCCAAGATCGCGGTCGAGCACGACGACACCGCCGCCGAGGTCGCCCGCGCGATCGACGACGCGGAGGCCCGGATCCGCGCCGCCGTGCCGATCGCCCGGGTCATCTACCTGGAGCCGGACATCTACCGGACCAAGGACGCGGGCAGCGGCAAGGGCAACGCCAAGGGCAACGCCAAGGACAGCGACAAGGACAGCGACAAGGGCGCGGGCAAGACGACCGCGTAGCGCGCGGAGCCCACGTCGGAGACACGGCGGTGGCCCCGGACCTCACCGGTCCGGGGCCACCGCCGTTTTCCGGCCCCGACCGCCCGCCGGCCCCCGACCGCTCGTTCCCCGACCGCCCGACCGGGGTGGCGGGATCCAACCCGCCCCCGAGCAGGCGGACTGTGGTCCGCTGGGCCGATCGGTGTAGATTCGTGACGAGCCAGACGTCGCTGCTGATGGCGGTCGGGCGGTCCGCGAAACGAGCGGACCGGCCGAGGGAGAGAGGGCCTCCGACGACTGCACCGCGCGAGTTCCCGGGCATTCGTATGCCCGCGTCGCTCACCGCCGCGGTTGAGCCGCCCCATCGACCCTCGCAACCGATGCCACGAGGAGCAGCCCCCGTCATGACGACCGTCGCCACGCAGGACTACAAGGTCGCCGACCTGTCCCTGGCCGTTTTCGGCCGCAAGGAGATCACGCTCGCCGAGCACGAGATGCCCGGCCTGATGTCGATCCGCAAGGAGTACGCCGAGCAGCAGCCGCTGGCCGGCGCCCGCATCACCGGCTCGCTGCACATGACCGTGCAGACCGCCGTCCTCATCGAGACCCTGGTCGCCCTCGGCGCCGAGGTCCGCTGGGCCTCCTGCAACATCTTCTCCACCCAGGACCACGCCGCCGCGGCCATCGCCGTCGGCCCGAACGGCACCCCGGAGAACCCGCAGGGCGTCCCGGTCTTCGCCTGGAAGGGCGAGACCCTGGAGGAGTACTGGTGGTGCACGGAGCAGGCGCTGACCTGGCCGAACACGCCCACCGGCGGCCCGAACATGATCCTCGACGACGGTGGTGACGCCACCCTCCTCGTCCACAAGGGCGTCGAGTTCGAGAAGGCCGGTGCCGCCCCGGACCCGGCCACCGCGGACAGCGAGGAGTACGGCTACATCCTCCGTCTCCTGAACCGCACCCTCTCCGAGAACCCGCAGAAGTGGACCCAGCTGGCGTCCGAGATCCGCGGCGTGACGGAGGAGACCACCACCGGTGTCCACCGTCTGTACGAGATGCAGCGCGACGGCTCCCTGCTGTTCCCGGCGATCAACGTGAACGACGCCGTGACGAAGTCGAAGTTCGACAACAAGTACGGCTGCCGCCACTCCCTCATCGACGGCATCAACCGCGCCACCGACGTCCTCATCGGCGGCAAGACCGCCGTCGTCTGCGGCTACGGCGACGTCGGCAAGGGCTGCGCCGAGTCCCTCCGTGGTCAGGGCGCCCGCGTCATCGTCACCGAGATCGACCCGATCTGCGCGCTCCAGGCGGCGATGGACGGCTACCAGGTCGCCACGCTGGACGATGTCGTCGAGACTGCGGACATCTTCATCACCACCACGGGCAACAAGGACATCATCATGGCGTCCGACATCGCCCGGATGAAGCACCAGGCGATCGTCGGCAACATCGGCCACTTCGACAACGAGATCGACATGGCCGGTCTGGCGCAGATCCCGGGCATCGTGAAGGACGAGGTCAAGCCGCAGGTCCACACCTGGACCTTCACGGACGGCAAGGTCGTCATCCTGCTGTCCGAGGGCCGTCTGCTGAACCTGGGCAACGCCACCGGTCACCCGTCGTTCGTCATGTCCAACTCCTTCGCGGACCAGACCCTGGCCCAGATCGAGCTGTTCGCCAAGACGTCCGAGTACCCGATCGGCGTCTACACGCTGCCGAAGCACCTGGACGAGAAGGTCGCCCGCCTCCACCTCGACGCGCTGGGCGTCAAGCTCACGACGCTGCGCCCGGAGCAGGCCGCGTACATCGGCGTTCCGGTCGAGGGCCCGTACAAGCCGGACCACTACCGCTACTGATCCGACCCGGCCCGGCCCGAACCGGTTCTGCCGGAACCGGCCCGGGCCGATCCGATCCAATCCGGATCGGTCCGACGACGGGCGGGTGACCGACCACCCGCCCGCCCCGGACCCCCCCCAGCGGTAACGAGCAGGCCCCCGCACCCCCGTGCCGGGGGCCTGTCCCGTCTCCGCGTCCCAGCGGCCCACCGCCGCGGGCGACGACCGCTCAGGCGACCACCGCCCGGGCAGCCCCGCCCAAGCGATCACCCGCCCGGGCAGCCCCCACCCCGGGCAGCCCCGCCCAGCCGATCACCGCTCCAGGAAGCACCCCGA
Organism: Streptomyces sp. NPDC046203; assembly: GCF_040646255.1. Lineage (NCBI taxonomy): Bacteria > Bacillati > Actinomycetota > Actinomycetes > Kitasatosporales > Streptomycetaceae > Streptomyces > Streptomyces sp. NPDC046203. The sequence continues at coordinate 3,078 of NZ_JBEYZX010000090.1, read as the reverse complement.
GGACCCATGCCCCGCGGCCGCTATTCGCTCCATGATCCGCACGATCACACCCCCCTCGGCGAAGAGCACTTCTCCTGCGCGCCCGGCCCCTCCGGCTGGCGCTACGTGGCACGGACCACCACCCCCTCGGGCGATCCCACCGGCTCCGTCGACCTGGCCGTCGACGACCGGGGCCGCCCCATCCGCCTCGAACTGCGCACCGCGCACTGGCAAGTCCGCGGCGCCGCCCTCGACGGCGTCACCTGGGTCCGTACCGACCCCACCGGAGCCCATGCCACCGAAGGCACGGTCCGCGCCCACGCCTTCACGGGCACGTCCCCGGCATTCCTCGTCGCGCTCTCGCGTCTCCTCGGCCTCACCCCCGATTCCCCCGGGGCCCGCGTCCGGCTCGTCGCCTTCACGGGCCCGTCACTGGCCCCCCTGACGACCGATCAGTCCTGGTCGCTGGTGAAGAGTGAAGCGCACCCCACTGACAACGGCCCGCTGACCGTGGACGAGTACCGGGTCGACGACCTGGACACAGGGGAGCGGCACAGCGTCCACATCGCCGGTGACGTGGTCCTTTCGGCGCCCGGCATCGAACTCGAAGAGCTCGACACCCCGCCGAACCCGAACACGTTCTGACCCGCCGGCCCCCTCCTGCCCCGTCCCGCTCAGGCCGGCGGCGCGAACCCGGTCGCGGGCGGCCGGGGATCGGCGGGCGCGTCCGGTACGACAACCGGAGCCGACACCTGGGGCGCGACGCCCACCGACACCCCCATACCCATGCCCGCACCCGGGACCGCGCCCGGAACACCCCCGGCGACCGGTGCGCCGACCGGCGCGGCGAACGCCCGCCGGGCCTCCCGCGCCTGCCGCTCGGCCACGACCCCGGCCAGATACGCGGTGGCCGGCACCCCCGGCGGCGGAAGCGCCCCGGTCCGCGCCACCAGCTCGTTCGCGAGCCGTTCCGCCATCCGCTGCCCGATCGCGGGGTCCAGCTGCCGCATCCGCGTCAGGTACTGCCGTATCTCCAGCCACAGCCCGTCCGGTACGGCCGACAGATCGAGCCCGGCGAACCGCCCCGCCAGCCACGGCGGCGCGGGCGGCAGCACCATGCCCGCCGAGGAGGCCACCCGCTCCCGGACCACCAGCGTCCCGGCGAACACGTCCCCGAGCCGCCGCCCCCGCTCCGACACCAGCGACGCGATGACGGCGACCACCCCGAACGTCATGAGGATCTCGACCACCCCCATCGCCCCGCGCACCAGCGCGTGCCGGAACCGGATCGGCCCGCCGTCGTCCCGCACCACCCGAAGCCCGCACGCCAGCTTCCCCAGCGAGCGCCCGTGCGTCAGCGTCTCCACCGCGATCGGCCCCCCGACCAGGACCAGCACGAACGCCGCGACGCTCACCGCGGCGAGCGCGGCCTCGTCCAGCGACACGGTGAGCATCAGCAGCCCGAAGGTGATCCCCATGTAGACGGCCCAGATCACGACCAGGTCGATCACCAGCGCCAGCGCCCGGCTCGGCAGCCGCGCCGGCTGCAATCCGAGGACGACCGCGTCCCCCGTCACCACTCCGCTCACTGCCCCACCCCTCCGCGCCCTGCCCGTCCCCGTCCGAACGCCAGTCTGCCAAGCTGACCCGCAGCGCGCCGCAGTAGTAGTACGGACCGTACGCACCAGTGCCTGGAGCAGCAGCCGACCATGGATCTCGACGTCTTCGTCACCGCCCACCGCGCCGAGTGGGACCGTCTCGACCAGCTGCTGGGCCGGGGCCGGCGGCTCACCGGCGCCGAGGCCGACGAGCTCGTCGCCCTCTACCAGCGCACGGCCACCCATCTCTCCCTGATCCAGTCCAGCGCCCCGGACCCGATGCTCACGGCGCGGCTCACCCAGCTCGTCGCGCGCGCCCGCGCCACGGTCACCGGCACCCGCCGCGCCTCCTGGCGCGACGCGGCCGCCTTCTTCACGACCGGCTTCCCCGCCGCCGTCTATCGCGCGCGGCACTGGTGGATACCGACCGCGGTCCTCTCCGTCCTGGTCGGCGCGCTGATCGGCTGGTGGGTCGCCGCCCACCCCGAGGTCCAGTCGGCACTGGGCGCCCCGGCCGACCTCCGCGAGATGACCCGCCCCGGCGGCGAGTACGAGACCTACTACTCCAGCCACCCGGCGGCGTCCTTCTCCGCCCAGGTCTGGACGAACAACGCCCAGGCCGCCGCCGTCTGCCTGGTCCTCGGCGCGTTCCTCGGCGTCCCGGTCCTGCTGATCCTGTTCGCCAACATGCTGAACCTCGGTCTCGGCCTCGGTCTCATGGCGTCCGCCGGCCGGCTCGACGTGTTCCTCGGCCTGATCCTTCCGCACGGCCTGCTCGAACTGACCGCCGTCTTCGTCGCCGCGGGTACGGGCCTCCGCCTCGGCTGGACCCTCGTCGACCCGGGCCCCACCACCCGCCGCGCCGCCCTCGCCGAGCAGGGCCGCGCCGCGATCGGCATGGCGATCGGCCTCGCCCTGGTTCTCTTCGTCTCCGGCCTGATCGAGGGCTTCGTGACCCCGTCCGGCCTGCCGACCTGGGCCCGGATCGGCATCGGCGTCACCGCCGAGCTGGCGTTCCTCGTGTACGTCTACGTGCTCGGCGGCCGCGCGGCCCGCGCCGGCGACACGGGCGATGTCGAGGAGGCGGACCGCCCCGCCGTACTCCCTACGGCCGCTTGATGTGCGGACCCCGCTGCTGACCTGCTAGTCTCTCCCTTGCCCGCAAAAACCGTTGACACGGTCGGAGCGGGGAGGTAGATTCAAACGGTTGCCCGGGAAGTTGGATAAACTCCCGGTTGATCATCTAGACTCTTCCTCGCTCCACTTCGGAGCCGCCCCGATTCCTTATCCGAATCAAGAAGCCGCCGATTAGGTCGGCGGAAATGATTCTGATAAAGTCGGAAAAGCCGGAAGGGAACGGAAGCGAAAGTGACCGGGACCGGAAAGCACCGAGGAAATCGGATCGAAAAGATCTGATAGAGTCGGAAACGAAGGAAGCGCCCGGAGGAAAGCCCGAGAGGGTAAGTACAAAGGAAGCGTCCGCACCTTGAGAACTCAACAG
>NZ_JBEYZX010000089.1:0-9268 GCF_040646255.1 Streptomyces sp. NPDC046203 | reverse complement strand
GCCCCGCCCGGGGGGGGGTTCTGTTTCGCCCTTTGGTGTGGTTCCCCCGCGTGGCCCCGGCCCTGGTTCTTACCCCCCCCCCCCCCCCCCCCCCCCCCCCCCCCCCCCCGGGGGGGCCCCGACGACAGGTCAGACGGCAGGTCGACGGTCAAGGGACCGTTGACGGGGTCTTGATTACCAGATGGGAGGCACCGCTCAGGCGGCGTTCCGGGGAAGGAGCGGGGGCGAAGCGCGGCCCGCCGGGCCCGGTGGTGGGTTTCCGAGCAGGATATGGCGGTGCCGGCGACCGGGGAGGCCGGGTGAACGGGATACCGGGACGATCACGAAGACTGCTCCGATCGGGTGAACGGTCTTGACTGAGGGAACCGGACGGGGGTGGGCGGGGACGGGCGAGCGGGGGTGTGACGGAGGTCCCCCGGCGCCCGCCCGGCGCGACGGCCGGGAGGCCGCCCCGCCCGCGCCGCTTCCGTCCGCGTGCCCGTGCTGCGGTGGTTTCATTCCGTTTTCATACGGTTCTGGAGCCCGTAAAGCAGCAATACCGCGCCCCGGCGGCGCCCGCACCCCGGCGCGGGACGGCCCGCGCGCGCCCCACTTCCGCGTGTGGCCGGAAGCGGTCTCCCGATGTCGCTGATACCCTGGTACCCCGTGGACCGGTGGTTGACGGCGAGAGCCGAGGACACCGAAACCGCAGCGACGGCGACCCCGGAATCCTTCCGGAGCGAACGCCGGTACGCACCCTCCAGAACGCGACCACGGGAGCCCCCTCTTGGCGATGCCGCCCAAAACCACGACGACCAAGCACATCTTCGTCACCGGGGGTGTCGCCTCCTCCCTCGGCAAGGGCCTGACCGCATCGAGCCTGGGCGCGCTCCTCAAGGCCCGCGGTCTGCGGGTCACGATGCAGAAGCTCGACCCGTACCTCAACGTCGACCCGGGCACGATGAACCCCTTCCAGCACGGTGAGGTGTTCGTCACGAACGACGGCGCCGAGACCGACCTGGACATCGGCCACTACGAGCGCTTCCTCGACGTCGACCTCGACGGCTCGGCCAACGTCACCACCGGCCAGGTCTACTCGCAGGTCATCGCCAAGGAGCGGCGCGGCGAGTACCTCGGTGACACCGTGCAGGTCATCCCGCACATCACCAACGAGATCAAGTCCCGGATCCGCCGCATGGCGACCGACGACGTCGACGTCGTCATCACCGAGGTCGGCGGCACGGTCGGCGACATCGAGTCGCTGCCGTTCCTGGAGACCGTCCGCCAGGTCCGTCACGAGGTCGGCCGCGACAACGTCTTCGTCGTGCACATCTCGCTGCTGCCCTACATCGGCCCCTCCGGCGAGCTGAAGACCAAGCCGACCCAGCACTCGGTCGCCGCCCTGCGCAACATCGGCATCCAGCCGGACGCCATCGTGCTGCGCGCCGACCGCGAGGTCCCGACCGCCATCAAGCGCAAGATCTCGCTGATGTGCGACGTCGACGAGGCCGCGGTCGTCGCCGCGATCGACGCCAAGTCGATCTACGACATCCCGAAGGTGCTGCACGCCGAGGGCCTGGACGCCTATGTCGTCCGCAAGCTCGACCTGCCGTTCCGCGATGTGGACTGGTCCGTCTGGGAGGACCTCCTGGACCGCGTCCACAACCCGGAGCACGAGGTCACCGTCGCGCTCGTCGGCAAGTACATCGACCTGCCCGACGCCTACCTGTCGGTCACCGAGGCCATGCGTGCCGGCGGCTTCGCCAACCGCGCCCGGGTCAAGGTCAAGTGGGTCACCTCCGACGACTGCAAGACCCCGGCCGACGCCGAGAAGCACCTCGGCGACGCCGACGGCATCCTGATCCCCGGCGGCTTCGGCGACCGCGGTGTGGCCGGCAAGGTCGGCGCGATTCGCTACGCCCGTGAGAACAAGGTCCCGCTGCTCGGCATCTGCCTCGGCCTCCAGTGCATCGTCATCGAGGCCGCGCGCAACCTGGCCGACATCCCGGACGCCAACTCCACCGAGTTCGACCCGGCCACCGCGCACCCCGTCGTCTCGACGATGGAGGAGCAGCTGGCGTACGTCGAGGGCGCGGGCGACCTGGGCGGCACCATGCGTCTCGGCCTGTACCCGGCGAAGCTCGCCGAGGGGTCGGTCGTGCGCGAGGCCTACGCCGACGAGCCGTCCGTCGAGGAGCGCCACCGTCACCGCTACGAGGTGAACAACGCGTACCGCGCGGAGCTGGAGAAGAAGGCCGGTCTGGTCTTCTCCGGCACCTCCCCGGACAACAAGCTCGTCGAGTTCGTCGAGTACCCGCGGGAGATCCACCCCTACCTGGTCGCCACCCAGGCGCACCCGGAGCTCAAGTCCCGCCCGACCCGCCCGCACCCGCTCTTCGCGGGCCTGGTGAAGGCGGCCGTCGAGCGCAAGACGGGCAAGCCGGCGCAGTAACCGTCCGGTATTAACGTTGCCGGGGTGCGGGTCCTTCACGGGACCCGCGCCCCGGCTTTCGTATACGCGGGCGGCACGCCACGCCCACCGCGGACATCTGGACATCTGGAAGGACGACCGATGCAGGTGCAGGACACCCCGGAGGAGTGGCGGATCACCGCCACCACCACCCCGTTCACCGGCAACAAGACGAGTGTCCGCACGGACGACGTGATCATGCCGGACGGCACGGTCGCCCGCCGCGACTACCAGGTGCACCCCGGTTCCGTCGCGGTCCTCGCCCTCGACGAGCAGGACCGGGTCCTGCTGCTCAAGCAGTACCGGCACCCGGTGCGGCAGAAGCTGTGGGAGATCCCGGCGGGCCTGCTCGACGTACCCGGCGAGAACCCGCTGCACGCCGCGCAGCGCGAGCTGTACGAGGAGGCCCACGTCAAGGCCGAGGACTGGCGGGTCCTCACCGACGTCTACACCACCCCGGGCGGCTGCGACGAGGCCGTACGGATCTTCCTGGCCCGCGGGCTGTCGGAGGCGGAGGGCGAGCGCTTCGAGGTCTCCGAGGAGGAGGCCGACCTGGAGTACGCGCGCGTGCCCCTCGCGGACCTGGTCCGCGGCGTCCTCGCCGGCGAGCTGCACAACAACTGTCTGGTCGTCGGTGTCCTCTCCTTGTCGGCCGCCCGCGCGGCCGGGGCGCTCGACTCGCTGCGCCCGGCGGACGCGCCCTGGCCGGCCCGGCCCTTCGAGGCGTAGGACGGTCCGGGGAGCACCGGCTCCCCGGCGGTGCGGCGGAGGTCAGGCGGCCGGGCGCGCGGTGCGACCGCGGCCCGTGCCGGTGCGGCGGAGGTCCCGGGCGGCGAGGGCGATCATGACGGCGGGGACGAGGATGTCGGCCGCCAGGATGCCGCCGGTGTTCCCGGGGGCGTGGTCGCCGTGGGCGAACCACTGGTGGACGTGACCGATCGCGGCTCCCCACAGGAAGGCGGCAGCCGCGAGCCCGCTGGTGAGACGCTCGCGGGGCGAGGCGGACGCGCCGCGGAACCCCAGTACGGCGAGGCCGAGGTTGGCGAAGGCGATCTCGAACTGGAACGGCGAGTGGGCGAAGCCGATGGCGTCGGCCATGCCCTCGGGGTCCGCCAGGAACGAGACGGTGATCCACAGGCTTCCGAAACCGAGGGCGCCCACGGCCCACCAGCGCTGCCAGATCTCGGCCGCCGGCCGGTCCGGGCCGTGGCGGCGGCAGCTCAGCATCGCTCCGAGGGCGGGCACGATCATGAAGAGCAGTGGGAAGGTCGTCTGCACGGCATAGGGGAAGTGGCCCATGACCCGAGTGTGCGTCGTGTCCCCGCTCGCCGAGAGCCCGGAGAGCCCAGAGAGCCCAGAGAGGCCAGAGCGTCCAGGCCCGGAGAGGCCGGAGGGCCCAGGGAGACCAAGCCGCGCGACCCGGCCCCGGCCACAGCCCCCGCTCCGGCCCCAGCCCCAACCCCCGCCCCGCTCCCGCGCCGCTTCCGGTCCCGGGTGACGCAGGTGCCCTCCGTCCGGCCCAGTTCATGCGGCCGTACGGACGCGGTCCTTCACTCCCTACCAGTCTGACAATCTGCTGATCCGATTGAGGGATCCACCCGCCGCGCTCCGCCCGGTCCACCACCTGGGCTGAACTACGCTCGGGATCGCCCGTGCGGAGCCCCCGCGGGCATTCGTGCGCAGGTGGACGGGAGCGTGGCCCGTGACGGATCAGGCGGTGGCGGCGGTCGGCCCGCGGTTCTACGGCCGTCAGCGGGAACTCAAGGCGCTGACGGCCGATATCGGACGCACCGGGCTCGACACCCTCACCGGTCGCAAGGTTCCGCGTGCCCGCGTGCTGCTCATCGCCGGGCAGCCGGGCTCCGGCCGGACCTCGCTCGCCGAGGAGCTGGCCGGCTCGCTCGCCGACGGCTACCCGGACGGTGTGTTCCGGGTCCGGCTCACCGAGCCCGGCGGGGACCCGGTGCCCACCGCCCGGGCCGCCCGCGAACTGCTCGACGCGCTCGGCGTCGCCGAGCCCCCCGGCGCCGCCGAGGACGAACTCACCGCGCTCGTCCGCGATGCCTTCGCCGGGCGCCGCGCGCTGCTCCTGCTCGACGACGCCGTCGACGCCGAGCAGGTCGACCCGCTGCTCCCCGACAACCCCGACGTCCTCGTCATCGGTGTGGCCCGGGGCCCGCTCACCGGTATCCCGGACGTCCGGCCCTGCACCCTGGGCGGCCTCGACTCCAAGTCGGCCATCGAACTGCTCACCTCCTATACGGGCACCGTCCGGGTCACCGTCGACCCGCAGGCCGCCGAGAGCCTGGCCGAGGAGTGCGGCGGGCTGCCCGGGGCGCTCGTCCTGGCGGGCGGCTGGCTCGCCACCCGCCCCCGGGCCTCCGTCGCCGACTTCACCAAGCGGCTGCGCGGCCAGAGCGGCGACGGCCCGGTCGCCCGTACCTACGCCCTGCTCCACGACGCGCTGTCGCCGACCGCCGCCCGGATACTGCGTCACCTGAGCCTCGCCCCGCTCGGCCGGGCCGACGCCCACACCGCCTCCGCGCTCGCCGGCTGCTCCGTCTCCACCGCGCAGACCACCCTCGCCGACTTCGCCGCGCTCGGCCTGGTCCGTCAGACCCTCGCCGGGGACGGACAGTACGACGTGCCCGGGCATCTGGTGCCGCTGCTCAAGGCGGGCCTCGCGGAGCACGACCGGCCGGCCGAGGTGCAGCTCGCCCGGGCCCGGATGCTGGAGCGGACCGTACGGCTGCTCCAGTCCAGCCGCGCGGTCACCGAGCCCGAGGACTCCCCGGCCCGCCGCAAGCTGGAGGGGCTGCCCCGCGCCCTGCGCTTCACGGACCAGGAGGAGGCCGCCGAGTGGCTCGCCGGCCGCCGCCCGGTGCTGCTCGCCTCGGCCCGACTGGCCGTCGCCGACGGGGAGTTCGACACCCTGGCCCGGCGGCTGATCGCGGCTCTGGTACGGGCGCTGGCCGCGCACCGGGGGGCCGAGACCGCCGCCCCCGATCTGTACGGGCTGCACCGTCTCGTCCTGGACGTGGCCGAGCGGCACGAGCTGCACCGCGAGCGGGCCGCGGCCCTGCTGAACCTGGCCGACCTGGACGCCCGGACCGGACGTACCCAGGAGGCTCTGCTGCGATATCGGTCGGCATTGGATGCCGGCAGGGTGGCAAATGATCCGTACGCGACCGGTCGGGCGATGGAATCCGTAGCCGGCGCGTATCAGGAGCTGGGAGACTGGCAGCGGGCCGGCGACTGGTACGGGCGGGCCCTGGCCCAGCGGCTGGCCCGTGACGAGCGGGCCGACCAGGCCCGGCTCTACGGCCGGATCGGCGCCGTCCACACCTACGCGGGCCGCTACGGGGAAGCCCTGCGCAACTGGCGGGCCGCCGCCGCGGGCTATCGGCGACTGGCCGATCTCCCGGGCTACGCAAGGGCGTTGAGCGAGGCGGCGCGGGTTCAGGAGTACGCGGGCCGCCCGCAGGAAAGCCTGCGGACCTGCGAGGAGGCGGTCGACTGGGCCCGTCAGGCGGGGGACGAGCGGCTCCAGGCGGCGCTGCGGCTCCGGCTGGCGGACACGCTGGACCGGCTCGGCGACCCGGCGGCGGCGGGTCTGCACAGGTCGGCGGCCGATCGACTCCTTGGAATCGAAGGCTCCGCCTACGAAATCCGCAGTGCTTTTGAGGAAGATTAGTACTTTGAAAGGCTAGACAGAGGGAACTCCTTCATTAGACTGGGTGCGTCGCGTTGAGGCGCGGTCTGTCCCGGTGTGCTGCGTTGCCTCCGGGTATGTATGGCTGTGTCCGTGGTCCGTCCGGGCCGTGGGCGCGCCGCCCAGGCAGTACCCCGCAGTACCCCCCTCTGCGTTCCCCCCGCAGATTTCCTGTTTATCCCCTGATTCAAGGACCGTGATCGACGATGAAGGTCGGCATCCCCCGCGAGGTCAAGAACAACGAGTTCCGTGTGGCCATCACCCCGGCCGGCGTCCACGAGCTCGTCCGCAACGGCCACCAGGTCTTCGTCGAGCAGAACGCCGGTGTCGGCTCCTCCATCACGGACGAGGAGTACGTGGCCGCCGGTGCCGAGATCCTCGGCACCGCCGACGAGGTCTGGGCCACCGCCGACCTGCTGCTCAAGGTCAAGGAGCCGATCGCGGAGGAGTACCACCGCCTCCGCAAGGACCAGACGCTCTTCACCTACCTGCACCTGGCCGCCTCCAAGGAGTGCACGGACGCGCTGCTCGCCTCCGGCACCACCTCCATCGCCTACGAGACGGTCGAGACCGCCACCCGCGCGCTCCCGCTGCTCGCCCCGATGTCCGAGGTCGCGGGCCGGCTGGCCCCGCAGGTCGGCGCCTACCACCTGATGCGCCCGACCGGCGGCCGCGGTGTGCTGCCCGGCGGCGTCTCCGGCACCCACGCCGGCAAGGCCGTCGTCATCGGTGGCGGTGTCTCCGGCTGGAACGCCACCCAGATCGCCGTCGGCATGGGCTTCCACGTGACCCTGCTCGACAAGGACATCAACAAGCTCCGCGAGGCCGACAAGGTCTTCGGTTCCAAGGTGCAGACGCTCGTGTCCAACGCCTTCGAGCTGGAGAAGGCCGTCGTCGAGGCCGACCTCGTCATCGGCGCCGTCCTCATCCCGGGTGCCAAGGCCCCGAAGCTGGTCACCAACGAGCTCGTCGCCAAGATGAAGCCCGGAAGTGTCCTTGTCGACATCGCGATCGACCAGGGCGGCTGCTTCGAGGACTCGCACCCGACCACCCACACCGAGCCGACCTTCCCGGTCCACAACTCGGTCTTCTACTGCGTCGCCAACATGCCGGGCGCGGTTCCGCACACCTCCACCTACGCCCTCACCAACGCCACGCTGCCCTACATCGTGTCGCTGGCGAACAACGGCTGGGTCGAGGCGCTGCGCCGTGACGCCGCGCTGGCCAAGGGTCTCAACACCCATGACGGCAAGGTCGTTTACGAGGGTGTCGCCGAGGCGCACGGCTACGAGCACACCGAGCTGAGCAGCCTCCTGGGCTGACGTCCCGCCGGCGCCGGGGTCAACCCCGCCGTCAACCTCACGCATCGGGCCGGACCTTGTCGAGCAAGGTCCGGCCCGATGTGCGTCCGGCCCCGCCCGGGCCCGCCCGGCGGTGGGACGACTCGCCGCGAAGGTGACTCTTCAACCGTTTCGCGCACCCCCGAAAATCGTGGTTCGCCGTCCGTGCACCCTTGACAGAAAGGTGTTCGGTTGCCGACACATCGGGCCGGGTCCGGCGGATTGTGTTGCTGCGGACCGGTGACACGCCATAGAGTCGCCAACCGTCGGCATGGTGCCACGCTGACCTATCGATAAATGTTCCTGGTCACATCCAAGGAGGTAAGACGACTTGTGAATGAGTCGACATTTACTCCCGGGGGTGGCGCGCCAGGGGCCCCGATCGGCTCCGTCGCGGTGCGGACCTTCGCGACGCACCAGCCCATGACGACAGCCCATACGATGAAGATGACGGACGGCCTACACGTGAACGCCACGGCCGGCAACGAGATGGGCCGAGAGTCCACCCACTTCGCCGCCTACGACGAGGTGCCCGAGGGGCACTTCTACGACCCCGACGCCGAGTACGAGCCCGACCCGGAGTACGCGGCCACCCTCGCACCGGACGCTGCCCGTCAGCGCCGCGAGCGGATCGGCCCGACCGGACGTCCCCTGCCGTACTTCCCGATCCCGGGCCCGCTGACCGACCACGGTCCCGCGAAGATCATCGCGATGTGCAACCAGAAGGGCGGCGTCGGCAAGACCACGTCGACCATCAACCTGGGCGCCGCGCTCGCCGAGTACGGACGGCGGGTCCTGCTCGTCGACTTCGACCCGCAGGGCGCCCTCTCGGTCGGCCTCGGCGTCAACCCGATGGAGCTCGACCTCACCGTCTACAACCTGCTCATGGAGCGGGGCATGTCGGCGGACGAAGTGCTGCTCAAGACGGCCGTGCCCAACATGGACCTGCTGCCGAGCAACATCGACCTGTCGGCCGCCGAGGTCCAGCTGGTCAGCGAGGTCGCGCGCGAGTCGACGCTCCAGCGGGCGCTGAAGCCGCTGATGAACGACTACGACTACATCGTGATCGACTGTCAGCCCTCGCTCGGCCTGCTCACCGTGAACGCCCTGACGGCCGCTCACAAGGTCATCGTGCCGCTGGAATGCGAGTTCTTCGCGCTGCGCGGCGTGGCCCTGCTCACCGAGACCATCGAGAAGGTCCAGGAGCGGCTCAACCCCGAGCTGGAACTCGACGGCATCCTCGCCACCATGTACGACTCCCGTACGGTGCACTCGCGCGAGGTCCTGGCGCGCGTCGTCGAGGCGTTCGACGACCACGTCTACCACACCGTCATCGGCCGGACCGTGCGCTTCCCGGAGACCACCGTCGCGGGCGAGCCCATCACCACGTACGCCTCGAACTCCGTGGGTGCCGCCGCCTACCGCCAGCTCGCCAGGGAGGTGCTCGCCCGGTGTCACGCCGAGTGAGTCTGCCCGGCGCCGACGAACTGTTCCGTACGACCGGGGGGACGTCGCTGACGTCCTCCACGCCGCGCCGGACCGTTCCGGCACCGGCCGGCGAGAGCGACTCGGCCGCCGCGGCCGCGCCGCCGGCCGCCGGGGGCGGGGCGGAGCACTCCCCGGCCGAGGCCGAGACGGCCGAACCGCGCGCCCGGGAGACCGGGAACCCGGGGTGTTCGAACTGAAGGACGCGGCCGAGAGCGGCCATGTGTCGTGGGGCCCCACGCTGTTCGCCACGGTCATCGCCTTCGTGGTCGGCTACGCGGT
>NZ_JBEYZX010000088.1:0-9433 GCF_040646255.1 Streptomyces sp. NPDC046203 | reverse complement strand
CCCGGGGCCGGCCCGGGCGCGGCTTCGCGGCGACCCGGTAGACCGCCGCGCCCTCCACGAGGGCGCCGGGCGGGGCCGGGGGGCTCTGCGGCCGGCCCGCGGCGGGGCGGCGGGCCGGCGATTTACGTGTCCTGTGCTGCTGCTCCACACCACCAACGTAGGTCGGAATGGGCCGGATACCGGGTTCGGGACACGCCCTTTGGGTGACGTTGGCGCGAAGAGCGCCGTCGGGGCCCGGTTCCGTGCGCCCGTAAACTGGGGGCATTCGCATCCACTGCTTCTAGGGAAGTCGCCACCGTGTCGCTCACGATTGGAATCGTCGGCCTGCCGAACGTCGGCAAGTCGACCCTGTTCAACGCCCTGACCAAGAACGACGTGCTGGCGGCCAACTACCCGTTCGCCACGATCGAGCCCAACGTCGGCGTCGTCGGCGTGCCCGACCCCCGGCTCACCAAGCTCGCCGAGATCTTCGGCTCGCAGCGCATCCTCCCGGCGACCGTCGACTTCGTCGACATCGCGGGCATCGTGCGCGGCGCGAGCGAGGGCGAGGGCCTGGGCAACAAGTTCCTGGCGAACATCCGCGAGTCGGACGCCATCTGCCAGGTCATCCGCGCCTTCAAGGACGAGAACGTCGTCCACGTCGACGGCAAGGTCTCGCCGAAGGACGACATCGAGACGATCAACACCGAGCTGATCCTCGCCGACCTCCAGACCATCGAGAAGGTCCTGCCGCGCCTCCAGAAGGAGTCCCGGATCAAGAAGGACGTGGGCCCGAAGGTCGCGGCGGTCGAGGCGGTCAAGGAGATCCTGGAGCGCGGCGACACCCTCTTCTCGCAGGGCATCGTCCAGGGCTCGGAGAAGGCCGAGCTGCTGCACGACCTGCACCTGCTCACCACCAAGCCCTTCCTCTACGTCTTCAACGTCGACGAGGACGAGCTGACCGACGAGGCCTTCAAGGACGAGCAGCGCGCGCTCGTCGCCCCGGCCGAGGCGATCTTCCTCAACGCCAAGCTGGAGGCCGACCTGGCCGAGCTGGACGAGGAGGACGCCATGGAGCTGCTCCAGTCCGTCGGCGCCGAGGAGCCGGGCCTGGCCATCCTCGCCCGCGTCGGCTTCGACACCCTGGGCCTGCAGACCTACCTGACGGCCGGCCCGAAGGAATCCCGCGCCTGGACCATCAAGAAGGGCGCCACCGCCCCCGAGGCCGCCGGTGTCATCCACACCGACTTCCAGAAGGGCTTCATCAAGGCCGAGGTCATCTCCTTCGCCGACCTGGTCGCCACCGGCTCGGTAGCCGACGCCCGCGCCCAGGGCAAGGCCCGCATGGAGGGCAAGGAGTACGTCATGCAGGACGGCGACGTGGTGGAGTTCCGCTTCAACGTCTGATCGGTCTGTTACTGACGCTGGGTGATCCGCCAAGCGTTCAGGTCGGAAGGGGTCGACTCCCGATGGAGTCGACCCCTTCTTCGTCGCCGCACTGGATCGGTGCTGGATATTCCGACGCCGGATCAGCCGATGTCAGGTGGCGTAAACGGTGGAGCGGTGTCCGACGTGAACCACCCAGACCACCAACTCTCCGTTGTCGATCGTGTAGACGACTCGGTAGTCGCCGACTCGCAGGCGACGGTGTTCAGGCCGCGATACGAGTGCGGTCGTATGGAAGCCGAAGGGATCGCTCTCCAGCTCGGTCAGCTTGGCCAGGATGCGCAGCGCCATGTCACGGGGGATCGTCCGAAGCTCGGCCTGCGCCTCAGGGCGGAAGACGGTTCGGTAGTCACTCACCGCGCGCCAGCGTCTCCCTCATGATGTCCTCGATCGGGATGCCGGGGGCCGGGTTGGCCATGCGCTCGTCGATGATCCGGTTGATCTCGCGCTCTTCCCATTCCTGGTACTTGCGCAGCACCTCGATGGAGACGACGGCGGCGACCTCCTTGCCTCGGCGTGTGATCACTGTGGGCACGTCGTCGCGGTCCGCACGCTCCACCACCTCCGCCAGGTGTGCGCGCACGTCGCGGATGGACTCTATGGGCAGTGGCTGCGTCATGCGCCCAAGCGTACCGGGTGTCTCGTGTGTACACAATGGCTCAGGTTCTGGGGTTCCGGGTAAGCCGTCACCGTGCTGGATCTGTGCTGGATTCGATCTTCGCGAAGTGTGATTCCGCAGGTGGCAGCTCTGCACTCGACGTTCCGCTTCAACGTCTGATCCACCCTGGCAAAGGCCGTCCACCCCGCCGCGACGCGGGGCGGACGGCCTTTGCCGTTTACTCGGTCTCCGCAGGATGCCAAGCCCTGAAGAGTCGGCCGGCGGTCTGCCCGTTCAGCTCCTGTACTCGTCGTCCTCGGGGCGAGTAGGGGGTTCGGTGGGCCGCTGCGGGCTGTGCGAGGGGTCCCAGAGGTGGGGGGACGTCATGTCGTCCTCGCCCGTGTCCCACGGGTCCCTGTTGCTGTCGTTCGTGCCGGTCTCCGTCGTCCATCGCGTGAACGGGTCGGTACCCGCACCGGCATCCCGGTCCGCATCATCCCGGTCCGTATCCGCATCCGCGCCTGCATCCGCGAACGGCGCTCCCTCGGGGGCCGGCGAGCGGGGAGGCCAGGGGCCCGTGGAGTTCCCCTCGCGTGAGGGGGCCTCCGGATCTTCGTCGGATTCCAGGCCGAAGTCCCGCCTGATCTCGGCGGCGGCCTCGTCCAGCCCCTCCGACTTCAGCAACCGCATCATGCGGTGTGCGAACACCCTGTAGCTGTCCATGTCGGGCTTCAGGCCCGCCTGCGCCATCAACAGGCGCAGGCGATCCGAGACTTTCACCTCCTCCTCGCGGTCGAAGATCTCTCCTCCACGGCTGTCCCCGTCCCACAGCGGGCCGCCGACAGTCGCCTCGAACCGCCTGCTCGCGGGTGGGACGAGCAGATGACGGAAGAGCTCGGGCACTTCCTCGTTGTTGGCCGCCGCCGTGACCTGGGCGAGCGGGCCGATCATGTCGACCGCCTTCTCGATGTCGTTCTCGTTGCGGGCGAGCCACCACACCACCGCGCTGCCCGCGCTCTTGAGCACGTCGTCACCGAGGTAGCGCCGCTTGTTGCGCTCGTGCTGACGTTCGTACTCCCATACCTCCTCGTCCTTGCGCAGGTCGCTCAGCTTCCGCAGACGTTCGCGGTCGGCGGGGGCGAGCGTCAGCGTCACATCGGCCGCCATGGCCTTCACCCGGCCGCTCGGGTCCGGGAGCGGGATGCCCAACTGCCCCTCCAGGAGGTACCGCGCGAAGCTCGCCCGGCCGGGTTGCTCAAGGTGGACGACCTCCTGGGCCCTGCTGACGAGCGACGACACGGCAAGGGCCGAGAAGGTGCTGTCGAATTGGCCGGCGGGGTCGGAGACCGGCCTCCACCACACGGTGGCCGAGAAGAGGAAGTCATAGCCGTCCGTCGCGCTCGACAGTGCCGCCTCGATCACCTGTGTCTCCTGGTACGGCTGCTCCGTCGGTGCCGCGGGCGGCTCGGGTTCCCCGGACTCGTACGGGTCGGCCGATACGCGGCCTCCGCTGAGAACCGCCATCACGAGCAGCAGGGAGCCGGAGACCGTGACCATGGACAGGAAACCCCACAACCACGCCGACCAGTGCAGGAGGTTGCCGAGCACAGCCGGCGCGAGGCCGCAGAGAGCGACGAACAGCAGGCTGGAAAAACGGGGCTTCATCGTTCCTCTTCCGTGGTGCGTGATCCGGCGCCCGCACACGGTGCGCTCTCCGTGCGGGCATACTGCGCGTGGTCGATGTGCTGCCAGAAGAGCGCGGCGACGGTGGCCCGGGACGGATGACGCGCGGACCGTGCCCAGTCGCAGGTGATGACGTAGAGACGGTGGAGAGCGGCCGTGCGGCCGTGCGCCGCCCTGGCCATCAGCCTCAGCGCCATCTCCTGCGCATGGTCGTTCGCCGCGGTGTCCAGCCAGCTGCTCACCAGCGGCTTCCAGAGTTCCGCCGGCGGTTGGGAGAGCACTGTCTTCCAGCCCAGGAACAGGTCCGGCCAGTGAGGCGGGCCCGGCGCCCGCTCGCTCCGCAGCAGTTCCGTGAGCAGACGAAGATGCGTATTCGTCTCGGGTGGCTCCCGACACGCCCGGTCCCGCAAGCGGTCGATCAGCAGCCGGTAGAGGTGGCGGTCGCGGCCGGCGAGGTCGAAGAGCGCCTCCTGGGCCCCGTGCGACGCCTCTCCCTTCCACACGGCCAGGTGGTGGAGCCGCACCAACGCCTGTTCCGGATGTGTCGCGCCGAGGTTCTGGTGACAGGCGGTGGTCAGGACACGGGCAAGGCCCTCCGTCAAGGAACCGGGCCTCGTGACGCTGTCGTACATCCTTCTGCGGAACCATCCGCCGAGGTCCTCGTGACTGAGGCCGAGTTCGAGGGCCGTCACGGCGCGCGGATCGCCGGGCGCCTTGGGCAGCCGGTCCGCCCAGTTGACGGCGAGGTCGAAGAGGTGGTCGGGCCGTCCGACGGCCAGGGACCGCTCGCCGAAGCGGACGACGACATCCACCTGGTCGTCGGTGGTCAGACCGTCCAGCCCGGCGGCACGGCCGATCCAGGTCTTGAGATGGCCGCGTACCCCGGGGAAGTTCTCCCAGAAGTACGTCCGCAGAGCGTCGGCGTAGGCCAGCCGCTCGAAACGAAGCCGTCCGTCCGGGGCCCGCTCGATCCCGAGCGAGTTCAACCGCTCGCCGAAGTCCGTCCGCGCGAGCTCGGAGGCCACCTCTTCCTCGTACCCGACCGGCTTTCCTTCCACAGGGCCCACC
Source organism: Streptomyces sp. NPDC046203 (assembly GCF_040646255.1). Lineage (NCBI taxonomy): Bacteria > Bacillati > Actinomycetota > Actinomycetes > Kitasatosporales > Streptomycetaceae > Streptomyces > Streptomyces sp. NPDC046203. The sequence continues at coordinate 4,659 of NZ_JBEYZX010000088.1, read as the reverse complement.
GGCTTCAGCAGGCTCTGCCATGCCTCGTAGACGGTGTCGGCGCGAGCTCCCTCGAATACCGCCGCCGCGAGCAGCAGGGCCCGGTCGGGCGCCGTGCGGATCTCGGCCATCTGCCGGCCCACCTCACCGGCGCGATCGGTCACCGCGTGCATCGCCTGATCGAGCCATGCCGCGAAGTCGGTGCCGAACCGACCGCTGTCGCGGGCGGCCCGCACCAGCCCCGCGAGCCGCGCCAGTTCGCGCATCGGGGAGCGGTCGTACAGGCGCTGGAGGCCGGCGCTCTGCAGGTCCGTGGAGCAGAAGATCATCCGGTCCATGCGGAGGTACCGGGTGACGACGGCGATTCCCCGGGGGCGCCCCAGCTTCACCGTGTGGAGTTCGAAGTCCGGTGCGTGGACGTGCTCCATGACCGACGGCAGGACGACGACCATGTGGGCCCCCGCCTCCTGGACCTTCGACCGGTGCACGGCCAGACGGCGCTGGGCCCTGGCGTACTCCTCCTCGTCGGTGATCCCGGAGAGATCGAGGAGGAAGCGGTCCCCGGCACGGGGTGCGAGCGGCTTCTCGTGCCTTTCCTCGTCCTTGGCCGTGGCGGGAAGCTCCTCGACCCGGAAACCGTCCCCGTCGGGGCTGCTGTCCTCGCCGAACCCGTGCAGCAGCATGACCGCCGCGGCGCGGCGGCCACTGCCGGGCCGCCCCTCCAGCAGCACCACCGACCCCGGCTTCTCCAACTGGTCGGCGGCGACCCGGTAGCCGCTGGGGGGAACGAACCGGTCGGCCAGGCGCAACCGGTCCTCACGGGCGATCCTGAGCGGCTCGACCCCTTTGCGGATCATCCAGTCCGCGCCGGCGCCGTAGAAGACGTACTGGGGTCCCTCGCCGTTGTTCACCGGGCCGCGCGGATCATTGACGGTGACGCGGTCCTGCTCGGTCATCGCCCGTCGTCCGAGCGCCGGCGCTCGCGCTCGAAGCGCTGGTGGACGGTACCGCTGTTGTCACCGGCGGTGAACTGGACCCCGGTGTTGTCGCCCTCGAAGTGCGGCGCGTTGTACTGGTGGCCCCGGCCGGTGTTCACGGGCCCCTGCGGCTCGTTGACGAAGGTTCCGGACAGGTCTCCGTTGAGGTTTCCGATGCCGCCCCGCACACGCTGTTCGACATCGCGCGTCCGCATCCTGGTGTGACCGGTGTCCCGGGCCGACCTCTCGCGGGACTTCGCTTCCGCCCGCTCCGTTGCCTCGTGACCGTCGCCGTCGGCACTGCCCAACGCGGGCAGCAGCCGGGCGAGGGTGTCGCCGAGTGCGGTCAGGTCCGATTCGGCATTGCGGTGGTCGAACCGCCTGTACTGGCAGTCCGCCAGTTCCAGCAGATCGTCCGGGAGGACGAGGCGGTCGATCCGCGTGGTCTTCCCGACGAGCACGGGAATCACCAGCACACCGCGGTCGAGCGCGGTCTGGATCTCACGGCGGGTCCAGTCGTGCTCGGCTTCGAGGGCGGGGCGGCCGTCGGCCCCCGGCACCTCCGCCCAGCGCGGCCCGATCACGGCGAGGAGCGCCTCGCACCCCTCCACCGCCCTGACCAGTTCCACCGGGAAACGGCGTCCGGCATCGATCGAGTTGCTGGCGAAGAAGATCCGCTCGCTGCCGAACCTCCGGGAGAGCTCCCGGGCGATCATGGTGGCGGCGGATTCCTCGTCGCCTGTGCGGTAGTTGACGAAGACGTCGGGCATGAGGGGGTTCCCTTCGTAAGAGAGACGGGGTGAACGGGCGCGGGCTGTGGACCGGGGAATCGGTCCGGCCGCGCCGTAGGGTCCCGCCCGTGTGACGGCATGGCGCGTCCACGGGAGGGCGTGCGGATGGAAGGCGTCGCCCGGTGCGTCACCGATGGCAGGCAGCCAGAGAGACCGGGGTGCCACGCGTCACGGCGGGCGGGAAGCAGAAGGCCCGCAGGAGATCGGGGGCTCTGGAAGGTGAGAAGGACCGCGTGATCTGGTGAGCCGCGCGGCTCACGACCATGTGGGCCGTGGAGCGGCTGTCAGCCGTGCGTGGGGGCGAGGACGCGTGCCAGTGCGGGCTGCAGATCGCGTACGGCGTGACTGCTCCGGAACCGGGACAGCTCCCGTGCGAGACGCCGCACATCGCTGTTCACCGTCGCCGAAGGCACGGCCGGCATCACTCCCAGGAGATCCCCGGCGATCGCGCACGCGTGCTCGACTTCACCGGAGGCGGCATGGGCCAGGGACCTGCGGAAGCCGTACCGGGCACGGGTACGCAGCGCTTGCGCCGGGAGGCGCCGGCATTCCCGGTCGAGTACCTCGGCGGCGGCCTTGGGGCGCCCGAGGTCGTACAGACACCAGCCGGTCGACATCGCTGCCGGATCACTCACATGGGAGGTGCCGATCACGGGCTCGGCGCCGTCATGGGCGTCGGCGGCGGCGAGCAGCTCCCGCGCCCTGTCGAGGCTGCGGAGGCACTCGACTTCGTTGCCGGCGAGCGCGTGCCCTTGGGCCTCCCGTTGTGCCGCGAGTCCCCGAATACGCGGCGGGAGCTCGCTGCCCTGAGCGCGGCGGGCCAGACTCACCGTGCCGGTTGCGTCCCCGCCGTACAGAGTGACGAGGGCGCGCCTCACCAGTGCGTAGGAACCGAGGTACGGATCGCCCCCGGCGCGCGCCAGCTCGGCGGCCTCGCCCGTCCAGCCGAGTGCCGCGTCGCTGTCACCGGCTTCTTGGGCCATCCAGCCGGTGAACTCCGCGAACCGCGAGGCAAGCAGGAGCGCAGGGGCACGGGAAGCGGACCGGGCGTCGGAGGCCAGCCCGGCGATCATGCGGGTCTGTGTCTCCAGCAGGGGCAGCAGGATGGCGGGGGCAGTGGACTGCCCGAGCTTGCGCAGCTGGTCGAACTGCATGCGGTAGGGGGCCAGGAGAGGGGCGTCGGCGGAGGACGAGGACACGGCCTGCCCGCCGAGTTTCAGGCCGAGGTCGACCAGCACCCCGGTACCCGCCGAGAGGACTGCCCGACGCCCGACGAGCCAGCGGCTCGGACCGGCGGGGGAATCGACAGCGCTCGGCTCGGAGTCCCTGTCGGGGCGGGTCACCAGGCGCTGCAGTTCGCCGTCCGCCCCGAGGAAGGCGTCGCACCGCCGGGCCAGTTCGGGGGACGCGGAACGCTCCCCGCGCTCGACCTTGCTGAGGTGCCCCTTGTCGTAGTTGAGCGCCACGGAGAACTCGGTCAGAGTCAGCCCGGCTTCCACTCGTAAACGGCGAAGTTCCGGACCAAAACGCAACGTCGTGCTCATCATCACCCTCCCTTTGAACAGTGACCGCGAGAGCCGTCAGCCCTCGTGGGAGTCGCCATCAGACGATCACCGGGCGACACGAAACCCGATGGCGAACACCCACTGTGACGGCACCGTCTCGCTTCGCATCCGAAAGCGAGTCTGGCATGGCATGGGTCTGGAAAATCAGGGTTCGGCGGTGTTGCCTGTTGCCTCTTTGGCGCTCCGGTGATCCCGACCCGCTCCCCGGAGTGGCCGGTACCGACCACGCTCGGCGGAAAGTGATCGAAAACGAGAGGAACTCGGGCGGGGCCGGCTGTTCACGAGGACGCAGAGCTCGATGACGGAGCCGTAGACGATCTCCTCGGGCGCCGATACACGGGTACACGCGTTCAGCCGGTCGGAGGTTCGAGCATCGGCTCGAAGGATGTGGCCTCCTCGTCTGCGGTGCTCGGGAGGAAGCCGTCGGGCACGGTGCGGGCGGCATCCGAGAAGACGGCGGGATGGAGGGCCGCGGTGATCGTGGGTGTCAGGGGACGCCCCGCGAGGACGTGGCGGATCGCGGCGAGGGGGATCCGGCGTTCGTAGTGGTCCTCGAAGTGCTCCTGGACGGTCTCGGGGGAGCGGTCGGTGAGGAGATGGAAGAGGAAGCCCGACCCGTCCGGGTCCGCGCCGTCCGGCGGGAAGTCGATGTTCGCGCCGGTACGCCAGGCCGTGTCGCCGGTCTCCCGCCACAGACAGGCGGTGACGGGCGGGGCGTCGATCTCCTCGTCACGGAAGGCGGGCTCGTCCAGGAGCGGGCGCAGCGCGGCGGGTACGTCGTCGATGACCCCGGGCCATACGTCCTCGTCATCCGTCACGTACGGGCTCATCACCGACTCGTGGTCGAAGCCGCGGATCAGCACGCCGGCCGGGGTGAAGAGGACGGAGAAGTCGTCTCCCGAGCCGTTGTCCATCAGGGCCACCTCTTCCCCAGGGCCCCAGGCCGGGTCGAAGCGGTAGCCGCAGTACTCCGGATCGTCGCCGATCGCGGCGTCCAGGACGGCCAGCGCGCGCAGATGCGCGCGGAGGATGGTGGGGTCGGGCAGGCAGGCGGCGATGTCGTGCACGGTGCTCATGGCGCTACGGAAACACCCGCCGCTGACAGTGACCGCGTGCCGCAGCGTGTGGGACGCGACCGGCCCCGGCCGGGGCTTGACACCGGCTTCCCTGGTCCGTAAGGTTCTCCGAGTTGTCCGACGTGAGCACCGGCCCCGGTCGGCCCCGGACAGCGATTCCGCAAGAACCACTTACGCCTGAGGGTGTCGATTCGTCGTCCCGTCATGCGTTCTGTTTTTCTTGCGAAATGAGGAATCCGCGTTCGAGCTTCGGACGCAGCCGCCGATTAGC
>NZ_JBEYZX010000087.1:0-9587 GCF_040646255.1 Streptomyces sp. NPDC046203 | reverse complement strand
GGCGGAAGTCGACGACTTCCGCCCGGCCGCTTTTCCGTGCCGGCTGTGCCCGGCTGTGCCTGGGTGTGCCCGTTTAGGAGGCGGTGCAGGAGACGGAGCCGGACGGGAGGTTGTTCCCGGTCGAGTTGGCCGTGAAGCCGAAGGTGGTGGTGCCGTCGGCCGGGATCGTGCCGTTGTGCGCGGCGTTGGCCACGGAGACCGCGCCGTTCGTGCCGCTGGTCAGAGTCCCGTTCCAGAGACTGGTGATCGCGGTGCCGCTGCCCGGGGTCCAGCCGACCTTCCAGCCGCTCAGGGCGGTGGTCCCGTGGTTCATGACCTCGACCTCGCCTTGGAAACCGCCGCTCCAGGAGCTGACGACCTTGTACTGCGCCATGCAGCTGCGGTCACCGGTCGGGGGAGTGGTCGGAGGCGTGGTCGGGGGAGTGGTGGGCGGGGTCGTCGGCGGCGTCGTGGGCGGGGTGGTCGGCGGGGTGGTGCCGCTGCCGCGGATGCCGGTCACCTCGCCGTGGCCGCCGTCGAAGACGATGTCGGAGCAGGAGAAGAAGTTCTCGTTGCTGTCCGACCGCACCCACTGGATGAAGACCAGCGCGTCACCGGAACGGCCCGAGGGCAGCGGCGTGTTCCAGTAGTAGTGGCCGCCGTCGGTGCCGGGCGACCCCGTCGCGGCCGGGTTGCTGACGGTGTGCACCAGCTCCAGGTCGGCCCACTTCAGCTGGGAGGTCGGGGACCAGCCCTGGCGGGTGAGGTACACCCGGAACTCGCCCGGGTGCGCGGCCCAGTTGCTGTAGTTCACCTGGAACGTGGAGCCCGAGGTCAGGTGCGTCTTCGGCCAGTCGGAACGGGCCTGGTTGTAGCCCTTGAAGTCGTACGGGGAGCGGTCGCCGGCGCTGCAGAGGGTGCCGTCGGGAACGTAACCCTGACCGCGGCCGCCCGCGTTGGAGTCGAGCACCGCGAACCAGTTGTACAGGGACGAGGAGCCGCTCTGCGCGATGGCCGCCGCGCAGGCGGGGTTGGTCGGGTCGACCGCGCCGCTGGAGGTGATGGCGTCCTTCATGCAGAGGTACGTCCGGGAGCCCGGCGCCATCGCGACGCCGTGCGCCTCGGCGGAGCCCTGGCCGATGAGGAGCAGGCCTAATGCCGAGAGCAGCATCGCCGCAGCGGCGAGTACTGCCGTCTTGGTACGTCTGACCATGGATCGCTGACCTTTCGACGGTCATGCCGGCGGGCCGGAACGCGGCCCCGAGGGATGGGTCGGGGACGGCATTCTGGCGTGGGCATGACATCCAGAAGGGGATGGGAGCGCTCCCACTTCGGACGATAGGGCTGCGCCAATTCGCTGTAAACGGATCGGTCTCCGAAACCTCTACGAAACACCGCGAGCCCCGGGCGTCTGTCGCGCCGGGGCCCGGGGGTGGGCAAAGGGGGTGGGAGCCGGAGGTGAGGGCAGGGAGCGGGGCCAGGGGTGGGGGTCAGGGCGGGGGTGAGCCGGTGGCGAAAGGCCGGTGCGTTCCCCGCCCCGGCTCATGCCTCCTTGCTCGCCCCGGCCCGCACCGTCGTCCCGCGTCGCTGTCCGCGCCGCCGTCCCGCGCTGTCGTCCGGCGCCCGTCCGGCTACTTCCCGGCGGCCTTGAGGTCCTCCGGCGACGGCGCCGTGCCGCCGAGGTGCGCCGGCATCCACCAGGTGTCGTCCGCGTCCTTGGGACGTACGGGGTACGCGCGCTGCGCCGCCTCCAGCAGCTCCTGGACCCGCTCGCGCAGCCGCCGGGTGATGGCCCCCGCGTACTGGTCGGCCGGTGCCTCCACCGGCTCGCCGACCCGGATCGTCACCGGGATGTGGTCCCGCTTGAAGTTGCGCGGCCGACCCTTGGTCCAGATCCGCTGGGTGCCCCACAGCGCCATCGGGATCAGCGGCACGCCGGCCTCCTGCGCCAGCCGCGCCGCACCCGACTTGAAGCCCTTGAGCGTGAACGACTGCGAGATCGTCGCCTCCGGGAACACCCCGACGATCTCCCCGGACCGCAGCGCCTTCAGCGCGTGCTCGTACGCGTGCTCGCCCTGCGCCCGGTCCACCGGGATGTGCTTCATCGCCCGCATCAGCGGCCCCGACACCTTGTGGCGGAAGACCGACTCCTTCGCCATGAAGCGCACCAGGCGCTTCTGCGGCAGCGCGGCCAGACCGGAGAAGATGAAGTCCAGATAGCTGATGTGGTTGCTGACCAGCACGGCCCCGCCCTGGCGGGGGATGTGGTGCGACCCCTGGGTGTCGATCTTCAGGTCGAGCGCCTTGAACATGGTGAGGGCGGCGCCGACGACCGGCCGATAGACGAGCTCTGCCATCTGGGGGGAACCCCTTACGTGTGTGACCCGGGGAGGGTTCTCCCGGCGAAGTTACGCAGCCGTAGGTTTTCGGCTTTGGGCAGATGGTGCCCCATGTGGGAGCCCATGACCAGTCCAGACGGCTTCGTGTGGGGAGATTCTCGTCACTCTTGGTGTTCACGGCCGGTCACGGCGGGAATCGATCGGCGCCCGCCGGTGCTGGATCCGGGGGAGCCCGAGTGAGTCCGAGTGAGTCCGAGGGAGCCCGAGGGAGCCTGGGGAAGTCCGACGAGTGGAGGCAGGGGAGATGACCGGGATCCGCGGTGCGGTGTCACTGGACGCCGCGACGCTGGGCGCGGAGCTGGGGGAGTGGGCCACGCTGGTGGAGTTCTCCACCGCCTTCTGCCAGCCCTGCCGTGCCACCCGCCGCGTCCTCACCGAGGTGGCGGCCCTGGTCGACGGCGTCGCGCACATCGAGATCGACGCCGAGGAACGTCTGGATCTGGTCCGCGCGCTCGGCGTGGCGCGCACCCCCACGGTGCTGGTCCTCGACCGGGCCGGGCGGATCGTGCGCAGGGCCTCTGGCCAGCCCCGCAAGGCCGATGTCATCGCCGCGCTCGGACAGGCGGTGTGAGGCGGTGACGCATCTCCCAGATCACGGTGCGCGCTTGACTGCGCACGGTGGCGATCGTCAGGCTGGCCGCATGGTCCCGGAACTCCTTCTCCCCGGTCAAGCGCCGAAAGGCCCCGCCCGCCCGGCGTGCGGCCCGGGTGCCCGAGTCTGACGAGTCCTCGACGCCCCCGCACACCGCCACCCCCCATTCCGCAGAAGGACAACTCCATGACGGTCTCGCCTCAGCTCCGTACGTTCCCGACGACTCCCACCCCCCGCGCCGCCGCCGACGACGCCCTCGTGGGCGCGTCCGTCCCCGGTGCCCCGTGGCCGGGCTCGCCCGAACTGCTGAAGGCGGCCTTCCGCCGGCACGCCGCCGGGGTCGCGGTCGTCACCGCGTACGGTGACGGGCGCCCGGTCGGCTTCACCGCCACCTCGGTCAACTCCGTCGCCGCCGAGCCGCCGCTGATCTCCTTCGGGGCCGGTACGGGGTCCTCCAGCTGGCCCGTCCTCGCCGAGGCCGAGTACATCGGCGTCCACATACTCGGCGAGCACCAGAGTGAGCTGGCCGCCACCTTCGCCCGCGGCGGTGCCGACCGGTTCGCCCCGCCCACCCGCTGGCACCACGGCCCGGAGGGCGTCCCCGTCCTCGACGGCGTGCTGGCCTGGCTGGTGTGCCGGGTGGTCGCGAAGATCCCGGCCGGGGACCACCGCATCGTCATCGCCGAGGCCGTCGCCGGAGACCCCGAGGGCACGGGCCGTCCGCTCCTGTACCACCAGGGGCGCTTCAACGCGCTGCGCGACTGAGAGTTCCCGTACGGCCGGGTCCCGGGGCGTTGGCAAGGTCACATGGCTGAGCGCTTGCTCACTGGTCACGGAATGGCTGTACTGACGAGTAATATCTCGACAGGGGCGGCCAGCCGCCCCGACCGGAAACCCGCCCTTCAGGCGCCTATGCTGCGAGCAACAACGCAGCCCAGTTATGACGATGCAGTAGGAGAGCCGGCGTGAGCTTGAGGATCGTTGTCTGTGTGAAGTACGTGCCGGACGCCACTGGCGACCGGAAGTTCGCCGACGACCTGACGGTCGACCGTGAGGACGTCGACGGTCTCCTTTCGGAGCTGGACGAGTACGCGGTCGAGCAGGCGCTCCAGATCGCCGAGGAAGCGGACGACGCCGAGGTCACCGTCCTCACCGTCGGTCCGGAGGACGCCAAGGACGCCCTGCGCAAGGCGCTGTCCATGGGCGCCGACAAGGCCGTCCATGTCGAGGACGACGACCTGCACGGCACCGACGTCATGGGCACCTCGCTGGTGCTCGCCAAGGCGATCGAGGAGACCGGCTACGACCTCGTCATCGCCGGTATGGCCTCCACCGACGGCACCATGGGTGTCCTCCCGGCGATCCTGGCCGAGCGCCTGGGCGTCCCGCAGGTCACCCTGCTCTCCGAGGTCAAGGTCGAGGGCGGCACCGTCACCGGCCGCCGCGACGGCGACACCGCCTCCGAGCGGCTGGAGGCCTCGCTGCCGGCCGTCGTCTCCGTGACGGACCAGTCGGGCGAGGCCCGCTACCCGTCCTTCAAGGGCATCATGGCCGCCAAGAAGAAGCCGGTGAAGGCCCTGGACCTGTCCGACCTCGGCATCGAGGCGGACGAGGTCGGCCTGGAGGCCGCGTGGACCAAGGTCGACTCGGCCGACGAGCGTCCCGCGCGCACCAAGGGCACGATCGTCACGGACGAGGGCGAGGGCGGCAAGCAGCTCGCCGAGTTCCTCGCGAGCCAGAAGTTCATCTAGTCGCCGGGGCCCGGGGTCTTCGACCCTGGGCCGCCCACTGACTAAGGGCTCGCGCGTGCCGCGCGCCGTCCCCTCAGGCCTTCCCCGTTTCTTCCGCAGGAGATTGAAGTCCCATGGCTGAGATTCTCGTCTACGTCGACCACGTCGACGGAGCCGTCCGCAAGCCCACCCTGGAGCTGCTGACGCTGGCCCGCCGCCTCGGCGAGCCGGTCGCCGTCGCCCTCGGCAACGGTGCCGCCGACACCGCCGCCACCCTCGCCGAGCACGGCGCGACCCGCGTCCTGACCGCCGAGGCCGCGGAGTTCGCCGACTACCTCGTCGTCCCGAAGGTCGACGCGCTCCAGGCCGCGTACGAGGCTGTTTCCCCGGCCGCCGTGCTCGTCCCGTCCTCCGCCGAGGGCAAGGAGATCGCCGCCCGCCTCGCCGTCCGCATCGGCTCCGGCATCATCACCGACGCCGTGGACCTGGAGGCCGGTGCCGAGGGCCCGGTCGCGACGCAGTCGGCGTTCGCCGCCTCGTACACGACCAAGTCCCGTGTCTCCAAGGGCACCCCGGTCATCACGGTCAAGCCGAACTCGGCGCCCGTCGAGGCCGCCCCGGCCGCCGGCGCGGTCGAGTCCCTCGCCGTGTCCTTCGGCGCCCTGGCCACCGGCACCAAGGTCACCGCGCGCACCCCGCGCGAGTCGACCGGCCGTCCGGAGCTGACCGAGGCCGCGATCGTGGTCTCCGGCGGCCGCGGCGTCAACGGCGCCGAGAACTTCGCCGTCATCGAGGCCCTCGCCGACTCGCTCGGCGCGGCCGTCGGCGCCTCCCGCGCCGCTGTGGACGCCGGCTGGTACCCGCACTCCAACCAGGTCGGCCAGACCGGCAAGTCGGTCTCGCCGCAGCTGTACATCGCGTCCGGCATCTCCGGCGCGATCCAGCACCGCGCGGGTATGCAGACCTCGAAGACCATCGTCGCCATCAACAAGGACGCCGAGGCCCCGATCTTCGACCTCGTCGACTACGGCGTCGTGGGCGACCTCTTCAACGTCGTCCCGCAGCTGACCGCGGAGGTCGAGGCCCGCAAGGGCTGATCCGCCGGATCGGTACGGCCGGGGGCCGCGTGGTGATTCCACCGCGCGGCCCCCGGCCGTTTTCCGTCACCGTGCGAGGTCGTGCACCACTGCGCGTTTCCGCCTCCGCGCGCCGTTCCGAGCGCCCGCCGGTCTCGTGCCCGGCCCGTCCCGAGCGGGCCCGCGCCGCGCCGGACGGCACGTCGGGGGAACCGTTGACGCGGGTCCGACCGCCCCACTAGCTTCGCCGGACGGATTGTCCATTCCGTGGAGCGGAAACAGGAGGGTGTGGAATGGATCAGCAGGAGCGGGTGACGACCAGCCTCGCCGGAGCGGTCGCCCAGGAGATCGGCGCCTCCCTTGCCGCCGTGGACGCCGAGCTGGACCGCCGCTACCCGGGCGACCCCGGCACCCGCCAGCCCGTCCACACCGTCTACGTCCCCGCCGACCTCTTCGACGCCGGGACCATCCGCTCCTGGGGCGACCGGGCGCTGGCCGCCCTCGACGAGCACGCCCCCGACGCCACCGCGTTCGCCCGCGTCCTCGGTCTCGCCGACGACCTCGCGGAGGACGTTCACGACCGGGTGCGCGCCAAGCTGGAACGCGAACCCGTCGAGGATCTGCGCGTCGACTTCGAGGACGGATACGGAGGGGCCGACGGGGCCGCCGAGGACCGTGACGCGGCGCGCGCGGCCCGGATCGTCGCGCGGGCGTACACGAACGGCACCGCCGCCCCGTACACCGGCATCCGGATGAAGTGCATGGAAGCCGCCGTCCGCGACCGGGGCATCCGCACCACCGACGTCTTCCTCACCGGCCTCGTGGAACACGGCGGCCTGCCCGACGGCCTCGTCCTCACCCTGCCCAAGGTCACCTACCCCGAGCAGGTCACCGCCTTCGTCCGGCTCCTCGAAGCCTTCGAGAAGGCCCACGGGCTCGACGCCGGGCGCCTCGGCTTCGAGATCCAGATCGAGACCAGCCAGGCCATTCTCGCCGCCGACGGCACCGCCACCGTCGCCCGGCTGATCGGCGCCGCCGAAGGCCGCGCCACCGGGCTGCACTACGGCACCTTCGACTACAGCGCCTGCCTCGGCGTCAGTGCCGCCCACCAGGCGTGCGACCACCCGGCCGCCGACCACGCCAAGGCAGTCATGCAGGTGGCCGCCGCCGGCACCGGCGTACGAGTGTCGGACGGCTCCACCAATGTGCTCCCCGTCGGCTCCACCGCCCAGGTCCACGAGGCGTGGCGGCTGCACTACGGGCTGACCCGGCGCGCCCTGGCGCGCGCGTACTACCAGGGCTGGGACATGCACCCCGGGCATCTCCCCACCCGGTACGCCGCCGTCTTCGCCTTCTACCGCGAGGGCTTCGCGAGCGCCGCGAGGCGCCTCTCGGCCTACGCCGACCGCACCGGCGGCGCCATCATGGACGAGCCCGCCACCGCCCGGGCCCTCGCCTCCTACCTGCTGCGGGGCCTGCGCTGCGGGGCGCTGGACGCCGCCGAGGTCGACGCCCTCACCGGTCTGACCCGCGCCGACCTCGACGGCTTCGCCGCCCCGCGCGGGGGAGCGGCGACGGACGCAGCCGGGTAGGGCGGGCGGCCTGACGGGTGGGGCCGGCGGTCGTCGGGTGGGGCCCGGCGGGGACCCGGGCGCTTTACGGGTGCCGGTCGGTCAGACGTCCCGCAGGGGAGGAATCTCGCCCGAGCCCCGGGGGATCAGCGTGGTCCCCAGAATGATCGTTTCCGCTGTCCGGGGCGCTTCGACAGCGCCGTCGAGCCGCCGGAACAGCCGCTGTGCCGCCGTGCGGCCCAGCGCGGCCGCGTCCTGCGCGATGACCGTGATGCCCAGCAGGTCGGCCAGTTCGATGTCGTCGAACCCGACCAGGGCGACGGGCCGTTCCCGCCCGGCGAGGGCCCGCACGGCGGTGACCGTCACCCGGTTGTTGCCGGCGAGGAGCGCCGTGACCGGCTCCGGTCCCGACAGCATGGCCTCGACGGCGGCCGTGACGTGCGCCGGGTCGGTCGGGCCCAGGGACGTCCACCCTCCGTGCACGGCGAGTCCCGCGTCCTCCATGGCCGCCCAGTAGCCGCGCAGCCGCTCGGTCGCGGTGTGGATGCGGGGCCGGTCGCCGATGAAACCGATCCGGCGGTGTCCCTGGGCGATCAGATGCGCCACACCGGCCCGGGCCCCGCCGAAACTGTCCGACCGGACCACGTCGGCGTCGATCCCGCCCGCCGGCCGGTCCACGAAGACGGTCGCGACCCCCGCCCGTATCTCCGGCTCCAGATAGCGGTGGTCGTCGCCCGCGGGGATGACGATCAGCCCGTCCACCCGCCGTGCGCACAGGGCGAGCGCCAGCTCCCGCTCCCGCTCCGGGTCCTCCGCGCTGGAACCGTTGATGAGCAGCGCGCCGTGCGCCCGCGCGACCTCCTCGACCGCCCGGCTGAGCGGGCCGTAGAAGGGATCGGCCAGATCCTCCAGGACGAGTCCCACCGATGCCGTACGCCCCTTGCGGAGCACCCGCGCGCTGTCGTTGCGGCGGAAGCCGAGGGACTCGATGGCCTCCTTGACCCGCTGTTCGGTGTCGGGGGTGACGCCGGGTTCGCCGTTCACGACGCGGGAGACGGTCTTGAGCCCGACGCCCGCCCGGGCGGCGACGTCCTTCATCGTGGGCCGGTGGCCGTAACGGTGCTCGGAGCGGCGGGCGATCTCGGTCACGGGACGCGGTTCCTCCGTCGTGTCGGTGGTGTCGGTGGCGTTGGGGGTGTCGTGCTGCTGTTCGGGGCGGGTGCCGGTCGTGCGGGTCGTGCCGGTGGTGCCGGGCGGGTCGGTCCCGGCGGGGACGCGTACCGCCGCTTCGGTGGCGTGCGCTCCGGCGGGGCGGACGGTCCGCCGGTGGGTGTGGGTGTGGGTGTGGGCCGGGTGTCCGTCCGGCGGGGCCGCCGGACGGGTCTCGATCGCATTGCCGTCGAGCATAGGCCCTGGACAACGTTGTCAGAAGACGGGGAGACTGACCCCCGCCCCGCACGCCCGCCGTCACCCGGAGACCCGCTCACTCATGCGTACTGACCTCGTCGCCGCCCTGGACTTCGGTGGCACCAAGATCGCCGGGGCCCTCGTCGGCGCCGACGGCCGGATCCGGGTACGCGCCCAGCGGCCCACCCCCGCCCGCGAGCCGGGCGAGACGGTGATGCGGGCGGTGGCGGAGGTCCTCGCCGAGCTCGCCGCCTCCCCGCTGTGGGCCTCGGTGACCGCCGTCGGCATCGGCAGCGCCGGTCCCGTCGACGCCTCCACCGGCACCGTCAGCCCGATCAACGTGCCCGGCTGGCGCGACTTCCCGCTGGTCGAGCGGGTCCGCGAGGCCACCGGCGGACTTCCCGTCACCCTGGTCGGCGACGGTGTCGCCATGACGGCCGCCGAGCACTGGCAGGGCGCCGCGCGCGGCTACGACAACGCCCTCTGTCTCGTTGTCTCCACCGGAGTCGGCGGCGGCCTCGTCCTGGGCGGGCGCCTCCACACGGGTCTCACCGGCAACGCCGGCCACATCGGCCACATCGTCGTGGACCTGGACGGCGACCCGTGCGCCTGCGGCGGCCGAGGCTGTGTCGAACGCATCGCCAGCGGCCCGTACATCGCCCGTCGCGCCCTGGACGGCGGCTGGCGTCCGGGGCCCGACGGCGACACCACCGCCGCCGCGGTGGCCGCGGCCGCCCACCATGCTGCGATCGATGCTGTACGGGCCCGCCCTGAAGCAGTTCCGGCTGATCGGCGTGTGGTGCGGCGCCCAGGTCTGGCGCGAGAACGGCAAC
>NZ_JBEYZX010000086.1:0-12129 GCF_040646255.1 Streptomyces sp. NPDC046203 | reverse complement strand
GGCGGGACGGGCGGCGGGGGCGGGCGCCCCGGCGGCGCTGCCCGAGCTGGCGGCGCTGATCGGCGACCGGGAACGGTGGGTGGCCGGGCATCCCGGTGACGACGCCTCGTGGGCGCTGCTCGGTACGGCATATGCCGAGCGGGGGCTGCGGCGCGCGGATCCGGCGGACTTCACGCGCGCGGAGCGGGCGCTGAAACGTTCCCTGACGGTCCGACCCGCGGCCCGGGGCAATCTGGACGCGCAGCAGGGCCTCGCGGCGCTCGCGAACGCGCGCGGCGACTGGGCGGCGGGCCGCCAGTGGGGCGAGCGGGTGCGCAAGGCGGCCCCGAAGCGCTGGTCGGTGTACCCGGTGCTGATCGACGCGTACGACGGTCTCGGCGACTACAAGGCGGCGCGGCGGGCCGGCGAGACGCTGACGGAGCTGCACGGGGGCTCGGCGGCCGGCGCGGCCCGTTCGGCCGCGCTCTATCGCGTGCGGGGCTGGCGCGAGGACGCGGGGGCGGCGGCGCTGGACGCGGTGGCACTGGCCGAAACGCCCGCGCAGAAGGCGGACGCGCTGTCCGGGGCGGGGGATCTGGCCGGGGAGCGGGGCGAACCGGCGGAGGCGCTGGCGCGGTACGGGGCGGCGCTGGAGCTCGTACCGGATCACGGTCCTTCGCTCGCCGGGCGGGCGCGGTCGGAGGCGGCGCTCGGCCGGACGGCGGAGGCGCTGCGCGACTGGCGGGCGGCGGTGGCCCGGCTGCCGCTGCCCGAGTACGTCCTGGAGGCGGGCGAACTGTCCGAGGCGCTGGGGCGGGACACGGAGGCCGAGGCGTCGTACCGGCGGCTGCGGACCGGGGCGTGGATGCGGGCGGAGGTGGTGCTGGGGCGGCTGGAGGCGGATCACGGCGATCCGGCCCGGGCGGTACGGGGGCTGCGCGCGGCGTGGGCGCGGGGGCACCGGTCGGTGGAGGTGGCGGACGCGCTGGGCTGGGCGCTGCTGCGGGCCGGGGAGCCGAAGGAGGCCCTGCCGTACGCCAAGCGGGCCACGGAGGAGGGGCTGCGCAGCGCGCTGTTCTCGTACCACCGGGGGGAGATCGAGCGGGCGCTCGGCGAGAGCGGGGCGGCCCGGCGACACCTGTCGGAGGCGCTGCGGACCGATCCGGATTTCTCGCCGCTGTTCGCGCCGCGGGCGCGGGAGGCGCTGGCGGAGCTCGGGGAGCCGCCGGACGAGTTGCCGGAGCTGTTGCCGGGGGCGGGGGCGCCGGGGGCGGGGAAGCCGGACGTGGTGCGCAGGGGGGCGTCGAGGGCTGCGGGGCGGGCGCGGTGAGGTGGCGGGGCGGGGCGCTGCGCGCTGCTGTGCGGGGTGAGGGCGTGGTGGCGGGGCGCTGCGTGCTGCCGTGCGGGTGGTGCGGGGGGCGCGTTCGGGGTTGCGGGATGGTGCGCGTGGGTTGTGGTGGGTGCGCGTGGGCCGGTCCGGGGGTCGTGTTCTGCACTGCATGATTTACGGCGCGGGCGCCTCACTTGTACGTAAAGCGTTCTTCTTCCGCGCCACAAATCACGCTTTACGTTTCGAACACGACCCCCTCCCCGGCCCCCGCTCCCGTCGCTGTCTCCGCGCACCGCCCCGCACCCCTCCCGCTTGAAGGGATGGGGGGTGGGCCCGTCCGTCGGCGGGTTGAGGGGAGGTGGGGGAAGTGCGTGGGTGGCACCCCGGGCGAGCCCCCCGTTGGTGCCCGCCCGGGGTGCACGAGGGCCTGCCCGGGGCGGGGAAACGCCCGGGCAGGCCCTCGTACGGGACGCGCCGGTCGGGGAAGGAGGACGGCGGCGCGGTGGGGTGCCGGGTGGGACACCCCTTTCGGGTGCGGTCAGAGGTTGCCGCGGCGCTCCTGCTCGCGCTCGATGGCCTCGAACAGGGCCTTGAAGTTGCCCTTGCCGAAGCCCAGGGAGCCGTGGCGCTCGATCATCTCGAAGAAGACGGTCGGACGGTCCTGGACCGGCTTGGTGAAGATCTGCAGCAGGTAGCCGTCCTCGTCGCGGTCGGCGAGGATCTTCAGCTCGCGCAGGGTCTCGATCGGGACCCGGGTGTCGCCGACCCACTCGCCGAGCGTGTCGTAGTACGTGTCCGGGGTGTCGAGGAACTCGACACCGGCGGCGCGCATCGCGCGCACGGAGGCGACGATGTCGTTGGTGGCGAGGGCGACGTGCTGCACGCCGGCGCCGTTGTAGAACTCGAGGTACTCGTCGATCTGCGACTTCTTCTTCGCGATCGCCGGCTCGTTGATCGGGAACTTCACCTTGAGGGTGCCGTCCGCGACGACCTTCGACATCAGCGCCGAGTACTCGGTCGCGATGTCGTCGCCCACGAACTCCTTCATGTTCGTGAAGCCCATGACCTTGTTGTAGAAGCCGACCCACTCGTTCATGTGGCCGAGTTCGACGTTGCCGACGCAGTGGTCGATCGCCTGGAAGTAGCGCTTGGCCGGCGGCTCGACCATCGGCTTGGCGGCGATGTAACCGGGCAGGTAGGGGCCGTCGTAGTCGGAGCGCTCGACGAGCGTGTGCCGGGTCTTGCCGTAGGTGGCGATGGCGGCGAGGACGACGGTGCCGTGCTCGTCCTTCAGCTCGTACGGCTCGGTGACGCTGGTCGCGCCCTGGCTGATGGCGTACTCGTACGCGGCACGCGCGTCCGGGACCTGGATCGCCAGGTCGATCACGCCGTCGCCGTGCTCGGCGACGTGGTCGCCGAGGAAGCGGCCCCAGTCGGTGGAGGGCTTGATGACGGAGGTGAACACGAAGCGGGCGCCACCGCTGGACAGCACGTAGCTGGCGGTCTCGCGGGAGCCGGTCTCGGGTCCGGAGTAGGCCACGAGCCGCATACCGAAGGCCGTGGAGTAGTAGTGCGCGGCCTGCTTGGCGTTGCCGACGGCGAAGACGACGGCGTCCATTCCCTTCACCGGGAAGGGATCGGCCTCACGCGCGGTACCGGTGGTGTGGTCCAGGGTCTCAGTCATGACAGCAGAGTCCCGCCGACCTGCAAGCTGCGCAATAGTTTGCAGTTTCTCTGGTCAATCTGCGCAGCCACGGGCCAGTATGGGCAGGCGACTTGTACATGATGACCATCAAGGAGGCCGTCGTGGCGATCGATCATCTGGACGGGCGGCTCATCGTGCTCCTGGCCCGGGAGCCCCGGATCGGGGTGCTGGAGGCGTCGCGGCGGCTCGGCGTGGCCCGCGGCACGGTGCAGGCGCGACTCGACCGGCTTCAGTCGAACGGAGTCATCCGCGGATTCGGCCCGCAGGTCGAACCGGCGGCCCTCGGCTATCCGGTCACGGCCTTCGCCACCCTGGAGATCAAACAGGGTCAAGGCGCGGACGTACGCGGCCACTTGGCGACCGTGCCGGAGGTCCTGGAACTGCACACGACCACCGGCCACGGGGACATGCTGTGCCGGCTCGTGGCCCGTTCCAACGCCGATCTTCAACGGGTGATCGACCGCGTCGTCGGTTTTGATGGCATCGTCCGGGCCTCCACGGCGATCGTCATGGAGAACCCGGTCCCCCTGCGGATCATCCCGCTGGTGGAACAGGCCGCGGAGGACCAGCCGCCGCGGTGACCCCGCGGAGGGGGCGCGTGAGCTTCTGGGAGTATCTCGGCAGCCGCCATCAGCAGCTGCTCACGGACGCGTTCCAGCACGTCAGCGCCGTCTTCCAGTGCATGGTGATCGCCACCGCGCTCGGGGTGCTCCTCAGCGTCCTCACGTACCGCAGCGGCTGGGCGGGCAATCTGGCGATCCTGTCCACCGCCTCGCTGCTCACGATCCCGTCGCTCGCGGCGATCGGCCTGCTGATCCCGCTCGTCGGCCTCGGCGTGCCGCCCACCGTGATCACCCTGACGCTGTACGGGCTGCTGCCGGTCGTCCGCAACGCGGTCGTCGGCCTGCGCGGCGTCGACCCGAGTCTGGTGGACGCGGCGACGGGCATCGGGATGTCCCGTGCTGCGCGGCTGCTGCGTATCGAACTTCCGCTCGCCTGGCCGCCGATCCTGACCGGGATCCGGGTGTCGACCCAGATGCTGATGGGGATCGCCGCCGTCGCGGCATATGCCTCGGGTCCGGGGCTCGGCAACGAGATCTTCCGCGGGATCGCGTCCCTGGGCAGCGCCAACGCGATCAACCAGGTGCTGGCGGGGACGCTCGGGATCGTGATTCTCGCGCTGCTCTTCGACGCGGCGTACGTCCTGCTCGGCCGGCTGACGATTCCGAGGGGGATCCGTGTCTGACACCTCCGCGGCGCGGGCGGCAGGCGCCGGCAGGGCTGAAGGGATCGGAGGGGACGGAGGGGCCAGAGAGGTCGGAGGGGGCGCGTCGGGTGGCGCGCGGCCGGATGGGCGGCGGCCGGATGGGTCGTACGGGGACGGGCAGCGTCCGGGTGCGTCGCACCGGGCGCCGGGTGTGGCGGGTACGGCGGCGGGTACGGGCTCCGCTCCCGGCTCCGCCTCGGGCTCCTCGGGCTCCACCTCGGGCGCTTCCATCGAGCTGGAGGAGCTGACCAAGCGCTATCCGGGCAACCCGTACCCCTCCGTCGAGAACGTCTCCATGGAGATCAAGGCGGGCGAGACGGTGATCTTCGTCGGGCCGTCCGGCTGCGGGAAGTCCACCACCCTGAAGATGATCAACCGGCTGATCGAGCCGACCAGCGGCCGGATCCGGATCGGCGACGAGGACGTCACCGACATCGACCCGGTGAAGCTGCGCCGCAAGGTGGGTTATGCCATCCAGTCCTCCGGTCTGTTCCCGCATATGACCGTCGCGGAGAACATCGCGCTCGTCCCGAAGATGGTCGGCTGGTCCAAGTCCCGGGTGAAGGACCGGGTGGAGGAGATGCTGGACCTGGTCGGGCTCGACCCGCGCGAGTTCCACGACCGGTATCCGCGCCAGCTCTCCGGCGGCCAACAGCAACGGGTGGGCGTGGCGCGGGCGCTGGCGGCCGACCCGCCCGTCCTGCTGATGGACGAGCCGTTCGGGGCGGTCGACCCGATCACCCGCGACCATCTCCAGGACGAGCTGATCCGGCTCCAGCACGAGCTGCACAAGACGATCGTCTTCGTCACGCACGACTTCGACGAGGCCATCAAGCTGGGCGACCGGATCGCGGTGCTGCGCGAGCGTTCGCACATCGCGCAGTTCGACACTCCGGAGGCCATCCTCACCAATCCGACGGACGACTTCGTCTCCGGGTTCGTCGGCGCGGGCGCGGCGCTGAAGCGGCTCAATCTGACCCGGGTGCGGGACGTGGGCGTCGCCGACTTCCCGACGGTGACCGTCGACGACCCGCTCCAGTCGATCTTCAACGCGCTGCGCCGCGGCCAGCACAACGAGCTGCTGATGCTGGACCGGCGCGGCCGGCCGTACAAGTGGCTGCGGCGCGGCGATCTGATGCGGGCGAAGGGTTCGCTGGCCCGGGCCGGGACGCTCGTCCACGACACGGTGACGCGGGACGCCACGCTGCACGACGCGCTGGAGGCGGTGCTGACCGACAGCGGCGGGCGGGTCGCGGTGACGGGGCGGCGCGGGGAGTTCACCGGGGTGGTGGACATGGAGACCCTGATGAACTCCGTCCACGAGCTCCTGGAGGCCGACCGGCTGACGGCGATCGAGCACCAGCACGAGCTGGAAGAGCAGCGGGCCCACCAGACGGAGCAGGAGCTGGAGGGCGGCGAGTGAACAACGGCGGTGGCCTCGGCGGACTCGACGACGGGGCCGCCGGGACGGGACCGGGTGCCGCGGCGGCGCCCGGGGGCGGGAGCAGTGCCCGGCCGGGGGGCGCGTGGTCAGGGGGCGGTCGGCCGCCGGGCGAACACGAGGTCCAGGGACAGGCGTTCCGGGACGGGGCGCACGCGGCCGTGGTGGTCGAGAGCCACGCCGAGGAGGAGCCGGCCCCGCGGCCGGCCGTCCCCCGGCGCCGTATCACCTGGGGCAAGCTCGTCCTGGTGCCCTCGTTCGTGGCGGCGATGGTGCTCGCCACCACCCTGTGGATCTCCCGGGCGGACCTGGACTCCATCGCCCGCAACGCGCTCGCCGGCGGCACTGTGCAGCTGCGGCTGTGGCAGCACGTACAACTGACCGCGATCTCCACCTTCTGGGTACTGGTCATCGCGATCCCGCTCGGTATCGCGCTCACCCGCCGGCGGCTGCGCCGGGCCGCCCCCGTCTTCACGACGATCGCCAACATCGGGCAGGCGACCCCGGCGATCGGCCTGCTGGCGCTCCTGGTGATCTGGCTGGGCATCGGCTCGTCGACGGCGATCCTCGGCATGGTGATCTACGCGGTGCTACCGGTGCTCTCCAACACGGTGGCCGGGCTGCGGTCGATCGATCCACAGCTGGTGGAGGCCTCGCGGGGCATCGGGATGTCGGCGTTCGGCACCCTCGGCCGGGTCGAACTGCCGCTCGCGGTCCCGCTGATCCTCGCCGGGGTGCGCACCGCCCTCGTGCTCAATGTGGGGACGGCGACGCTGGCGACCTTCGGCGGGGGCGGCGGGCTTGGCGATCTGATCACCTCGGGCATCCAGACCCAGCGGATGCCGGTGCTGGTGCTCGGTTCGGTCCTGACGGTGGCGCTCGCGCTGATCGTGGACTGGCTGGCCTCGCTCGCGGAAGTGGTGCTGACGCCGCGGGGGCTGGAGGCCGGGGCGTGAGGGGGGTGCGGGAACGGGCGGGGGCGGCAGGGGTAGAGGCGGGGGTACGAGCAGAGGTACGCGTACGGGTTCGGGGGCACGTACGGGCGGGGGCGTGGGGGCGTGTGTACGGGCGGGCGGGGGCGGGGGCGGCGGGGGCGCTGCTCCTGGTCGTGCTCGTGGCCTCGGGCTGCGGGCTGAAGAGCGGTTCGCCGATGGTCGACCATGTGACACCGGGCAAGCTCGGGCAGGGCGAGCCGCTGAAGGGCGCCTCGCTGACGGTCACGTCCAAGAACTTCAGCGAGAACATCATCCTGGGCCAGATGATCGGTCTCGTCTTCAAGGCGGCGGGCGCCGAGGTCCTGGACCGGACGAACCTGCCGGGTTCGATCAGTGCGCGCGAGGCGATCGTGAAGGGCGACGCCGACGCGATGTACGAGTACACGGGCACCGGCTGGATCACGTACCTCGGCAACTCCGAGCCGATCCCCGACCCGGAGGCGCAGTGGCGGGCGGTGCGCGACGCGGACCGGAAGAACGGGGTGGTGTGGCTGCCGCAGGCCGCGATGGACAACACGTACGCGCTGGCCGTGAGCCGGAAGAACAACGAGAAGTACCACCTGAGGACGCTCTCGGACGCGGCGGCGCTCTCGAAGAAGGACCCGTCGGCGGTGACGGTGTGCGTGGAGAACGAGTTCGCCTCCCGCGACGACGGGCTGCCGGGGATGGTGAAGGCGTACGGGATGAACCTGCCCGCGTCGAACATCGAGAAGATGGACGCCGGGATCATCTACACGCAGGTGTCGCAGTCGAACTCGTGCCTGCTGGGCGAGGTGTACACGACGGACGGACGGATCCGGGCGATGGACCTGACGGTCCTGAAGGACGACCGGCACTTCTTCCCCAACTACAACGCGGCGCCGGTGGTGCACGCGGCGACGTTCGAGAAGTACCCGGTCATCGCGAAGCTGCTCGACCCGGTGACGGCGAAGCTGTCGACGGAGGTGGCGCGGGAGCTGAACGCGCAGGTGGACGTGGACGGGCGGGACCCGCACGACGTGGCCAAGGACTGGCTGGTCAAGGAGGGCTTCATCAAGGCGGATTGAGCCGGCGGGGCCCTCTCGGCCAAGTTGCAAAGAACTCTCTGCAAAAAACTCTTGCAGAGAGTTCTTTGCAACTCTACTGTGGTGTCATGCCCGAGAACGAGAAGGCGAAAGAGACCCCGCACGCACCGGGGGGTGAGCACGAGGAGCCCACCCCCGCCGGCGCACCCGCCCCGTCGGAGAACCACGTCCTCAACCCGCGCTCCCTGCGGGCCCTCGCCCACCCCCTGCGCATCCAGATGCTGCGCGCCCTGCGCCACCAGGGACCGGCCACCGCCTCGCAACTCGCCGAGAAACTGGGCGAGTCCAGCGGCGCCACCAGTTACCACCTGCGCCAGCTCGCCGCCCACGGCTTCGTCGAGGACGCACCGGAGCTCGGCAAGGGCCGGGAGCGCTGGTGGAAGGCGACCGCGGGGGGCACCGTCTTCGACGGAAACCTCTACAACGACCCCAGCCCCGAGGTGCAGGGCGCCGTCGAGGTCTACCTCCACGAGATCTCGAACATCCACACCCAGGAGCTCAACACCTATCTGGGCACCCGCCACCAGTGGAACGAGATCTGGCGGGAGTCCTCCGACATGAGCGACTTCACGCTCCACCTCTCGGCCGAGCACATGAGCGAGCTCAACCAGAAGATCCACGACCTGATCGAGGAGTACCGCGGAGCCGGCGCCGGTGACGCGGAGACCCAGCGGATACGGATGCATCTGCACACCTTCCCGCAGCACGGCGCCAACTGACGCTCCCCGCCGTGGCGTTCACCTGACGGGCACACCCGCCCGACCGACACGCCACGGCACCCACCTCGCGGCGCCTCTTCCCCCGCGCGTTCATTCCCCGCGCCTTCGCGCCCTCGCGCCCCCTACGGGCCCTCGCCCCCCCTACGGGCCCTCTCGCACCCTCGCGCGCCTTCTCGCCGCCCCCTGACGCCCTCGCGTGTCCGATCCACCACACCCCTGGCACCCCAGCCGACCGGAAGGGTTATTCAGCCATGCACTCCGACGTCCACCTCACCCTGCACCACCTGACCGCCGCCGAGCTCCGGCAGGCCGCCGCCGAGGCCGCCCACACCGACGCCGCTCCGACGACTCCCCGCACTCCGATACGCGTCCAACTGGGCTGGAAGATGGTTGAGTTCGGCCTGAAGCTCGCCGCCCCTGGCGCATCCCGCACCACTCTCGCCTGCCGCTCGGCGTCCGCCTGACATCCGTCCGGAAGCTCCCACCGGCACCGCCGCCTCCACCATCCGCACTGCCCACGCCACCAACACCGCCTGTACTGCCCGCACCGCCTCTGCCATCCGCACCGCACTCTGCCGAGTCGTCCATCCGACCGAGCCGCACATCCATCGCATCCGGGGGGAAGCACCGTGCGCACACTCACCCATACCCGCGCGCCACTGGCCACCGTTCTGACGGCCAACGCCGTCTCCATCAGCGGTAATTCGCTCACACTCATCGGCGTCCCGTGGTTCGCGCTGGAGACCACCGGAAGCGCCGGAAAAGCCGGCCTGGTCGCCTTCTGCGCCGCCGCCCCGGTCGTCGTCTCCGCCATCGCCGGCGGCCCGGTCATCGACCGGATCGGCCGCCGGCGGGTCTCCGTCGTCTCCGACCTGGTCTGCGCCCTCGCGCTCGCCGCGATCCCGCTGCTCAACCATGTGGGGTTGCTGCGCTTCTGGATGCTGTGCGCGCTGATGGCGGTCACCGGCCTCTTCCACGCGCCCGGCGAGACCGCCCGCAACGCCCTCGTCCCCGACCTCGCCGGGCGGGCCGGCACCCCGCTCAGCCGCGCCGCGAGCCTCTACGACGCCGTCTCGCGCGGCGCCCGGATGACCGGCGCGGCCGTCGGCGGCCTGCTGGTGGCCCTGATAGGTGCCGACACCGTGCTGTACGTCGACGGCGCCACGTTCCTGACCTCCGCGCTGCTCGTCCTGGCGGGCCTGCGAGGCATCCCGTCGGCCGAACCCCAGCGCGACGCACCGGCGTTGAACCTCGCCACCTACCGGGCCGACCTGCGCGAGGGCTACTCCTTCCTGCTGCGCACCCGGCTACTGCTCGCCGTCGACCTGATGGTGATGATCACCAACGGGCTCGCGATGAGCTGGAGTTCGGTACTGCTGCCGATCCACGCCCGCGAGGAGCTCGGCGGCTCGGCCGCACAGGGGCTGCTGGTCGCCGTCTTCGGCGGCAGCGCCCTGGCGGGCGCACTGCTCTACGGCGCGATAGGCCACCGCTTCCGGCGCCGGCCGGTCTACACCGTCGGCTTCCTGATATCCACCGCCCCGATCCTCACCGCGGCCTTCACCCACACCACCCCGCCGCTCGTCGTGGCGGCGGCCTTCGGCGGGCTCGGCGCCGGGGTGCTCAACCCGATCCTCGGCACCGTCTTCTACGAGGTGGTACCCGACGAGCTGCGCACCCGCGTCGGCGGCGCCAGCACGGCGGCCGTCCTGCTCACCACCCCGCTCGGCGGTCTGGCCGCCGGCTTCCTGGTCGACAGCGCGGGCATCACGGCGGCGCTGCTCTGGGTCGGTGGAGCGTTCTTCCTGGCCACCTTGTCACCGCTGGTGTTCCCGGTCTGGCGGGAGCTGGACGCCCCGCCCAAGCCCACCGCCGACGCCGACGGCGACGCCGACAGCGACGGGGGCAGTGACGGGGCTGGGGGCAGGGACAGGACCGGGGACGAGAACGAGGTCGAGAACGAGGTCGAGAACGGGGTCGACGTGAAGTCCGGCCCGACAGCCGGGACGGGCCCTAGCAGCTCGGGACCTTCGACTCCTGCTTCTGGTCGAGGGCACGGAGCGACGACACCGCGTCGCTGAGCGCGGTGACGGGGACGAGCCGCAGGCCCTTCGGCAGTTCGGCCTGGGCCTGGGAGCACTCGCTCTTCGGCACCAGGAAGACGGTGGCACCGTCGCGGGCGGCGGCCTGGGTCTTCAGGGCGACACCGCCGACGGCGCCGACCGTCCCGTCCGGGGAGATGGTGCCCGTGCCGGCGATGGTCCGGCCGCCGGTCAGATCGCCGCCGTCGCCGTTCCCGTGGATCTTGTCGACGATGCCGAGGGAGAAGAGCAGTCCGGCGCTGGGGCCGCCGACATCGGCGAGGTTCAGGTCCACCTTCACCTTGGCCGGGTTCAGCTTCAGATAGCCGAGGGCGGCGAGGGCGGCGGCGTCCTGCGACTCCTTCATCTCGCCGAGGTTGTGCTGCTGGATCTCCTGGTCGGACTCCCCGGTCGGGTAGACCGAGGACTTCGGCAGCACCGCCCGGTCGGTGCGGAACCAGGCGTCGGCCACTTCGGAGAAGCCGATGGACGCGGACGGCCCGGTGGCCAGGATCGTGGTCATCCGCAGCTGTCCCTCGGTCGCGCGGACCGGGGCGCCGGAGACGGTGATCACCTCACGCCCCTGGTCCTTGCCGAGCACGTCGGCGGTCGTGCCGGGCTGCGCGATGGCGAACGGCAGCGGCGCGAGTCCGGCGGCGGCGAACAGTCCGGCGACGGGCAGGGCACACAGCGCGAGGGCTCGGGTGCGCGGGAGACGGGCGAGTGGGGAGAACACGCCTCCAATCTACTGGTCGCCCGCCCCTGGCGGCCCGCGCACCCGCCAGGGCCCGGCGGGCGGGTGCACGGGCGGGGCCCCGGCGGGCGGGTCCCGGCCGCCTGCCCATGGGGGGGGCGGGGGTCGGGGGTCGGGGGTCGGGGGTGGCCCAGTCGGCCGGGGGCGGTACGGGCGTCAGCCTCACGACCGGAACGGCCAAGGCCGACGGGGCGATCGGGGTGGACGGGGTGGTCGGGGTGGTCGGGGGCGGCTCGGGCGTCGGCCTCACCGCCGGGGCGGGCGAGGCCGCTCGGGTGGATCGGGGCGGCGCGGGCGTCAGCCGGTGCTCCGGGGGCGCGCCCCTGCGCCCCGGCCGGTGGCCGGATGCGGTCCGGGGCGCCTTCGCAGGTCAGCCCACCGCCGGGACGGCCGGGGCGGTGGAACGGCCGAGGCCGGCGGAGCGGCCGGGGACGGTGGGGCGGCCAGGGGCGGTGGGGCGGCCAGGGGCGGTGGGGGAAGCCGGGGGCGACGCAGGCGTCAGCCTCACCGGCGGAACAGCCGAGGCCGCTCGGGTGGGTCGGGCCGGCGCGGGCGTCAGCCAGTGGTCCGGGGGGACACCCCCGCGCCCCGGCCGGTGGCCAGATGTGGTCCGGAGGCGCCTTCGCACTCCGGCCGGTGACTGGACGTGGTCCGAGCACGCCGCAGCACCCGGCCGGTGGCCAGGCGGGGCCCGGGAGGGGGAGGATCCGAACAGCGTCGGAACCGAGACGCGGATGGCGGATGATCTCGTGCGCCAACTGGAGAAGGCGCGCTTGGGCGCGATAAAGTGCCGG
>NZ_JBEYZX010000085.1:0-12293 GCF_040646255.1 Streptomyces sp. NPDC046203 | reverse complement strand
TTTCCTTGGGGGTTGGGGGGTGTTTGGCGGGTGGTGTTTCGGGCGCCCGGGGGGGGGGCGGGGGGGGGGCGCGCGGGGCCGGCGGGGGCGGGGGGGCGGGGGCGCCCGCCCGCCCCCCCCCCGCCCGAGCCGGGGCAGGGGTTCTTCGACGAGCGGCATCTTCCCGCGCACTATCTGGTCGCCGAGGCGGGCGATCTGGGGGTGGCCGGGTATGTGCGGGTCGTGGCTCCCACTCCGCTGGCCTGCAACGCGCATGTCCGGCAGATTCAGGGGCTCGCGGTCGATCCGGGTGCGCGGGGGCGTGGGGTGGGGCGGGCGCTGCTTCGGGCGGCGGGGGAGCGGGCCCGGGCGGAGGGCGCGACCCGGCTCACCCTCAGGGTGCTCGGGCACAACGCCCCGGCGCGGGCGCTGTACGTCTCCGAGGGGTTCGTGGTGGAGGGGGTCCTGCCGGGGGAGTTCCTGCTGGACGGGGAGTACGTGGACGACGTCCTGATGGGGCGGACGCTCGCCGGGAGCTGACCGGCCTACTCCTCGCGGGCCAGCAGGCGTGAGCCGCCCATCAGCTCGCGCAGGCAGCGCAGCGCGAGGGCGGCCGGGGCGTCCGTGCCGGCGGGTGGGGCGTCCGACTCGGACCAGGTCTCCAGGGCGATGCGGATCGCGTCGGTGGCCGCGGCGGCGGCCAGGCGGAGTTCGAGGGGGTCGGCGTCCGGGCCGGCGAGGTCGCCGAGGACGGTCCGCAGCCGCTCCTCGGACTCCTGGTTGACGCGGTACCAGACGGCCCGCAGCGCCGGGTCGCTCTCGGCCGCGCGCAACAGCCCCCGGGTCCAGCGCAGGCCCTCCTCGTCGGCCGCGTCCCGGGCCGTGAGCGAGTCGGCGATGGAACGTTCCAGGGCGGTCGGCAGCGCGACGCCCGGCCCGGTCGCCGCGAGCGCGTCGCGCCAGCGGTCGGCGCCGCCCGCGAGCAGCGGGGCGACGGCGTCCTGCTTGGAGCGGAAGTAGCGGTAGAAGGTGCGCAGCGCGACCCCGGCCCGCAGGGCGATCTCCTCGGCGGTGGTGCCGTCGGGCCCGCGTTCGGTGAACAGCTCGGCGGCGGCCCGAGCGATGTCGAGCTGCGTGGCGGCCTTGCGGCGCTCGGTCAGGGTCGAAGGACGGGGCTTCGCACTCATTCCCTCAGGGTACGCCGACGCCTGCCAGAAATGCACACTGTGCAGCTATGGCAAAACGTGCCACTTGGGCGTACGGTGGTCAGTGGACGGGATCGGAAGGCCCCGTGAAAGCTCGACCGAGAGGTTGTCGTCATGAAACAGCTGACCCGCTACGAAGGGCGCCGCGCGCTCGTCACCGGTGGCGGTTCCGGGATCGGCCAGGCCACCGTCCTGCGCATGCTGGCGGAGGGCGGCACGGTCGTCGCCGCGGACATCAGCGAGGACGGCCTCAAGGACACCGCCGCCAAGGCCGGGGAGGCCGCCGGCCGTCTCACCGCGGTCGTGATCGACGTCGCCGACGAGGCCTCGGTGCGCGACGGGGTGGCCCGGGCCGTCTCCGCCCTCGGCGGTCTGGACGTACTGGTCAACGCGGCGGGCGTGCTGCGTTCCTCGCACACCCACGAGACCTCTCTCGCCGCGTTCGAACAGGTCCTGCGGATCAATCTGACCGGTACGTTCCTGGTGATCCGCGAGGCCATACCGGCCCTGCGGGAGGGCGACGGCCCGGCGGTCGTCAACTTCTCCTCCACCTCGGCGACGTTCGCGCACCCCTACATGGCGGCCTACGCGGCGAGCAAGGGCGGCATCCAGTCCATGACGCACGCCCTCGCCGCCGAGTACGCGAAGGACGGCATCCGCTTCACCGCCGTCCAGCCCGGCTCCATCTCCTCCGGCATGACCGACGGCTCCGGCGCCAGCCGGCAGTCCGTGGGCCCCGGCCTGCCCGAGGACACCGACTGGTCGCTCTTCGCCAAGCTGTCCCCGGCCCTCGGCCAGGGCTTCGCCGGACCCGAGACCGTCGCCGGGGTCGTCGCGATGCTCGGCTCCGAGGACGGCAGGTTCATCACCGGTACCGAGATCCGGATCGACGGAGGAACGCACTTCTGATGACGCACATGCACACGAACACGGACGCGAACCAGACCGTGGAGCAGGACCCGGCCCGCGCCGAGGAGATCTTCGCCGGCAAGGTGGCCGTCATCACCGGCGCCTCCTCGGGCATCGGCTCCGGCCTCGCCCGGCACGCCGCCGGCCTCGGGATGAAGCTCGTGCTCGCCGACATCGCCGCCGACCGGCTCGCCGCCTTCGCCGACGAACTGCGGGCCGACGGCGCCGAGGTCGAGAGCGTGGTCACCGACGTCGCCTCGGCCGCCTCCGTCGACGCCCTCGCCGCCGCCGCGTACGACCGCTTCGGCGCCGTCGACATGCTGGTCAACAACGCCGGAATCATGGCCATGGGCTACTCGTGGGAGATCCCCGCGGAGCGCTGGGACGCCATGCTCAAGGTCAACATCGGTGGATACGTCAACGGCGTCCGCTCCTTCGTCCCGCGCATGCTGGAACGCGGCGAGCGGGCCTGGGTGATCAACGTGTCGTCGATCGGCGGCCTCCTGCCGAGCCCGCTCATGGCCCCGTACAGCGTCACCAAGTTCGGCGTGCTCGCGCTCACCGAGTCGCTGCACTACGAGATGAAGATGAAGGGCGCGCCGATCCAGGTGTCCGTCGTGACCCCCGGCTCGGTCCACAGCGAGATCTTCAGGGCGGCCCGCCCCGGCGAGACCGAACCCCCGGAGATCGCGGCCTTCAACGACCAGCTCCAGCAGCTCGCCGACGCGCACGGGCTCACCCCCGAGGAGCACGCCGAACGCGTCTTCCGCATGGTCGCCGAGGGGAAGTACTGGGCGATACCCCAGCCCGAGCAGCTCTTCCCCGCCCTCCAGCCGAGGACCGACATGATCCTCGGTCAGGTGAACCCCGAGCTTCAGCTCGGAGTCTGACCGCCGGGCCCGGTCCGGCCCCGGCCGCTCACCCCTCCCCGGGGCCGAACCGCTCCCACAGCCGGGGAAAGCGGGCCGCGAGCACCCCGTCGTCGTCCAGATCGAACGGGGTGCCCGCCGGCTCCGCGCCCGGCGGCGGGATACCCAGATCCGGCGCCTCCGTGCCGGTCAGCCGCTCGTACGCCTCGTCCGCCGCGAACCCCAGCTCCTCGCCGTCCCCGTCGATCTCCTCGTCGAAGTCGACCAGCAGCTCCGCCAGCGCGTCCGGCTCGTGCACCGCTCCCTCGAAGACCTCCCGGCCCTGCCCGATCAGCCAGCAGCGGAAGTAGTCGAAGACCTCGTCGCCCGCGCCGTCGAACAGCACCGCGGCCGCACCCCACAACTCCCAGGTGTACGCACGGTTGTACCGGGCCTCGAAATGGCGCGCGAAGTCCAGCACCGAGTCCGGGTCCAGCTCCGTCAGCCGCTCGACGAGCAGGTCCGCGTGCTCCTCCGGGTCGCCCTCAGCGCGCTCCCGGGTGGAGTCGATGATCTTCCAGAACTCCGTCTCGTCCATCACGGGTCCAGCATCGTGTGTACGGACCCGCGCCGCACTCGGAAACGGCCGAAAACAATCCGGACAGGAGATGTCACGCTTTCCTGCCAGGCTGCCCGCATGACCGAAAGCACCGACCGCACCCGCCCTCTCGCCGGCCGTATCGCCCTCGTCGCCGGCGCCACCCGGGGCGCCGGCCGCGGCATCGCCGTCCAGCTCGGCACCGCCGGAGCCACCGTCTACGTCACCGGACGCACCACCCGCGCCGCGGTCAGCGAAGTGGGCCGGACCACCGAGACCATCGAGGAGACCGCCGAACTCGTCACCGCCGCCGGTGGCCACGGCATCGCCGTACCCACCGACCACCTCGACCCCGACCAGGTGCGCGCCCTGGTCGAACGCATCGACCGCGAACAGGGCCGGCTCGACGTCCTCGTCGACGACGTCTGGGGCGGCGAACACCTGCTCGGCCCCAGTTTCGGCAAGAAGACCTGGGAGATCGGCCTCGACGACGGCCTGCGGATGCTCGAACTCGGCGTGCGCACCCATGTCGTCACCGTCCACACCGCCCTGCCCCTGCTCATCCGGCACCCCGGCGGACTGCTCGTCGAGATCACCGACGGCACCACCGGCTACAACGGCACCCACTACCGCGAGAACGTCTTCTACGACCTGGCCAAGAACGCCCCGATCCGGATGGCCTTCGGCCTCGCGACCGAACTGGCCGCGTACGAGGCCACCGCCGTCTGCGTCAGCCCCGGCTGGCTGCGCTCCGAACAGATGCTGGAAACCTTCGGCGTCACCGAGGACACCTGGCGCGACGCCATCGCGAAGATCCCCGGCTTCGCCGTCTCCGAGACCCCGGTCTACCTCGGCCGTGCCATCGCCGCCCTCGCCGCCGACCCCGGCCGGGCCCGCTGGAACGGGCGGTCCCTCGACAGCGGCGGGCTCGCCAAGGAGTACGGCTTCACCGACGCCGACGGCTCCCGCCCCGACTCCTGGGGCTACATGCTTGCCCAGGAGACCGACCCGGACGCGCGGGCGGAGGACTATCGGTGACCGCTGGTCTCCGACTGCCGGTCGCCGACCCTTGGGGACCTGGTCCCTCGCTTTGACCGATGCCCCCTGACCGGTCGGAGGGGGTGCGGCTACCGGTAGAGCCCGGCCGTCCGCCGTGCGGCCTCCGCGAACCGCTCGCGGAGGCCCGCCGGAGCCAGCACCTCCACCTCCGGACCGAGCCCGAACAACTGACCGAAAGCAACCTCCTCGCTCTCCACCGCCAGCGTCACCCGCACCCCGCCACCCCCGGGCTCGGCGACCCCGGTCGCCAGTGCCTGCCCGGCCGCCGCCCGGTCGGTCACGGACGGCAGCCGCCGCGCCCCCGCCTCCGTCAGCCGCAGCACCACCTCCGTCCGCAGCAACGACCGCGCGAACTCCGCCGAACGCTCCGTCCAGAACCCCGCCAGATCGAACCCCGGATCCCGGACGAACTCCCCGGACCCCACCGTCACCTCGGCGAACCGGTCCACCCGGTACGTGCGGAACGCACCCTCGGCCCGCGCGCACAGGTACCAGACCCCCGCCTTCAACACGAGCCCGTACGGCTCCAGCTCCCGCGCCACCACGCCGTCCGGACGCCGGTAGCGGACCGACACCGGCCGGTCGCCCCACACCGCCTCCGCCAGCGGCGCGAGCACCTCCGGCGTCTCCGGCTCCTGAAACCAGCCCGGCGCGTCCAGATGGAACCGCCGCCCCACCGCCTCCGGCGCGTCCCGCACCGACGGCGCCAGCGCCGCCGACACCTTCAGCCGCGCCGCCGACGCCGCGTCCGCGAGCCCCAGATCCCGCAGCGCCCCCGGCAGCCCCGACAGGAACAGCGCCTCCGCCTCCCCGCGCGCCAGCCCGGTCAGCCGCGTCCGGTACCCCCCGACCAGCCGGTACCCGCCCACCCGCCCCCGGTCCGCGTACACCGGAACCCCCGCCTCCGACAGCGCCTGGGCGTCCCGCACCACGGTCCGCTCCGACACCTCCAGCTCGGCGGCGAGTTCGGCGGCCGTCATCGACGGCCGGGCCTGAAGAAGAAGCACCAATTTGATGAGACGGGCGGCACGCATGCGCTCAGCCTGCCATCCATACTGTGGCCCTGGAGCCGGAGACCACAGGGGGAGGAAACGGCGATGCGGCAGGGGGTGTTGCTGGACGGCCGGTACGAGCTCACGGGCAGTCTCGGACACGGCGGGATGGGAGAGGTCTGGGCCGCCCGCGACCAGCGGATGCAGCGGGATGTGGCGGTCAAGTTCGCCGTCAGGGCCGCACGGGACGAGACGCTCGTGCTCCGCTTCCGCCGTGAGGTCCGGGCCGCCGCGGAACTGCCCGGCCGGTACACCCCCGTCGCCCACGACTGGGGCGCCGCCGAGATCGACGGCGTGAACGTCCTCTATCTGGTGATGGAGCGACTGCCCGGGCCCACCCTCTCCGAGGCGGTCGGGACCGCGCTGCCGGACCAGGAGACCGCCGTCTCCTGGGCGCGGCAGGTGGCCGCGGCCCTCGACGCGGCGCACCGGCGGGGGATCGTCCACCGGGACGTCAAGCCCAACAACGTGATGTTCACCGAGCAGGGCGAGCTGAAGGTCCTCGACTTCGGGATCGCCAAGTTCTTCGGCGACACGCTCCGCGACGGCGGACTGACCCTCACCGGCCTTCCCATGGGCACCCCCGCGTACATGTCGCCCGAGCAGGCGAAGGGCGAGCGGACCGTCGACCACCGCAGCGACCTCTACGCGCTGGGCGCGCTGCTCTACTTCCTGCTCACCGGCCGGGCGCCCGTCACCGGGGAGAACGCGTGGGCGATCACCTACCGGGTGATCCAGGGCGACGTGCGCCCCGTCGCCGAACTCGCGCCCGGCACTCCGCGCGAACTCGCCGCGCTCGTCATGCGGCTCCTCGCCCGCGAACCGGAGGACCGGCCCGCCTCCGCGGCGGAGGTCCTGACCTGCCTCGACGGCTTCGCGGCCCCGGCCGTCGGCCTGGTACAGGCCGGCCGGCAGGCGCTGTCGGCGGTCGAGCGGGAGGCCGCCGAGCTACGGGCCGCCGCGGCGGCCGCCGCCGAGCAGTACCGCCTGCTGGCCGAGTCGGCCGCACAACAGGTCCGCAATGACGTGGAGGCCTACGTGACCGAACGGCGGGCCCAGGCCGAGGACGAGGCCGCTGCCATCCGCGCCGACGCGCGCCGGCATGCCCAGGAAATGCGTGACCAGGCCACGGCCCTCTACGAGGAGACCCGGACCAAGGCCGCTCAGGCGGCGGTGGACTTCGAGACCAACCTGGCCCGGCGCCGCGACCAGTCGGAGCGCGACCTGGCCACCCGGCACGCGGCGGCGGAAGCACGGCTCACCGAGATCGAGCGGAAGGCGGAACAGCTGAGCCTGGAAACGGACAAGGTGCGGCAGAGCGCGGAGCGCCGGGCCTACGCGATCGTGGAACGCGCCGTCGAGCAGCGTGACGAGCGGCAGGCGGCGATGGAGGGCGAGCGGGCGCGGATGCGGGAGATCCGCGCGGAGATCGCCGCGACTCTGTCGGACAGCCGGTTCCAGCCCGTGGGCAACCTGGCCCAGCAGCGGGCCCGCATCGTCCGCCAGCTGGAGGCACTGGCGGACGGGCTGTCCGCCGTACCCGAGCCGTCGACGCTCCCGGCCGACGGCTGACAGCCGCCCACGCCCCCGCCTTCGCCCCCAACCCCTGCCTCTGTTCCACCCACGCCCCCACCCCGCAGGCACGCCCGCCGCCCCCGTATGCCGAAGGGCCGCGCCCCTACCCCCACGGGTACGGACGCGGCCCCTCGGACCGGGAACGGCGGGCCTTACAGGCCGTAGCGCTCGCGCGCCTCCTTCACCGACGCGGCCTGGACCTCGCCGCGGCGGGCGAGCTGGGCCAGGGCGGCGACCACGATCGACTCGGCGTCGACGCCGAAGTGGCGACGGGCCGCGACGCGGGTGTCCGAGATGCCGAAGCCGTCGGCGCCCAGCGAGGTGTAGTCCTGCTCGATCCACTGCGCGATCTGGTCCGGGACCTGGCGCATGTAGTCGGAGACGGCCAGCACCGGGGAGTCCACGCCCTCCAGGGCCTGGCGCAGGTACGGGACGCGCTCCTCGCCGCGCAGCAGGGCCGCGTCGGCCTCCAGCGCGTCGCGCCGCAGCTCGGTCCACGAGGTCGCGGACCACACGTCGGCGGCCACGCCCCACTCGGCGGCCAGCGTCTTCTGCGCCTCCAGGGCCCAGTGGATCGCCGTGCCGGAGGCGAGCAGCTGGACGCGGGCGGCGTTCGCGGGCAGCTCCAGGCCGGCCGACTCGGCCGTGTTGAAGCGGTACAGGCCCTTGACGATGCCCTCGTCGACACCCGCGTGACCCGGCTTGGCCGGCTGCGGCATCGGCTCGTTGTAGACGGTGAGGTAGTAGAAGACGTTCTGGTCCTCGCCCTCGGCCGCCTCGCCGTACATCCGGCGCAGACCCTCCTTGACGATGGCCGCGACCTCGTACGCGAACGCCGGGTCGTAGCTCAGCGCCGCCGGGTTCGTGGCCGCGATCACCGGGGAGTGGCCGTCGGCGTGCTGCAGGCCCTCACCGGTCAGCGTGGTGCGGCCGGCGGTCGCGCCGACGAGGAAGCCGCGGCCGAGCTGGTCGCCGAGCTGCCACATCTGGTCGGCGGTCCGCTGCCAGCCGAACATCGAGTAGAAGATGTAGAACGGGATCATCGCCTCGCCGTGCGTCGCGTACGACGTCGAAGCGGCGATGAAGTCGGCCATCGAGCCGGCCTCGGTGATGCCCTCGTTCAGGATCTGGCCGTTGACGGCCTCCTTGTAGTACATCAGCTGGTCGCGGTCGACCGGCTCGTACGTCTGCCCCTTCGGCGAGTAGATGCCGAGCGACGGGAACAGCGACTCCATGCCGAAGGTACGGGCCTCGTCGGGCACGATCGGGACCCAGCGCTTGCCGGTCTCCTTGTCCCGGACCAGGTCCTTGACCAGGCGCACGAAGGCCATCGTGGTGGCGATGGACTGCGTGCCGGAACCCTTGTCGAAGGCCGCGAACGCCTTGTCGGCCGGGGCCGGCAGCGGGGCGAGCGGGTGGACGCGGCGGGCCGGGGCGGGGCCGCCGAGGGCGGCGCGGCGCTCCTGGAGGTAGCGGACCTCGGCGGAGTCGGCGCCCGGGTGGCCGTAGGGCACCTGGCCGTCGGTGAACTGGGCGTCCGAGATCGGCAGGTCGAGCAGATCGCGCATCCGCTTGAACTCGTCCGACGACAGCTTCTTCATCTGGTGGTTCGCGTTCTTCGACGCGAAGCCCTCACCGAGGGTGAAGCCCTTGACGGTCTGCGCCAGGATGACGGTCGGCGCGCCCTTGAACTCCAGGGCGGCCTTGTACGCGGCGTACACCTTGCGCGGCTCGTGGCCACCTCGGGACAGGTGGAAGCACTCGAGGATCTTGTCGTCGCCCAGCAGCTGCGCCATCGCGACGAGCGCCGGGTCCTTGCCGAAGAAGTCCTGGCGGATGTAGGCGGCGTCGCGGGTCTGGTACGTCTGGACCTGGGCGTCCGGCACCTCGCGCAGCCGGCGGACCAGGGCGCCGGTGGTGTCGAGCGCGAACAGCTCGTCCCAGGCGTTGCCCCACAGGCTCTTGACGACGTTCCAGCCGGCGCCGCGGAACTGGGCCTCCAGCTCCTGCACGATCTTGAAGTTGGCGCGGACCGGGCCGTCGAGGCGCTGCAGATTGCAGTTGATGACGAAGGTCAGGTTGTCCAGACCCTCGCGGGCCGCCAGCGCGAGTGCCGCCGTGGCCTCCGGCTCGTCCATCTCGCCGTCGCCGAGGAAGGCCCACACGTGGGAGGCGGAGACGTCCTTGATGGAGCGGTTCGTCAGGTAGCGGTTGAAGCGCGCCTGGTAGATCGCGGAGAGCGGGCCGAGGCCCATGGAGACGGTGGGGAACTCCCACAGCCAGGGCAGCCGGCGCGGGTGCGGGTAGGACGGCAGACCGTTGCCGCCGGCCTCCTGGCGGAAGTTGTCCAGGTGGGACTCGTTCAGCCGGCCGTCGAGGAAGGCGCGGGCGTAGATGCCGGGGGCGGCGTGGCCCTGGATGTAGAGCTGGTCGCCGGAGCCGGGAGCGTCCTCGGCTTCCTTGCCCTTGAAGAAGTGGTTGAAGCCGGTCTCGTAGAGCCAGGCCGCGGAGGCGAAGGTGGCGATGTGGCCGCCGACGCCGTGCTTGGCACCGCGGGTGACCATCGCGGCCGCGTTCCAGCGGTTCCACGCGGTGATCCGGCGCTCCATCTCCTCGTCGCCGCCGGCCGCGCCGATGGACGGCTCGGCGGAGGTGGGGATGGTGTTGAGGTAGTCCGTCTCCAGCAGCTTGGGCAGGGCGAGGCCCGCGCCCTCCGCGTGCTGGAGCGTGCGGCGCATCAGGTAGGCGGCCCGGTGAGGGCCGGCGGCCTTGGTGACGGCGTCGAGGGAGGCCGCCCACTCGGCGGTCTCCTCGGTGTCACGGTCCGGGAGCTGGTCGAGCTCGCTCGGAATCTTGCCTACGGGATCGGTCATGATCGCCGCCTTCCGGACAGGAGGGGGGTGGAGATAAAGGGGCCATGTCTGGCAGGACAGGGCGGCGGGCCGGGTGACGGCCCGCGGAAACTGTAATCCTCCGATCGATGATCGATCAAAGTATTGAACCGAAAAACCTCTCGATTTCAAGAAAGTAGGCACAGGGTGCCAAGTAAATGGGCACCCGGTGCCTTGTTTTCGAAGGAATCGCGGGGGATCGGCGCCGGTGGAGCGGCCGGGTGAGAGACCGCGCGCACGAATGAGCGGGCCCGTCGTACGCGACGGACCCGCTCGGAAACATGGGGGCATGTGGCCGGATTCACGCCCCGGAGGGCGAAAAAGGGTCACGCCCCGGGTGGCGGGGAATCACCCCCGGCGACCGACGGGTCACGCCCGCGGCGCGCACCCCAGCACATGCGCCTTCACCAGCGCGCCGATGTCCGGGTCGCCCCGGCGGAACGCCTCCACCAGCTCCTGGTGCTCCTCCGCGTACGACTTCTGCACCGTGCCCAGCCAGCGGATCGACAGCGCCGTGAACACCTCGATGCCCAGGCCCTCCCAGGTGTGCAGCAGCACGCTGTTCCCGGCCGCCTTCACCAGCTCCCGGTGGAACGCCACCGTGTGCCGCACCTGCGCCGTGCCGTCGCCGGCCGCGTCCGCCTCGTACAGGGCCGCCACATGCGGCTCCAGGGTCGAGCAGTCCGCCGCGAGCCGGCCGGCCGCCAGCTCCGCCGCGATCTGCTCCAGACCCGCCCGCACGGGATAGCTCTCCTCCAGGTCCGCGGCGGTGAGATTGCGCACCCGGACGCCCTTGTTCGGCGCCGACTCGATCAGCCGCAGCGACTCCAGCTCGCGCAGCGCCTCGCGCACGGGCGTCTGGGAGACCTCCAGCTCGGTGGCGATCCGCCGCTCCACGATCCTTTCGCCCGGCTTCCAGCGGCCGCTGACGATGCCCTCCACGATGTGCTCGCGGATCTGCTCGCGCAGCGAATGGACGACGGGCATGGTCATGAGAACTCGCTCCTCAGGAGACACGGTCCTCTAGACAATACGGCGGCGCCCCCACCCGGAAACACATCCGGGTGGGGGCGCCGCTGGTGAGGCTCGTTACGTTGCCCGGAGGCGACGCGGCTGCCTTACAGGCCCAGGTCGACCTCGAACTCGCCGGCCTCCAGGATCGCCTTGACGGCGTTCAGGTAGCGGGCGGCGTCGGCGCCGTCGACCAGGCGGTGGTCGTACGACAGGGCCAGGACGACCATGTCACGGATGCCGATGACCGTGCCCTCGGGCGTCTCGACGACGGCCGGGCGCTTCACGGTGGCACCGATGCCCAGGATGGCGACCTGGCTCGGCGGCACGATGACGGTGTCCCACAGGGCACCGCGCGAGCCGGTGTTGCTGATGGTGAAGGTGCCACCGGACAGCTCGTCCGGCGTGATCTTGCCGGCCCGGACCTTGGCCGCGAGGTCGGCCGTGGCCTTGGAGATGCCGGCGATGTTCAGGTTGCCCGCACCCTTGATGACCGGGGTCATCAGGCCCTTCTCGGAGTCCACCGCGATCGCGATGTTCTCGGTGTCGAAGTAGGTGATCGTGCCCTCGTCCTCGTTGATACGAGCGTTGATCACCGGGTGCGCCTTGAGCGCCTGGGCCGCAGCCTTCACGAAGAACGGCATCGGGGACAGCTTGACGCCCTCACGGGCGGCGAAGGCGTTCTTGGCCTGGTTGCGCAGCTTCATCAGCTTCGTGATGTCGACCTCGACGGCCGTGGTCAGCTGCGCCTGGGTGTGCAGGGCCTTGAACATGTTGTCGCCGATGACCTTGCGCATGCGGGTCATCTTGACGGTCTGGCCGCGCAGCGGGGAGACCTCCAGGGCCGGAGCCTTGGCGGCGGCCGGAGCGGCGGCGACGGGGGCCGGAGCGGCCTTCTTGGCCTCGGCGGCCGCGAGGACGTCCTGCTTGCGGATACGGCCGCCGACGCCCGAACCCTTGACGGTGCCCAGGTCGACACCGTTCTCGGTGGCGAGCTTGCGGACCAGCGGGGTCACGTACGCGCCGTCCTCGGCCGGCTCCGCGACAGCGGCCGGAGCCGGAGTGGCGACGGGGGCCGGCCTCATCGGGGTCGATCTGGCCGAGAAGATCATGCGTTCGGAATTCCTCGACTGCGGCCTGGTCGTGGGACGCGACGAGAACACGCC
>NZ_JBEYZX010000084.1:0-13022 GCF_040646255.1 Streptomyces sp. NPDC046203 | reverse complement strand
GCGCCGAGACGGAGCGAGCGAAGCGAGCGCAGTGCACCAGACGCCGCAGGCCCCGCCCTCCGGGCGGACGGAGCTACTTTCGAAACACGCCCTAGTCGATCGTTCACGCCCCGCCCCCCCATGGCCTCAAACAGGCGCAAGGCCGTTCGAGGTAGGCTCGGCCGGTCGGCGACGGCCGACGGAGCAGGCAAAGGGAGTGAGACCGGATGGCTGCCGGCAACGACGGCGCGAAGACGCCCGAGGACGACGATCCGTTCGGCTATCTGTACGCGGACGGACAGGCCGCCGGGGCGCAGCCGCCCCAGGGCGGCGGTTACGGCTACCCGGGTCCGATGTCGCAGCCAGGCGTCCCGCGCACCTCGTACAACCAGGTCCGCACGGTCGGCGAGCGCCAGTACGGCGCCCACGCGCAGCAGCCGCCCATGCCGCAGCAGCAGGGACAGCCGCAGGGGCAGGGGTACGGCCAGCCGCACGCGCAGTACGCGGCTCCCGAGACGTACGCCGGCGGCCCCGGTGGCCCCGGCGGGCAGCGCCCCGGCATCCCGCAGCAGCACCAGCCCGGCGGGTACGACGGCGGCGGTTCGGGGCGCGGCCCCAACACCCGTGGTCTGCTCATCGGCGCGGTGGCCGTCGTCGCGGTCGTCGTGCTCGGCATCGCCGCCGCCGTCATCTCCAACCGGGGCACCGAGAACGACACAGCGGACGGTGGGGAGACCACCACCGCCCCGACCAGCGCCCCCACCGAGGCCCAGACTGCTCAGCCCAGTGAGGAGGTCAAGCCCCCGGCAGAGCTGCCCAAGCAGGACGCGGCCACGCTGAGGCTGGGTGGCCCGGCTGCCCTTGCCAAGGACATACCGGGAGCCAAGAGCGAGGGCGGCGCCTACGTGAATTTCAACGGGCAGGGCGGATCGGCGAGTTGGTCTGTGAGCGTGCCCAAGAGTGGTGACTACACCCTCTACATCACGTACAGCGTGCCCGGGAAGGATGCCGAGACTTCCCTGACGGTCAACGCCGGCGCCCCGCGTTCCATCAATATGTCCAACTTCGCCAGAGCGGCAGATGGAGACTGGGCGAAAGGGTGGACCAATACGTACGCCTATGTAAAGCTCAATAAGGGCGATAATGCGCTGAAGATCTCCTGCGAGGCGGGAGACCAGTGTGAGGTAATCCTCGATCAGGTTTCGCTTAAGGCGGGGCAGCCGAAGTAATAAGGCGGAAACAGTGGATGCGAGGTGATTAATCCCCCGCATCCACTGTCGTCCGATCGGATCAAATCCAGCTGGTGCAGCTGTTCCTGATCGTGCCGTCCGTGTTGATGCGCGCCACTTGGATTCCGATGCTAAAGAGTCCGCTGCTGTCCGAGGCGGTGGTCGTCCAGTTGCTGGTCGTTCCGTTGCCGTTGGCATTTGAGTGCCACTGCCAATACTTAACGGTTCCCCAGGTGTCCTTCGATGTCATGCGAACGCGCACGCTGTTTCCGTCGGACATGGTGTCCGAGACGCTCATCCGGATGGTGATTGTGGCGTCCGGGCCGTGGTAGTTGTCGTAAGAGTACGTGCCATAGGCGCCGGTCGTGGCGCAGCTACGGGATCCGCCGTATGCCTCTGTCGCCGCATTGGCGGGGGCTGTTGTTCCGGCAAGCATTGCGAGAGTTCCGAATGCGGATCCTGCGGCGATGACAAGCTTTCTGCGCACGACGACTCCTGGTGATCAGTTTTCTCTTGGCAAAGTGATCATCTGGTTTAGGTAAGGTTAGTTGCAAGATGCATTTCAGCCAGATGGCGTGTGACCTCTAGAGCAGGCGCAGGAACGACGCCACCGTCTCCGCCATCGCCTCGCGCGCCGGGCGCAGATACGCGCGCGGGTCGACGCCCTTCGGATGCGCGGCCAGATGCGTGCGGACGGCCCCGGTGAACGCGGTGTTCAGCGCCGTACCCACATTGATCTTGACCATGCCGGCCACCACCGCCGCCCGGATCTCGTCGTCCGGCACCCCGGACGAGCCGTGCAGCACCAGCGGCACCGGTACGGCGTCGCGCAGCGCGCGGATCAGGTCGTGGTCGAGGGCGGCGGTGCGTTCCGTCATGGCGTGCGAGGAGCCGACGGCGACGGCGAGCGCGTCCACCCCCGTGTCGGTGACGTACGCGGCGGCCTCCGCCGGGTCCGTACGCACCCCGGGCGCGTGCGCGTCGAGCGGTGGCTCGCCCGCCTTGCCGCCGACCCGGCCCAGCTCGGCCTCGATCCAGATGCCGCGCTCATGACCCCAACGGACCGCCTCCGCCGTGGTCTTGACGTTGTCGCCGTAGTCGAGCCGCGAGGCGTCGAACATGACGCTGCCGAAGCCCTCCGCGTGCGCCTGGTGGAGCAGGTCCACGGACTCGACGTGGTCGAGGTGGAGCGCGAGCGGGGCGGAGGAGGCGCGGGCGACGGCGGCGGTCGCGGCGGCGATCGCGGAGAGCCGGCCGCCGTGGAACTTCACGGCGTTCTCGGAGACTTGGAGGATCGCGGGGGTGCCGGCCCGCTCGGCGCCGGCGGCGATGGCCTCGGCGTGCTCCAGGGTGATGACGTTGAAGGCGGCGAGGCCGCGCGCGGCGGAGCGGGCTTCGGTGACGAGGTCGCCGGT
This sequence comes from Streptomyces sp. NPDC046203, assembly GCF_040646255.1. Taxonomy (NCBI): domain Bacteria; kingdom Bacillati; phylum Actinomycetota; class Actinomycetes; order Kitasatosporales; family Streptomycetaceae; genus Streptomyces; species Streptomyces sp. NPDC046203. Next base: position 10,399 of record NZ_JBEYZX010000084.1, on the reverse strand, counting down.
GCGGACAAGGGGCATGTGAGGTCCTTGGGAATGCGGTGGCGGCTTGGCGTGGCGTGGCGTGGTGCGGTGCGGCGTGGTGAGGGTGGTGGGAAGCCCGTGTTCCGGTGGGGGAAGGGTGGCTACGGGGTCGGCTTGGGCTCGTGGACGGTGATGCGGGGGAGCAGGGACGCGTAGGCGTCCGCGTCGAACTCGCCTGCCACCGGGGCGAGTACGGTCGCCGCCGAGAGCGCGGCGGCGTGGGACAGACGGGTCGGCCAGTCGGCGCCGTCGACCAGGCCCGCGAGGAGGGCGGCGACCGCCGAGTCGCCCGCGCCGCTGGGGTTTCCCCGTACGGGGGACGGCGGAGCGGCCTGCCAGACGCCGTCCGGGGTCGCGGCGAGCAGCCCCTCGGGGCCGAGGGAGGTGACGACCGCGTGGGCGCCCCGGCGGCGGGCGTCGAGGGTGGCGCGGAGCGGGTCGCGGGTGCCGGTGAGCCCGGCCAGTTCCTCGGTGTTGGGCTTGACGACGTCGGGGCGGGCGGCGATGCCGCGCCGCAGCGGTTCGCCGCTGGTGTCGAGGAGGACCGGGACTCCGGCGGCGCGGGCCGACCGGACGAGGTCCGCGTACGCGCCGACGTGGATGCCCGGCGGCAGGCTGCCGCACAGCGCCACGGCCCGTGCTCCGTCGAGCAGTTCGGTGAACCGGGCGGTGAACGCGGCCCATTCGTCCGGGGCGATCGTCGGGCCCGGCTCGTTCAGCTGGGTGGTGTCGCCGCTCGTGGCGTCGACGACGGCGACCGTGCGGCGGGTGGCGCCGGCGGTCGGGACGAGTGCGTCGTGGACCGTGCCGGGCGATTCGGCCGTGCTCGTGGCGAGCAGTTCGCGCAGCAGTGCGCCGGTGGGGCCGCCGGCGAAGCCGGTGACGACGGTGTCATGGCCGAGGGCGCCAAGGATGCGGGCGACGTTGAGGCCCTTGCCGCCGGGGCGTTCGAGGACCGTCTCGACGCGGTGCGAGGCGTGCGGTAACAGCGCGGGGACGCGATAGGTGAGGTCCAGCGCGGTGTTGAGGGTGACCGTGAGGATCACCTGGGCCCCCCGTCGTCGTCCGCCCCCGGTTTCTGGCTGCCCCGATCATGCCAAAGAGACGGCTGTCGGCCCAGACCCCCGCCCGTCCGCCACAGGACGAGAGGGGTCAAGTCCGGGTGAAAACGGCGTAGATGGGGCCGGTCGGCCCGACGGGCGGGGCCGGGTGGCCCCATCCGCCGAGTCCAGGGGCCGAGGGTCTCCGAGGACCCTCAAGGCTCCCTGGGGGTGGGGCCGGACCCGTACGAGGGGTAGGTAGGTTCCCGTACGGGTCCGGGGCGTAGGGGCCGAGGGGCGGCGTCCCGGGGCCCGGTGAGGTTTCCGGGGGTCGGGGCCGGGGTCGGGGGCCCGGAGCCGGTGGGGCGCCGGTCAGCCGAGTCGGGGCTCGACCAGCCACTCGCCCTTGCGCATCACGCCCTTGAGCTCGAAGTCCGCGTCGAGCACGACGATGTCCGCGTCCTTGCCCGGCTCCAGGGAGCCCACCCGGTCGTCGATGCCGAGCAGCTTGGCCGGGTTGGCGGAGATGGCCTGGACGATCGACTCGACCGGCAGCCCGTCGATGGTCGCGGCCCGCTTGAACGCCCGGTCCAGCGTCAGCGTCGAGCCCGCGATCGAACCGCCCTCGACGAGCCGAGCCACGCTGTCCTTCACCTCGACCTCCAGCGTGCCGAGCATGTAGCGGCCGTCGCCGAAGCCGGCCGCGTCCATGGCGTCGGTGATGAAGGCGACCCGCTCAGGACCGGCGTGATGGAACGCCAACTCCAGTGCGGCCGGGTGCAGATGGGTGCCGTCGTTGATGAGCTCGACGGTCACCCGCTCGTCCTCCAGGAGCGCTGCGATCGGGCCGGGCGCGCGGTGGCCGAGGCCGGGCATCGCGTTGTAGAGGTGGGTGGCGACGGTGGCGCCCGCGTCGATGGCGGCCGTGGTCTGCTCGTAGGTGGCGTCGGTGTGGCCGATCGCGGCGATCACGCCGTGCTCGGCGAGCAGCCGTACGGAGTCGATGCCGCCGGGCAGTTCGGTGGCGAGGGTGACCATCCGGGCCTGGCCGCGCGCCGCCTCGATCAGCTTGCGCACCTCGGCCGGGTCGGGGTCGCGCAGCAGGGTCTCGTCGTGGGCGCCCTTGCGGCACGGGGAGATGAACGGGCCCTCGAAGTGGATGCCGGCGATCTCGCCCTGCTCGGCGAGTTCGGAGAGCAGGCCCGCGCGCCGGCCGAGGAAGTCCATGTCGCCGGTGACGAAGGAGGCGACGACGGTGGTCGTGCCGTGCAGCCGGTGGGTGTGGACGCCGGTGAGGATCTCGTCGGTGGTGCCGGAGGTGAAGGAGGCACCGCCGCCGCCGTGGTTGTGCATGTCGACGAAGCCGGGCACGAGCCAGTGGCCGGACAGGTCGAGCGCGGGCGCCGGCGTGCCCTCGGGGGCGCTGCCCGCGATGCGGCCGTTCTCGACGATCACACGCCCGTTCTCGACGATCCCGGTCGGCAGCACCACACGGGCCCCGGCGAGAACTGTGGAAACGGCCATCAGGCGGATACCTCCGGGTCGACGGGCTGCGGGGAGACGGGCGGGGTGGTCGGGGCGGACGAGGCCGTCGGGACGGGTGAGGTGGTCGGTTCGTGGCCGGCCGGGCCCTCGGCGAGCAGGTCCCAGGCGAGCAGGCCCGCGCCCAGGCAACCCGCCGTGTCCCCGAGGGCCGCCGGGACGATGGCGGGCAGCTTCTGGAAGGTGACGCGCCGCTCGACCGCGGCCCTGAGGGGCGTGAACAACGTTTCCCCGGCCTCCGCCAGACCGCCACCGATGATGAGCGTGCGGGGGTCCAGCAGGGTGAGGGCGGTGACCAGGCCGTCGGCGAGCGCGTCGACGGCGTCCTGCCAGATCCGTACGGCGGCGGGGTCGCCGGACTCGACGGCCTTGGCGCAGTCGGCGGCGTCGGCGTCCGGGTCGCCGGAGAGCCGGGCCCAGGCGAGGGAGACGGCGGAGGCGGAGGCGTACCGCTCCAGGCAGCCGTGCTGGCCGCAGCCGCACTCCGTACCGCCGGGGCGGACGACGATATGGCCGATCTCGCCGGCGTAGCCGTGGGCGCCCGCCTCGATCACGCCGCCGATGCCGATGGCACCCGCGATGCCGGTGCCGAGCGGGACGAAGAGGAAGCGGTCGGCGCCGTGGCCGGCGCCGATCCGGCCCTCGGCGAGGCCGCCGGTGCGCACGTCGTGGCCGAGGGCGACCGGGATGCCGTCGAGGCGTTCGCTGAGCAGGGCGCGCAGCGGGACGTCGCGCCAGCCGAGGTTGGCGGCGTAGACGGCGATGCCGTCCGCGGCATCGACGATGCCGGGGACGGCGACTCCGGCGGCCGAGGCGGGCTCGCCGTACCGCTCGATGCCGAGCGCCCGCAGATCGGCGGCGAAACCGAGGATCGTCTCGATGACGGCCTCGGGCCCGCGCTCGCGCGCGGTGGCGCGGCGCGCCTCGTGGAGCAGTGTGCCGTCCGCCCCGACGAGGGCGGCCTTCATCCCGGTGCCGCCCACATCGAGGGCGATGACGTGTTTCACGGGGAACAGTCTCGCCGCGATGGCCCGAAAGGTCTAGTCCACTTAGGAGGATTGTTACGGACGTATACAAATTCGATTCCGCGTGGCGGAGCGGGGGAAGGGCTGGTGGCGGGGCCCTTGGCGGGGCCCTGGCGGGCGGGTGATGGACAGGCGGTGGGGCCGGGGACGCGGGCGATACGGCGATCGCGCCACGCCCCACCCTGGCCCCACCACCGCGCGCCTCACCGCCCAGGCGTCACAGCCGCCGACGCCGACGCCGGCAGCGCCTCCACCACGGCCGCCCCACCCCTCACGGGGTGAGGATCACGCTCCGCGTCAGGTTCCGGGGCCGGTCCGGGTCCAGGCCGCGGGCCTCGGCGAGCGCGACCGCGAGCCGCTGGGCCCGCACCAGGTCGGCCAGCGGATCGGTGCCGGGCCGGGACACCAGGGTGCCGCCGACCCGGGCGACATCGCCCGCCAGCCCCTCCGGCAGCTCGCCGAAGACCCAGGCCACCCGGCCGGGGCCGGTGATGGCGATGGGGCCGTGCCGGTACTCCATCGCCGGGTACGCCTCGGTCCACGCCCCGGCCGCCTCGCGCATCTTCAGCGCGGCTTCGAGCGCGAGCCCGTACGTCCAGCCGCGCCCCAGGAACGTCCACTGCTCGGCGGCGAGCGCCGCCTCCGGCAGCGGCTCGGTGAGCGCCAGCTCGGCGTCGACGGCGGCCTCCTCGACCGGCTTCAGACCGGCGACCGGGCCGAGCCCGGCGCGCAGGAAGGCGAGCGCGGTGGTGGCGAACCGGGTCTGCACCACCGACTCCTCGTCCGCCCAGTCCAGCACCGCGACCGCGTCGGCCGAGGCCATGACCGGGGTCTTCGGGTCGGCGGTGAGCACCGTCGTCGGCACCCGGCCGCGCAGCCGGTCGAGCAGGTCGAGCACCTCGGTGGTGGTGCCGGACCGGGTGATCGCCACCACCCGGTCGTACGTACGGGCGGCCGGGAACTCGGAGGAGGCGAAGGCGTCCGTCTCGCCCTGGCCGGCGGCCTCGCGCAGCGCGGCGTAGGCCAGCGCCATGAACCAGGAGGTGCCGCAGCCGGTGACGGCGACCCGCTCACCGGGCTTGGGCAGCCCCTCGAAACCGGCCGCCGCCTCGGCGGCGCGGCGCCAGGAGGCGGGCTGGGTGGCTATCTCGGCGGACGTGCGTGCGGCGGGGGTACGGGACATGCGGGGTGACTCCTCAAGGTCCTGGCCTGCTGCGAACTGCTGCGGAACCCCATGCGTAGCAGCGCCCCGTGGGATGGATCAATGGGCCACGGCGGTGACGGGAAGGTCGGACGGTTCGCGAACGCGCAATAAATTGGTCTGTATGACCACCGAATTCGGCGGGCCGGGCGAGCTGGGCGAGCGCGAGCGGGCCGTCCTCGCCCTGGAACGGCGCTCCTGGCCGGGCCCCGGCGCCAAGGAACGGGCCGTACGCGAACAGCTCGGCCTCTCCGCCACCCGCTACTACCAGCTGCTCAACGCCCTCCTCGACGACCCGCGCGCCCTCGCCCACGACCCGGTCACCGTCAACCGGCTGCGCCGGGTCCGCGCGGCCAAGGAAGCCCGTAGGTGACGCTTCCCGCGCCCGCCTCCCGCACCCGCCATCCGTGCCCGGACCCGGGGCCCCTCCGGGCCCTCTCCGGGTGACATCCGGCCGTACGCCGCCCGTCCGCCGGTCACGGGCGGCCCGAGCCGCTGACGGGACGGCCGAGGCTCGGTAGGGTCGTGAGCATGGTCAGCAGCCTTCCGCATCCGACCACCCCCGCCGGCCGCGACGGACTCGCCGCGCTCCTCGCCCGGCCCGAGAAGGCCGTCGTCGCCCTCGACTTCGACGGCACCCTCGCCGAGATCGTCCCCGACCCCGAGCAGGCCCGCGCCCACCCCGGCGCCGTCCCCGCACTCGCCGCCCTCGCCCCGCACGTCGCCTCCGTCGCGGTCGTCACCGGCCGGCCCGCGGGCGTGGCGGTGCGCTACGGCGGCTTCGCCGGGGTCCCCGGCCTGGAACACCTCGTCGTCCTCGGCCATTACGGCGCCGAGCGCTGGGACGCCGTCTCCGGCACCGTCCAGGCCGCCGCCCCGCACCCGGGCGTCGCCACCGCCCGCGCCGCCCTGCCCGGCTTCCTCGACCGCACCGGCGCGTGGCCCGGCACCTGGATCGAGGAGAAGGGCCGCGCGCTCGCCGTCCACACCCGCCGCGCCGAGGACCCCGAGGGCGCGTTCGAGGCCCTGAAGGGCCCGCTCGGCGACCTCGCCGCCGCCCACGGCCTCGTCCTCGAACCGGGCCGGCTGGTCCTGGAACTGCGCCCCCCGGGCGTGGACAAGGGCATCGCGCTCGCCGAGTACCTCCACGAGACCGGCGCGGGCTGCGTCCTCTACGCCGGCGACGACCTGGGCGACCTCCCCGCGTACGCCGCCGTCGAGCGGCTGCGCGCCGCCGAAGGCGTCCCCGGTCTCCTCGTCTGCTCCGCCGCCGAATCCGCCGCCGTCCCCGACCTGGCCGCCCGCGCGGACCTCACCGTCGCGGGCCCGGCGGCCCTGGTCGACTTCCTGAAGGCACTGGCTGCTGCCCTGGAGGAGCCCGGCAACTAACCCCGCAACGCGTCCAGTTGGGCCCGGAACCAGCGCTGCGGCGGGTGGGCCGTCGCGGCCTCGGCGAGGTGCTTGGTGCGGTCGGCGCGTTCCGGGGCGGGCATCGAGAGGGCCTCGTGCAGCGCCTCGGCGGTCGCCGTCACGTCGTACGGGTTGACGGTCAGGGCGTCGGCGCGCAGTTCCTCGTAGGCACCCGCCTCCGTGGACAGGACCAGCGCGCAGCCCGCGTCGGAGACCACCGGGATCTCCTTGGCGACCAGGTTCATGCCGTCGCGCACCGGGTTCACCAGGGCCACGTCGGCGAGGCGGTAGGCGGCGAGCGAGCGGACGAAGTCGTCCTCGACGCCGACCAGGACCGGCCGCCAGTCCGGGGTGCCGAACTCCTCGTTGATCCGGTCCGCGAGTTCGGTCACGGAGGCGGTGTACGCGCGGTAGACCGCCAGGTCCTGGCGGGAGGGGTACGCGGAGGCGAGATGGACCACCCGGCCGCGCCATTCGGGGTGGGCGGTCAGCAGTTCGCGGTAGGCGAGCAGGCCGCGCAGGATGTTCTTGGAGAGTTCGGTGCGGTCGACCCGGACGATCGTCTTCCGGCCGCCGTCCCGGTCCACGCCGGCCTCCTCGCGCAGCCGGGCGAGTCGTTCGTCGACCTCCGGGCGGTGCGCGAGCGCGCGCAGCTCGTCGCCGTCCACGCCCAGCGGGTGCACCCGGACCCGGGTCTCGCCGATCGTGCGCTCCACGAGCGGGTCGCCGAGGAACGCGGCGGCCCACGCCCGGGTGTGGAAGCCGACCTCGTCGGCCCCGAGCAGCCCCTCCACCAACTCCTCGTGGACGTCCTCCGGCAGCATCCGCAGATACTCCGGCGCCGCCCACGGCGTGTGCGTGAAGTGCCCGATCCTCAGGTCGGGGCGCAGCGCCCTCAACTGCCCTGGAACCAGCGCCAGATGGTAGTCCTGGACGAGTACCGCCGCACCGTGGTCCGCCGCCTCGGCCAGGGCCTCGGCGAAGGCCCGGTTGTAGGCGCGGTACGACGCCCAGCGGCGGCGGAAGGCGGCGTCGAAGACGGGCTCGCGCGGGATGTCGTAGAGATGGTGGTGGAGGAACCACAGCACCGAGTTCGCGATGCCGTTGTACGCGTCGTCGTACACGTCCGGGTCGATGGCGAGCATCCGTACGCCCGGCTCGGCGATCCCGCGCCGTACCGCCTCGCGGTCGCCGTCACTGAGCGCCGCGCACACCCACAGGCTCTCCCCGGCGGCGTCCTCGGACCGCCCGCCGGGCTGCCCCCCGGACTGTCCGGACGACAGCGCGGCGAGCCCCGACACGAGCCCCCCGCCGCCCCGCCGGGCGGCCAGTGATCCGTCCTCTTGCACGGTGTACGAGACCGGTCCGCGGTTCGAAGCCACGAGTACGGAAGCCATATGGCGAACCTAGCCCGTCCGGTAACCGCTCAAACGTACGGATAAGAGGGGTGCGTCGTCACGGCCGGTCACCTCTCCCTGGTCGCGCCGCCCGCCGTACACGCGTACGCCGTACGGCGCCCTGCCCGACCTCGTCCGGAGCGTCGCCCCGCCTCACGCCACGTCGCGCCCTCGCGCGTACTCCTCGATCTCGATCATCGGCGGCCGCTCCTCCGTGTCCACGGCGTACGTCCGCGGGATGAACCCGTCCTCGCCGCGCTCGAACTGGGTGAGCCTCGGCCGTACCAAGTGGCCCCGGGACAGCCGTACTTGGGCCGTCCGGTAGATCGTCGCCGCCATCCGGCCGAGCGCCCGCCCGTCCTGGTGGCGGTGCTTGCGGACGCCGACGTCGACCTGGGCGAGCGCGTCCAGGCCGGCCGTGTGCAACGCGTCCACCAGCAGGCCCAGTTCCACTCCGTAACCGACCGGGAACGGCAGCCGTTCGAGCAGCGAGCGGCGGGCCGCGTACTCGCCGCCCAGCGGCTGTACGACCCCGGCCAGCTGCGGCCAGTGCAGGTTCAGCAGCGGGCGGGCCACCAGCTCCGTCACCCGGCCGCCCTGGCCGGGCGCGTCGCCGAGCGGCCGGTCGTACATCGCCTTCACGAACGCCACGTCGGGGTCGGTGAGCAGCGGCCCCACGATCCCGGAGACGAAGTCCGCCGAGAAGTCCCTGAGGTCCGCGTCGACGAAGCAGACCACATCCCCGCTCGTCACCATCAGTGACCGCCACAGGACCTCGCCCTTGCCCGGCAGGGCCGGTATGCGCGGCAGTATCGCGTCGCGCGCCACCACCCGGGCGCCGGCCGCCGCGGCCACCTCCGCCGTGCGGTCGGTGGAACCGGAGTCGATCACCACCAGTTCGTCCACCAGCGGCACCGCCTCCGTCATCAGCTCGCGGCGGATCACCGAGACGATCGTGCCGACCGTCGCCTCCTCGTTGAGCGCGGGCAGCACGACACTGACCTTCGTGCCCCGCTTGGCGGCGAGGATCCGCTCCAGCGGGCGGTCGGCCACCGACCAGGACCGCCGGGCCAGCCAGCGTTCCACTTCTTCCAGCAACATGATCTCCATCTCGCGGATCGGACGCGCCTCTCCGGCTGCGAAGGCTTCGGTTACAGTCTTGAACAACGCGGCGGCCCGCTGCATGTCGGGGGTACCGACCGCGTTCACAACCGAATACCGCTCATCCAGAGGGGCAGAGGGACACGGCCCGTTGAAGCCCCGGCAACCCTCCAGTCGGTTCTCGTTCGCGCGAGGTCCCCGGCTCGGGAAGGTGCCAAATCCGTCTCATGGCGAAACACGTCGTGAGGAAGATGAGGAGAAAGGGCCTCGCCTGCCATGGCTGCTGCACCGACGGATGCACCCACCACCCACTCTGCTTCCGCTTCCGCCCCCGGCACCGTCGATCTCGGCCCCGCGTCCGGCCTTTCCTGCCGGGAATGCGGAGAGATCTTCCCCCTCGGCCCGATCTTCGCCTGCGAGCACTGTTTCGGCCCGCTCGAAGTCGCCTACGACCTGCCCACCGGCGACCCCGAGGCGCTGCGCAAGGCCATCGAGGCCGGTCCGGCCAACATCTGGCGTTACGCTCCGTTGCTGCCCGTCCCCGCCGACGTCGCGAGCAAGCCCAACCTGAACCCCGGCTGGACCCCGCTCGTCAAGGCCGACAACCTGGCCCGCGAGCTCGGCGTCGAGCCCGGCAAGCTGTTCGTCAAGGACGATTCCGGAAACCCGACCCACTCCTTCAAGGACCGGGTCGTCGCGCAGGCCATCGAGGCTGCCCGCGCCTTCGGCTTCACCACCCTGTCCTGCTCCTCCACCGGCAACCTGGCCGGCGCCGTCGGCGCCGCCGCCGCCCGGGCCGGCTTCCGCTCCTGCGTCTTCATCCCGCACGACCTGGAGCAGGGCAAGGTCGTCATGGCCGCTGTCTACGGCGGCGACCTCGTCGCCATCGAGGGCAACTACGACGACGTCAACCGCTTCTGTTCGGAGCTGATCGGCGACCCGCTCGGCGAGGGCTGGGGCTTCGTCAACGTCAACCTCCGCCCGTACTACGGCGAGGGGTCCAAGACCCTGGCGTACGAGATCTGCGAACAGCTCGGCTGGGTGATCCCGGACCAGCTCGTCGTCCCGATCGCGTCCGGCTCGCAGCTCACGAAGATCGACAAGGGGCTGCGGGAGCTGATCGCCCTCGGCCTCGTCGAGGACAAGCCGTACAAGATCTTCGGAGCCCAGGCCGAGGGCTGCTCCCCGGTCTCGGCCGCCTTCAAGGCCGGGCACGACGTGGTCCGCCCGCAGAAGCCGGACACCATCGCCAAGTCCCTGGCCATCGGCAACCCGGCCGACGGCCCGTACGTCCTCGACATCGCCCGCCGCACCGGCGGCGCCGTGGAGGACGTGAATGACGAGCAGATCGTCGACGCGATCCGGCTGCTCGCCCGTACCGAGGGCATCTTCGCCGAGACGGCGGGAGGCGTAACCCTGGGCGTGGCACGGAAGTTGGTGGAGAGCGGGCTCATCGACCCGAGCCTGACGACCGTCGTCCTCAACACCGGGGACGGTCTGAAGACCCTGGACGCGGTGGCCGACGGCTCACAGGCGACCGCGACCATCCGCCCGAGCCTCGACGCCTTCCGCGCCGCCGGACTGGCGCACTGAGCGTCCCGGCTTCCGCCGCTGCCGCCGCTGCCGTCGCCGCCGTCTCCCTCTCTCCCTCCCCCTCCCCCTCCC
>NZ_JBEYZX010000083.1:0-13333 GCF_040646255.1 Streptomyces sp. NPDC046203 | reverse complement strand
CTGGCCATCGAGGAGAAGCTGCGGGCACTGGGGCGTAAGACCAGCAGGCTGGCGGTGTCGCACGCCTTCCACTCGCCGTTGATGGAGCCGATGCTCGACGAGTTCCGCCGCGTCGCCGAGAGCCTGACCTTTGGCACGGCGCGGTTCCCTGTGGTCTCGACTCTTACCGGTGAGTTGGCGGGTGCCGGCGAGTTGGGTTCGCCGGAGTACTGGGTTCGTCATGTGCGTGAGGCGGTGCGGTTCTCCGATGCGGTGCGGCAGTTGGAGGACCGGGGTGTTTCGGTCTTCCTGGAGCTGGGCCCGGACGGGGTGCTGACCGGGATGGCCCAGGCGAGTGTGGCGTCCGAGGACGCGGCGCTGGTGGCGTCGGTACGCCGGGGCCGGCCGGAGCCGGCTGGAGTGGTGGCCGCGCTGGCGCGGCTGCACGTGGCCGGGCTGCCGGTGGACTGGAAGGCGTTCTTCGCCGGGACCGGCGCCCGTCGTATCGATCTGCCGACGTACGCCTTCCAGCACGAGCGCTACTGGGTCGAGCCGGCCAAGGCGGTGGGCGACGCATCCGCCGTCGGCCAGGTCGCCCTGGACCACCCGCTGCTGGCCGCGGAGGTTCCCGCGCCCGAGTCCGACGCGGTGACCTTCACCGCACGGCTTTCGCTCGCCGGGCAGCCCTGGATCGTGGACCACGAGGTACTGGGCAGCGTCCTGCTGCCGGGCACGGGCTTCGTCGAGCTGGCCATCCGGGCGGGCGATCAGGTCGGCTGCGGTGTGCTGGAGGAGCTGACACTCCAGGCCCCCCTCGTGCTGACCGCGCATGAAGGAGTCGCCCTGCAGGTCGTCGTCGGCGCGCCCGACGACAAGTCCCGGCGCGGTGTGCAGATCTACTCGCGCCCCGAGAATCAGCCGGACGCGGTATGGACCCGGCACGCCGACGGTGTGCTGGCGACCGGTTCACCCGCACCGGCGGCCGACCTGACCCAGTGGCCCCCGACGGGAGCCACCGTGGTGGACGCGGCCGACATCTACGACCTCCTGCACGACCGGGGATTCGGTTACGGTCCGGTGTTCCAGGGCCTGAAGGCGGCCTGGCGGCGTGGCGAGGAGCTGTTCGCCGAGGTGGCGTTGCCCGAGCAGGCGCACGCCGACGCCGAGCGATTCGGTATCCACCCGGCCCTCCTCGATGCCTCGATGCACGCCCTGGGCTTCGGCGGTCTCGGTGCCGACGACGACGCGGGACAGGCATTGCTCCCGTTCTCCTGGAACGGTGTCGCCCTGCATGCCACCGGTGCCACCGCGGTCCGGGTGCGGCTCTCGCCCGCCGAGGGCCTGCGCAACGCCGTACGCCTGGACCTCGCTGACGCCGGCGGAGCGCCGGTCGCCTCGGTGGCCGCACTGGTACTGCGTCCGGTCTCGCCCGAGCAGCTCGGCGGCAGCGGCAGCGGATACGGCGACTCGCTGCTGGAGATCGAGTGGCTTCCGGTGGCGGACGACGCTTTCGCGACAGCAGGAGACTGGGCCGTCGTGGGCACCGGACCGGATGCCGGCCACGGCAGCCGGCGGTTCGCCGACCTCGACTCGGTCGCCGCATCGGGCGGAACCGTCCCCGAGTCGGTGGTCGTGGAGGTGGTTCCCACCGACGACGACGTGCCCGGCGGGGTCCGGTCGGCGATCCATCCGGTCATGGAGTCGATCCGTATCTGGCTGGCGGATGAGCGGTTCGCGTCTTCGCGGTTGGTTTTGGTGACGCGGGGTGCGGTGGCGACGGTCGGGGGCGTGCCGGTGGATGTGCGGCAGGCTCCGGTGTGGGGTCTGGTGCGCGCCGCACAGGCGGAGAACCCTGGCCGGTTCGTGCTGGTGGACCTGGACGAGTCCGCCGAGTCGTTCGCCGGTCTCGGTCGGGCGCTGGCCTCGGCCGAGCCGGAGTTGGCGGTTCGTGACGGGAAGGTGCTGGTGCCGCGTCTTGCCCGGGTGTCCGGGGTGGGGGAGTCCTCGCCGTGGGATGCCGAGGGCACGGTGTTGGTCACGGGTGGTACCGGTGGTCTGGGCGCTTTGGTGGCGCGGCATCTGGTGGTGGTGCACGGGGTGCGTCATCTGGTGCTGACGAGTCGGCGGGGTCTGGAGGCGCCGGGTGCGGCCGAGCTGCGGGCGGAGCTGGCGGGGCTGGGTGCGCAGGTGACGGTCGCGGCATGTGATGTGTCCGACCGGGATGCGCTGGCCGGTCTGCTGGATGGGATCCCGGCCGGGCGTCCGCTGCGGGGCGTGGTCCACGCGGCCGGCGTGGCGCACAACGCTCTGGTGGGCGCGTTGACGCCGGAGCAGGTGGACACGGTGCTGAAGCCGAAGGCGGACGCGGCCTGGTATCTGCACGAGCTGACCCGGGAGATGGACCTGACGGCGTTCGTGCTGTTCTCCTCGGCCGGTGGTCTGGTGATGGCCGCGGGTCAGGGCAACTACGCGGCGGCCAATGTGTTCCTGGACGCCCTGGCGCAGCACCGCCGCGCGGAGGGGCTGCCCGCCACGGCGATGGCCTTCGGCCTGTGGGGCGTGGACACCGGCCTGAGCCAGTGGCTCGGCGAGGTCGACCTGGAGCGGATGCGGCGCGCCGGCACACCGGCACTCTCCGAGGACGAAGGACTGTGGCTCTTCGACGCCGCCGTGGCGACCGAAAGAGCGGGGCTCGTCCCGCTCAGGGTGGACACGGCCGCGCTGCGCGGCAGGACCGACGAGGTGCCGGCCCTGCTGCGGGGTCTGGTGCCCCCGGCACGCCGCCGGGCCACGATCGGCAAGCCCGACGCGGGCTCCCTGCGTCAGCGCCTGGCCGGGCTGGACGACGCCGAGCGCGACCGCGTCGTACTGGACACCGTGCTCGCCTTCGCCGCCCAGGTACTGGGACACGCCGACGCCGGAGCCGTCGACGCCGAGAGCGGGTTCCTGGAGTCCGGGTTCGACTCGCTCACCTCGGTGGAACTGCGCAACCTGCTCAACGCCGCGACCGGGCTGACGCTCCCCGCCATGGTGGTGTTCGACAGCAAGACCCCGGCGGAACTCGCCCGAGTGGTCCAGAGCGAGCTGCGTACCGCGGCCGACACGGCGGGAGCCGGGGCGACGACCACCGAGACGGCGTCCGCCCAGACGGCCGGGGGCCGGCGGGAGGAGACGCTGTACGACCTGTTCCTCGGCTCCATCCTCGCCGGGAACTCGCAGAAGGGCATCGCGATGCTGCAGGCCGTCGCGGACCTGCGCCCGTCGTTCGAGTCCTCGGCGGACCTGCCCGAACTGCCCGCACCGGTGTCCTTCACGACCCGCCCGCAGCCGCAGGGCGGCACGAAGCGGCCGCGGCTGATCTGCCTGAGCACGCCGACCGTGGGCGGTGGAGTGCATCAGCACGCCCGGATCGCGGCCCGGCTCTCCGCGTCCGTCTCCGCGCTCCCGACCCCGGGCTTCCACCACGGGGAGAGCCTGCCCGCCTCGTTCGACGCCGCTGTCCGCGTCCTGGCCGAGAGCGTGCTCGAGGCCGCGGCCGGTGAGCCGTTCGCCGTGTACGGATTCTCCTCCGGCGGCCTGCTCGCGCACGCGACGGTGGCCCACCTCGAGCGCGAGCTCGGCGTCCGGCCCGCAGGGCTGATCATGGTGGACACCTATCTGGTGAATCACGGTTTCAACCAGGCGATCTTCGACCAGATGGCCTACGCGGTGGAAGACCAGGCGGCGACTCTGGGCGAGTTCAGCAGCGCCGAACTCTCGGCCCAGGGCCGGTACGTGGAGCTCCTGCCGCAGTTCCGGAAGGAAAGCATCAAGACGCCCCTGCTCTTCGTCCAGGCCGGCGAACTGTTCGAGAGGGACGGACAGCCGGACCTGCGCGAGCTCGACTGGCAGGCCACCTGGGACACCGCCGACGCGGTGCGTACGGTGCCGGGCACCCACTTCACCCTTGCCGAAGGGGACGCTGCCACGACGGCCCAGGCCATCGACGCATGGCTGGCACAGCTGCCGGCCGCGGTACGGCAGCAGGAATCCTGAAGCAGCGCCACCCACTGAGAGAGAAGGAATCCGATGACTGTGAGCAGAACGGACGCAGCCGTCGAGCGCGGCGCGGCCCAGCGGATCCACGAGTTCCTGCTGGCGGAGGGCCGGTTCGCGCCGGAGCGGCCGGCCATCGTCGAGGCCGGTGCGGACGGCGCGTTCTCCGTGCTGACCTACGCGGAACTCGAGTGGCGGATGAACGACTACGCCGTCAGCCTCGACAAGCTCGGCCTGGACGTCGGTGACCGGGTGATCCTGGAGACCGACAACTCCGCTTCCGCCGTGGCGATGCTCCTGGCCTGTTCGTCGCTGGGACTGACGTTCATCCCGGTCAGCCCCGAAGTCCCGGCGCCGAGGCTGCTGTCGATCATTTCGAGCGCCGAGCCCGCGCTGCATCTGCAGACGACGGACGGGCGCCGCGACGGCATCCCGGAGCAGGTCGGCACCGCGCGGTTCGGCCCGGACGGAGTGACGGTGGAGCGTCCGCCGCTGCCCCGGGCCCGGCACCGGCACGAGGCGGTGGGCACCGACGCGGCGTACATGATCTTCACGTCCGGCACCACCGGCCGCCCCAAGGGCGTGGTGATGAGCCACCGAGGGGTGCTCTCCTTCTACCGAGGGATGCTGCGGCACGGCATCCTCACGCCGGAGGACCGCGTGGCGACCACGTCGCCGCTGCAGTTCGACTTCTCGCTGCTCGACATCGGTCTCACCCTGGGCACCGGAGCGACCCTGGTACCGGTGCCGCGCGGGATGCTCTCCTGGCCGCGGCCCCTGCTGCGCTTCCTGCGGGATACCGGAGCCACCCAGGTCAACGGTGTTCCCTCGATATGGCGCGCGGCACTGCGGCACGAGGCCGACGGGATCGCGGCACTCGGCGAGCAGGTGCGCGGGGTGCTGTTCTCCGGTGAGGCGTTCCCGCTGCCGGAGCTGCGGCAGCTGCAGAGCCTGCTGCCGCACGCGCGGGTGGTCAACGCCTTCGGGCCGACCGAGGCGATGGCCTTCTCGCTGACCGACGTGCCCAACCCGCTGCCGGCGGAGCAGGACAGGCTCTCGATCGGTTTCGCCTACCCGGGCGCGGAGATGCTGCTGCTCGACGAGGACGACAACCCGGTCCACGAGCCCGGCGTCACGGGAGAGATCTATCTGCGCGGCCCGTCCCTGTTCACCGGGTACTGGGACGATCCGGAGGCCACCAGGGAGGCCCTGGTGCCCGACCCGCTCGACAAGCGTTCGGGACAGCTCGTGTACCGCTCGCGCGACCTCGCCTACTACGGCGAGAACGGTGAGCTGTACTTCGTCGGCCGGGCCGACCTGCAGGTGAAGATCCGGGGCAACCGGGTGGAGCTCGGTGAGATCGAGCGCAGGCTCCTGGAACACCCCGACGTCACGGCCGCGGCCGCGGTGGCGCGCCCGAAGGAGGGAGCCGACCTCGAACTGGGCGCGTTCGTGGTCCTGGCTCCCGGCACGGAGGACTTCGACAAGACGGTGCTGAGCGCCTTCTGCAAGCAGGCCCTGCCCGCCTACATGGTGCCCCGGAAGGTCCAGCTGATCGACGAACTCCCGGTCACCGCGAACGGCAAGACCGATCGCCGCGCACTGGCGCAGATCCCGGACGCGTAGCGGCCGCGGCCGGCGCACGTCCCTCGTGACCGTGCGCCGGTCGTCATGACGTGCGTCAAGCACCGCGGGGCCCGGCTGCACAGGCAGCCGGGCCCCGCGGTCGTCCGTATCCGGTGTCAGGAGAGTCCCGGCGCGGGGACCTCCGGAGTGGCCGTGGTCATCGCCATGAGACGGACCGCTTCGGTCAGGTCGTGCGCGGAAGGGGCACCGTCCGGGTCGGCCAGCAACTGCGCCATGACCCCGGTCATCAAAGAGAGGAAGAAGGACGCCGCCACACGCGCCGACTTCTCGTCGTACGACGGATCCACCTGCTGCAACAGCGCCGCCAGCCCGCGCCGCGCCTGCTCCTGCGCCTCGGCGACGCGCGGCCTCATCTCGGGCTTGTGCTGGATCTGGGTGAACATCTCGAACTGTGCGGCCCACAGGGCCTTGTGCGTCTGGAAAAGGTCGATGACCCTGCCCCAGAGGATCTCGAACCGCTCCATCCGGTTCGCCTCGGAAGCGATCTTCGTGGTGGTCAGAGCGCGTTCCAGCTCATCGCTCCACTCCTCCGTGGCCTGGACCAGCGCGGCGTTCAGAAGGGCTTCCTTCGACCCGAAGTGATAGCCGATCGAGCCGAGGTTGGCGCCGGAGGCCGCCACGATGTCACGCGCCGTGGTGCGTGCGTACCCGATCTTGAGCAAGCAGGCCTTGGCGCCCGCGAGCAGATCCTCACGATGTCCCATTCTGTATCCTATCGTCCGTTCAGGACGCGCACCTCAGAGGCGAGCCGCCCTGAATGAACATACGTCCTATATAAACGTACGTCTTATATAGACGTACGTCTAAGATGGTCGTCAACGCCACGGTACCTGACGGGACCATTCACGGGCGGCCGTTGTTCTTGATGAATGGGTCAAGGACGAGAGGCGGCCACCGCGCGTCCGACGGCCTGGATAGGTCATGACTGCGAGTCGCCGCGGCCTTGGACGGGTGTGCCGGGTGAGGATTCGCTCGCTCCTGTTTCGCACCAGGTGGCCAGCAGGCGCAGTCCGATGTCCGCGCGTGACCCCGGTTCGGCCGTGTAGACCACCAAGGACTGGTCGTTCGCGTCCGGCACGCTCAACGCCTGGAAGGACAGATCGAGTTCGCCCACCAGTGGATGATGGAAGGTGACCTTCCCGTGCGGACTCGCCCAGATCTGGTGTTCGGCCCACATCTCGTCGAACTCGGGGCTTTTCAGGGACAGTTCCCCCACCAGATTGATAAGCTTCGGGTCGTCGGCGTAGACGCCGGCGTGCATGCGCAGCCCTCCGACAGTGTCCCGGGCCTTCTTCTCCCAGGGGTGCCACAGATCACGGGCCGCCTCGTCGAGGAAGATCAGCCGCGCCATGTTGCGCTGCTGCGGCGGCAACTTGTCGAGGTCCACCATGAGCAGAGCGCTGGCCAGGCTGTTCCAGGCGATGATGTCGGTGCGCCGTCCGAGGACGTAGGCCGGGGCATGAGTGAGGGAACCGAGTAGCCATTTCATACTGGGCCGGACGCGTTCCGCGGGGCTGGCCCGTTGCCGCCGCCGGGATGGCCTGGCCAGGTGGTACAGGTAGGTTCGCTCGGTCTCGTCCAGGCACAACACGCGGGCGACCGCGTTCAGCACCGCTTCGGACACATTCCGCAGACGGCCCTGTTCGAGGCGGGTGTAGTAGTCGGCGCTGATCCCCGCCAGTTGAGCGAGCTCCTCACGCCGCAGTCCCGGTACCCGCCGGCGGCTCTCGCCCGGCAGTGGCAGTCCGGTGTCCTCCGGTCGGATCCTCGCCCGTCTCGAGCGCAGGAACTCTTTGAGCTCCGAGGCGATTTCGGTCATGTTCCGCAGTGTCGCACGGGGTAGCGGGGGCGGATCATGGTTCTGCCGGACCCAGGTACGCGGGTCAGAGGCGAAAGGCGCCCTGGCCGGCTCCTGGCCGGTTCCCGGGGCATGCCGGGATGCTGGGAGGGCAGTGATCGGCAACGGACAGGAGTGACAGTGAACATCAACGCACCTCGCCCTCTGGTTGGCCGGATCGCCGCGGTGACCGGTGCTTCCGGGGGCATCGGAGCGGCCGTCGCCCGGCTGCTCGCCGCGAAAGGGGCCAAGGTCGCCCTGCTGGCGCGCAGGGAGGACCGGCTGAACGAAGTGGCACAGCAGATCAGGGATGCCGGCGGGGAAGCCCTGGCACTCGCCGCGGACATCACCGACCCGGACTCCGTCGCCACGGCCGCCGATCAGGTCCGCGAGACCTTCGGTCCGGTGGACCTGCTGGTGAACAGCGCGGGGACGCTCATCGTCGAGATGGCCGAAGAGGGCGATCTCGGGCGGTGGGAGAAGCTGATCGACCTCAACGTCAACGGGGTGATTCGTACCATCGACGCGTTCCTCTCCGACCTGTTCCTCGCCGGCGCCATGGGCAAGTCCTCCGACCTGATCACGATTTCCTCGATCTCGGCCGATGTGGTCAACCCGCTCATGGCGGCCTACGGCGCGTCGAAGGCCGCGATCAGTCACCTGTCCGCCAACATGCGTGCCGAGCTGGGGCCCAAGGGGGTGCGCGTCACGGCAGTGGAGCCGGCCGTGGTCGAGACCGACCTGCTGAAGCACGCCAGCAACCCGATGTACGACCAGTACATGACGCAACTGTTCGGCAGTATCAAGGTGTTGCAGGCGGAGGACATCGCCGAGGTCGTCGCGTTCGTCGCCGCTCAGCCTCGCCATGTGAACCTCTCCCGCGTCACCGTCTACTCCACACAGCAGCCCTGAGTGACGGTCGGCGGCGCTGACGCCGCCGACCGCACCTGCCGTGTGGGCGCTCCTTCCGCAGGCCCGGACCCGGCCGGCCGACCGGCCGGGTCCGGGCCTGACCTGTTGTGGCGGGACCTTCCGGCGCTCGGCACATCACGGTTTTGATACGGCCGTCTAATATGTACGTGCGTTCTATACAGATCTATAGTCGCTCACGTATGGTCAGCCGCATGAATCAATCTGACGCGATCGCATCCGGGGCGAAGGCCGGCCGCAAGGAATGGATCGCACTCGGTGTGCTCCTCCTGCCGGTCCTCCTGGTCTCGATGGACCTGACGGTGCTGTACTTCGCGGTGCCGTCCATCACCAAGGACCTGCAGCCGGGCAGCACCGAGCAGCTTTGGATGATCGACATCTATGGCTTCGTCCTTGCCGGCGTGCTCATCACCATGGGGTCGCTCGGTGACCGCATCGGCAGGCGGCGGCTGCTTCTGATCGGCTCGGTGGCCTTCGGCATCGGTTCCGTCGCGGCCTGCTACGCCGCGAACCCGGAGATGCTCATCGTGGCCCGTGCGCTGCAGGGCATCGGCGGGGCGACCTTGATGCCCTCCACCCTCGCCCTGATCCGCAACCTCTTCCAGGACCAGACTCAGCGCCGCAGCGCGGTCGCCGTGTGGTCCGCGGGCATGGCCGCCGGTGCCGCGCTCGGTCCGGTGGTCAGCGGTGCCCTGCTCGAGTGGTTCTGGTGGGGCTCGATCTTCCTCATCAACGTGCCGGTCATGGTGCTGCTGCTCGTGCTGGCCCCGTCCCTGCTTCCCGAGTTCCGCGTCGCGGTGGCGGGCCGGTTCGACATCATCAGCGCGGTGCTGTCGTTCGCGGCCGTCCTGCCGATCATCTTCGGTTTCAAGCGGATCGCCGTCGAAGGCATGGCCACCGTCCCGGTGGTGTGCGTCGTGGTGGGCCTGGTCCTCGCCGTTCTCTTCATACGCCGGCAGAAGACCAGCGCCAACCCGGTGATCGACCTGGAACTCTTCCGCGTCCGTACCTTCGGCTCGTCGATCGCCGCGAACATGCTCGCTTCGTTCACCCTGGTCGGCTTCTCCCTGTTCAGCACCCAGTACATGCAGTCGGTGCTCGGGATGGGGGCCCTCGAGTCGGCGCTGTGGACCCTCCCCGGAACCGTCGCGGTGGGCGCCGTCGTCCCGTTGGCGACGGTGCTGGTGCGACATGTCCGCCCGGCGTACATCATCGGCGGCGGCTTCGCCATCGCGACCGCGGCGCTGCTGATGCTCACCCAGCTGCCCGAGAAGGACGGCCTGGTGCTCCTGCTGGTCGGCATCATCGCCCTCGCCGCCGGCCTGACCCCGGTGCTCACGCTCGTCACGGAGATGGTGGTCGGATCGGCGGACCCGGCGAAGGCCGGCTCCGCGTCCGCTCTGCTGCAGACCGCGCAGGAGTTCGGAGGCGCTCTCGGAATCGCCGTCCTGGGCAGTGTCGGCGCCGCCGTGTACACCAGCAGCGCGGCGCTCGACGCTCCGGCCGGGGTTCCGGCCGAGGCGCTGGATGCCTCCAGGGAGACCATCGGCGGGGCGCTCGCCGCGGCCGCGAAGCTGCCGCAGGCGGCCGCCGACACGCTGATCACGGCCGCTCGCACGGCCTTCACCGAAGAAGCGCGGGCGGGCGCGCTCACCGGCGCCGTCCTGATGGCGGTTGCCGCCGTCTTCGCCATCGTCGCGCTGCGCTCCATCAAGAACGACACCCAGCGGGCCGCCGAGAACGAGGAGCAGGCAGCCGGTCAGGCCGCGCAGCCCCTGCTCGAGCACTGATCCCGCCGGCCCCGCACCAGTGTGCGGGCCGTACCCGGCAGGCCGCCCGGGCCGTCTCGACGACGGTCCGGGCGGCTTGTTTCGTGGCGCGTCGTTCCCGTGGTGCCGCCCGGTCGGCCGGTGTACGCCCGGGATTCTCCCGACGCGACGTCAGCGCTCCGGTCGAGCCGGGGTTCGGGTCCGTAAGGGGCAGGGCAGGGGTCGCCTGGGGGATGTCCCGGGCGGCGTTGTCCCTAGGATCGGTGTCGCCGACCAGGACGAGTTCCAGTCGACAGTGGACGGGCCACTCGATCGCCGTCAATCTGCCGGGATCGACGACGACTTCGGCAGACATCCCGGCCCGTGTCCGACTTCCCGTAGTGGCACGACGGGCCGCCGATACGCGTGCAGACCCGAAACTGGAGGAAAATTCGCATGCCCCTGCTGGCAACCAATCTCCTTGAGCCGGATCGATTCCGTGCGCTTGGGCCACGCCAGTTTGACGAGATCGCGGATCGCTACGGGCTGCCGGCCGATGTCCGGGAGACCGTGCGGCTGGTGTCGATGATCCTTCCCTTCCGAGTCAACGAGTACGTGCTCGAACTCATCGACTGGGCCCGCATTCCCGAAGACCCCATGTTCCAGCTGCTGTTCCCGCAGCACGGCATGCTCCTCGCGGAGGACGAAAGGCGCCTGGCCGAGCTGTCGGCATCGCCCGACACCAAGGCCGAACTCAGGGCACTGGTGCAGGACATCCGCGCCCGCCTCAACCCTCACCCCTCCGGGCAGATGCAGCTCAACGTGCCCACTCAGGAGGGCACCGAGCTGCCCGGCATGCAGCACAAGTACCGCGAGACGGTGCTGTTCTTCCCGAGCCAGGGCCAGACCTGCCACTCCTACTGCACCTACTGCTTCCGGTGGGCGCAGTTCGTGGGCGATGCCGATCTGCGTTTCGCCGCGCCCAACGCGGACCAGCTGGTCGCCTACCTCGGCGAGCATCCCCAGGTGAACGACGTGCTGATCACCGGCGGCGACCCGATGGTGATGTCGACGGAGCGGCTGCGCAAGCACATCGAGGCCATCCTGGCGGTGGACACCGTACGCACCATCCGCATAGGTACCAAGGCGGTGGCCTACTGGCCCCAGCGGTTCGTCACCGACCACGACGCCGATGACATGCTGCGTCTCTTCGAGCAGGTGGTCGCCTCCGGGCGGAACCTGGCGGTGATGGCGCACTTCAGCCACCCGCGCGAGCTCGGAACCGACATCGCCCGCCAGGCGCTGTCCCGGATCCGCTCCACCGGCGCGCTCGTCTACGGCCAGGCGCCGTTGATCGGCAAGGTCAACGACTCCGCGACGGTCTGGAGCGAGCTGTGGCGCGCCGAAATGGCCGCCGGGGTGATCCCCTACTACATGTTCGTCGAGCGTGACACCGGCCCGCACGCCTACTTCAAGGTGCCGCTGGCCAAGGCTGCGGAGATCTTCGCGGGCGCCTACCGGACCCTGCCCGGTCTGGCACGCACGGTACGCGGGCCGGTCATGTCGGCCACCCCGGGCAAGGTCGCGGTCGATGGCGTGGAGGAGACCCTGGAAGGGCGGTTCTTCCAGCTGAGGCTGTTGCAGGCCCGCAACCGGGAGCTGGTCGGCCGTCCCTTCCGGGCGGCGTACAGCGACACTGCGGCCTGGCTCGACGAGCTCAAGATCGACGACTCCACCCCGGACGACATCGCGACCGCCATCGCGGGACTCGTCTGACCGAACACGGCCGGCGCCGGGGAACCGGCTCCGGATCTCGCGGAGAGGAGCTGGCCATGGCCGGCTGGAAAGTCTCGCCCAACCTGGCGCTCAACCAACTCGTCGCCCAGCGGCAGGCGCAGGGCGAGTCCATCGTGCACCTCGCCTTCGGGGAGGCCCGGCTGCCGGCCTTCCGGCCACTGGTCGATCGGCTCGTCGCCGGGGCCGGGATCAATGCCTACGGCCCGGTGGCGGGTGGGCTCCCCGTCCGGACCGCGGCCGCGGGCTACTTCAGCCGCCGCCGGATGCCCACGGAACCCGACCAGATCGTGGTCGCGCCGGGCAGCAAGCCGCTGCTGATGGCGTTGCAGCTGTCCGTCCCCGGCGATCTGCTGCTGCCCCGTCCGGCGTGGAACACCTACGCCCCGCAGGCACGGCTCGCCGGCAAGCAGGCCTTCGGCGTGCCGATCCCGGACGAGTGCGGTGGCGTCCCCGAGCCCACCGCGCTGCGGGAGACCATCGCCGACGCCCGCTCCCGCGGCCACGACCCGCGGATCGTCGTGCTGACCCTGCCGGACAACCCGACCGGGACCCTCGCCTCGCCCGCGCTCGTGCGGGAGATCTGTGCGATCGCGGAGGAGGAGGATCTGCTGATCGTCTCCGACGAGATCTACCGGGACGTCGTGCACGACCCGGCGCTGCCCTACCTCAGCCCGGCCGAGGTGTCGCCCGAGCGCACCGTGGTGGTCACCGGTCTGAGCAAGAGCCTCGCGGTGGGTGGCTGGCGCATCGGTGTGGCACGCCTCCCGGCGAACGAGTGGGGCGTCCGGATGCGCGACGGTGTCGTCTCGGTGGCCAGCGAGGTCTGGTCCACCCTGGCCCGGCCGATGCAGGAGGTCGCGGAGTACGCCTTCGGCGAGCCCGTCGAGGTGCGGGAGCGGCTGGCCGCCAGCGCGCGGCTGCACGGAGCGGTGGCTCGTGCGGTGCACGGCATCATGGTCTCGGCCGGGGCCGACTGCCGCCCGCCGACCGGGGGGTTCTACGTCTACCCCGACTTCGAACCCGTCCGGGACGTACTCGCCAAGCGTGGCGTGACGGACTCGCTCTCGCTGCACCAGCACCTGTTGGACGAGTTCAATGTCGTCGTGCTCCCCGGGCACAGCCTCGGTGACGACGAGCGGGCGCTGCGGTTCAAGGCGGCCACGAGCATGCTCTACGGAGACACCGCGGAGGAGCAGGAGCAGGCCCTCGACGCGGCCGACCCGCTGGCGCTTCCGCACATCAGGAGCGTCCTCGCACGGCTCGAGGAGAGTTTTGCGCGTCGCCGTGCCCGGCGCCGTAGGTCGGGCCATAGGCGTCGTAGTGGTACACCAGCGGGTCGTGGGGGGGGTCGCCCGGCGTG
>NZ_JBEYZX010000082.1:0-16794 GCF_040646255.1 Streptomyces sp. NPDC046203 | reverse complement strand
CGCCCGAGCACGGCCCCGACGGAAGCGAGACCGGTCCCACCGCTTACGGCACCCCCCCCCCCCCCCCCCCCCCCCCCCCCGGGGGGGGGGGGGGCCCCCCCCCCCCCCCCCACCACCGCACTACGTGTTACGTCGTACGACGCCGCCGCGCGCCCGGACGCCGCTCGCTCGGCCGCGTCACCGACTCCCCGGCCTCCCGCGCCGCGGCCCGGCGCCGCAGCCCGAACTCGGCCAGCGCCTCGGCCAGCTTGTGCACGGACGGTTCCGGCGACAGCACGTCGACCCGCAGCCCGTGCTCCTCCGCGGTCTTCGCGGTGGCGGGCCCGATGCAGGCGATGACGGTGACGTTGTGCGGCTTGCCGGCGATGCCGACGAGGTTGCGCACGGTCGACGACGAGGTGAAGAGGACCGCGTCGAAGCCGCCGCCCTTGATCGCCTCGCGCGTGTCCGCCGGCGGCGGCGACGCGCGCACGGTCCGGTAGGCGGTGACGTCGTCGACCTCCCACCCGAGCTCGATGAGACCGGCGACGAGCGTCTCGGTCGCGATGTCGGCGCGCGGCAGGAAGACGCGGTCGATCGGGTCGAAGACCGGGTCGTACGGCGGCCAGTCCTCCAGGAGACCGGCGGCGGACTGCTCGCCGCTGGGCACCAGGTCGGGCTTCACGCCGAAGTCGACGAGCGCGGCGGCGGTCTGCTCGCCGACGGCCGCGACCTTGATCCCGGCGAAGGCGCGGGCGTCGAGCCCGTACTCCTCGAACTTCTCGCGGACGGCCTTGACGGCGTTCACCGAGGTGAAGGCGATCCACTCGTAGCGTCCGGTGACCAGGCCCTTGACGGCCCGCTCCATCTGCTGCGGGGTGCGCGGCGGCTCGACGGCGATGGTCGGCACCTCGTGCGGCACCGCGCCGTAGGAACGCAGCTGGTCGGAGAGCGACGCGGCCTGCTCCTTGGTACGCGGGACGAGCACGCGCCAGCCGAACAGCGGCTTGGACTCGAACCACGCGAGCTGGTCGCGCTGCGCCGGGGCGCTGCGCTCGCCGACCACGGCTATGGCCGGGCGGTGGCCCTCGGGGGAGGGGAGCACCTTGCCCTGCTTGAAGACCTGGGCGATGGTGCCGAGCGTCGCGGTCCAGGTGCGCTGGCGCGTCGTCGTACCGGCGATGGTGACGGTGAGCGGGGTGTCGGGCCGGCGGCCCGCCGCGACCAGCTCGCCGGCCGCGGCGGCGACGGAGTCCAGGGTGGTGGACACGACGACGGTGCCGTCGGAGGCGCCGACCTCGGCCCAGCAGCGGTCGTCGGCGCTGCGCGCGTCGACGAAGCGGACGTCGGTGCCCTGCGCGTCGCGCAGCGGGACACCGGCGTACGCGGGGACGCCGACGGCGGTGGCGACGCCGGGCACGACCTCGAAGGGGATGCCCTCGGTGGCGCAGGCGAGCATCTCGCCGCCGGCGTTGCCGTCGAGGCCGGGGTCGCCGGTGACGGCACGGACGACCCGCTTGCCGCCGCGCGCCGCCTCCATGACAAGATTGGCGGCATCCCTCAACACGGGGACCGCGACGGCTGTTGACGCTTCGTCGACAACCGTCAGCTCAGGCGTGCTCACGCCCGCGCGCGCATGGCAGCGGACGACTTCGAGCACCTCCGGCTCGGCGATCAGGACGTCCGCGCCGGCCAGGGCCTCGACGGCCCGGAGCGTCAGCAGACCCGGGTCGCCGGGACCGGCGCCGAGGAAGGTGACGTGACCGTGGCCGAGGAAGGCGGCGGACGCGGGGCTGGTGGTCGGGCTGGTGGGGCTCAAAGTGCTCGCTCCCCCATAAGACCGGCCGCACCCTTGGCGAGCATCTCGTCCGCGATTTCGCGTCCGAGCGCCATGGCCTCCTCGTACGAGGTGGGTACGGGACCGGTGGTGGACAGCTGCACCAGCGTGGAACCGTCGGTGGTGCCGACGACGCCGCGCAGGCGCATTTCGGTGACAGCCTGCTGACCGGGGCCTTCGGCCCCGAGGTCGGCCAGCGCACCCACGGGTGCGGAGCAGCCGGCCTCCAGGGCGGCGAGCAGGGATCGCTCGGCGGTCACGGCGGCCCGGGTGTACGGGTCGTCGAGCTCGGCGAGCAGGGCGACGAGGCCGGCGTTCGACGCCGGGCACTCGATGGCCAGGGCCCCCTGGCCGGGGGCGGGCAGGACCGTGTCGGTCGACAGGAAGTCGAGCGTCAGGGAGCCGGTCAGCTCCTCGGTTCCGCCGATGCGGTTGAGCCCGGCGGCGGCGAGTACCACCGCGTCCAGCTCGCCCTTGCGCACGTAGTCGATCCGGGTGTCGATGTTGCCGCGGATCGGTACGGTCCGGAAGGTCCGGCCGTGGCTGCGCGCGTACGCGTTGAGCTGGGCCATGCGGCGCGGCGAGCCGGTGCCGACGCGGGCGCCGTCCGGGAGCCGGTCCAGGGTCAGCCCCTCGCGGGCGACGAGGACGTCGCGCGGGTCCTCGCGGCGCGGGGTGGCCGCGAGCACGAGGTCCGGGTGCTGCGCGGTCGGCAGGTCCTTGAGGGAGTGCACGGCGAAGTCGACCTCGCCGGCGAGCAGCGCGTCGCGCAGCGCGGCGACGAACACGCCGGTGCCGCCGATCTGCGCCAGGTGCTCGCGCGAGGTGTCCCCGTAGGTCGTGATCTCCACGAGCTCCACGGGCCGGCCGGTCAGCTCCCGGACCGCATCGGCCACGTGTCCGGACTGGGCCATGGCGAGCTTGCTGCGCCTGGTCCCGAGCCTCAGTGCCCTCTCGGTCATACTCGCCCTCGGTTCTTGACGTCGCCGTCGTTAAGGTCGGCCCGGCTGACAGAGGCAACCGTCCCCGGGTCGAGGTCGAAGAGTGTCCGCAGCGCGTCCGCGTACCCGGCGCCACCGGGCTCGCCGGCGAGTTCCTTGACGCGCACGGTCGGCGCGTGCAGGAGCTTGTCGACCACGCGGCGCACGGTCTGGGTGATCTCCGCGCGCTGTTTGCCGTCGAGGCCGGGCAGCCGGCCTTCGAGGCGCGCGATCTCGCCGGCCACGACATCGGCGGCCATGGCGCGCAGGGCGACCACGGTCGGGGTGATGTGGGCGGCGCGCTGGGCGGCGCCGAACGCGGCGACCTCGTCGGAGACCAGGTCGCGGACCTGGTCGACGTCGGTGGCCATGGGCGCGTCGGCGGAGGCCTCGGCCAGCGACTCGATATCGACGAGGCGGGCACCGGGGATGTGGTGCGCGGCGGCGTCGATGTCGCGGGGCATGGCGAGGTCGAGCAGGTACAGGGGGTCCGGGCGGGAGCCGTCGGCGCGGGCGGCGTGCGTGGCGGCACGGGCGGCGAGCGCGGTCTCGATGTCGCCGGCGGTCAGCACGAGGCCGGTGGCCCCGGTGCAG
This sequence comes from Streptomyces sp. NPDC046203, assembly GCF_040646255.1. Lineage (NCBI taxonomy): Bacteria > Bacillati > Actinomycetota > Actinomycetes > Kitasatosporales > Streptomycetaceae > Streptomyces > Streptomyces sp. NPDC046203. The sequence continues at coordinate 13,404 of NZ_JBEYZX010000082.1, read as the reverse complement.
GAGACGACGATGTCGGCGTCGGCCATTTCGTCGCCGACGGCAACCATTTCGGCGGCGCGCGCGGCCACACCCGTACCCGTTCCGGGCTGGGTGAGGATCTCCACGAGCCGCTTGGCGCGGGCCGGGGTGCGGTTGGCGACGACGATCTCGGCGACACCGGCGCGCGCGAGGGTGGCGGCGGCGAGCGAGGACATCGAGCCGGCGCCGATGACGAGGGCGCGCTTGCCCTTGGCCCAGGCGCCGATCGTCTCGGGTCCGGTGCCGCCGGCGAGCTGCTCCAGGCCGAAGGTGACGAGCGACTGCCCGGCCCGGTCGATGCCGGTCTCGCTGTGGGCGCGCTTGCCGACCCGCAGGGCCTGCTGGAAGAGGTCGTTCAGCAGGCGTCCGGCGGTGTGCTGTTCCTGGCCGGTGGCGAGGGCGTCCTTGATCTGGCCGAGGATCTGGCCCTCGCCGACGACCATGGAGTCCAGTCCGCAGGCCACCGAGAAGAGGTGGTGGACGGCCCGGTCCTCGTAGTGCACGTAGAGGTAGGGGGTGAGCTCGTCCAGGCCGACGCCGCTGTGCTGGGCGAGGAGCGTGGACAGCTCGGCGACACCGGCGTGGAACTTGTCCACGTCGGCGTACAGCTCGATGCGGTTGCAGGTGGCGAGCACGGTGCCCTCGGCGGCCGGTTCGGCGGCGAGGGTGTCGTGCAGCAGGCCGACCTTGGCCTCGGCGGTGAGGGAGGCGCGTTCGAGCAGGCTGACGGGGGCGGTGCGGTGGCTGAGACCGACGACGAGGAGGCTCATGCGGGCATCACCGCGGGCATGTCCCCGTCAGGACCCTTGCGAAGGGGGTCCTCGGTGCCGGCGGGGGCGGCGGACGGCACGGCGGCGCTCTGCACGGCGGCGGGCCCGGTCACGGCGGAGGCGGCACCGGCGGCGGGACGGGCGGGGACGCCGCCCGGCTCCTCGCCGGCCTTGCGCTGCTCGTGGAAGGCGAGGATCTGCAGCTCGATGGAGAGGTCGACCTTGCGCACGTCGACGCCGTCGGGCACGGACAGCACGGTCGGCGCGAAGTTGAGGATCGAGGTCACGCCCGCGGCCACGAGCCGGTCGCAGACCTGCTGGGCGGCGCCGGCCGGGGTGGCGATGACACCGATGGAGACACGGTCGTCCCGGATGATCCGCTCCAGGTCGTCGGTGTGCTGCACGGGCATCCCGGCGACCGGCCGGCCGGCCATGGCCGGGTCGGCGTCGATGAGCGCGGCGACCCGGAAACCACGGGAGGCGAACCCGCCGTAATTGGCCAGGGCGGCGCCCAGGTTGCCGATGCCGACGATGACAACGGGCCAGTCCTGGGTCAGCCCGAGCTCACGGGAGATCTGGTAGACGAGGTACTCGACGTCGTAGCCGACGCCGCGCGTCCCGTACGAGCCGAGGTAGCTGAAGTCCTTGCGCAGCTTGGCGGAATTGACCCCTGCCGCGGCTGCGAGCTCCTCGGAGGAGACCGTGGGTACGGAGCGCTCCGAGAGTGCCGTGAGGGCACGCAGATACAGCGGAAGTCGGGCGACGGTGGCCTCGGGAATTCCTCGGCTACGGGTCGCCGGTCGGTGAGTTCGGCCAGTTGCCACGGTGCTCCTGCGGGATGAGCGAGGCTGCAGGCGGCCATGCGTCCCAGGACCGCCCCGTCGGATGCAGGCTATGTCTTTGTGAACGCGTGCACAAAGATGGTGTCCGTTTTGTCTACCCAAAGTGACCGGGGTCACGTGGCTGGATCCCGACGGTAGGGAACCGCGAAGCCGATCCGTGCGTGAAGAAACCGACGGGGGCAAAACCGCACACTCTCCCTGCGGAGCCGCCCCCGAAGGCCGACAAAACCTCGTCGATACGAGCCGCGCGAGCCGTCTTTTCGGTCACGCGCCCAGTTCGCGCCGGAGCCGCTCCGGGTCGACCCGCCAGAAGGTGTGCTGCTCGCCGTCGACCAGAACCACCGGGATCTGCTCCCAGTAGGCGCGGTACAGCTCCTCGTCCTGGCTGATGTCCTTCTCCTCCCATACGGCGCCGGTCTCGGCGCACACCCGCGCGACCACCTCCCTGGCGTCGTCGCACAGATGGCACCCCGGCTTGCCGATCAGCGTCACCGCGCGCGGACCGCTCTTCTTCTTCGTACGCCCGAACATGCCGTCCATTCTGCGCGCGCCCGGCGCCGCCGGCGGCCCCCCGCCCCGGAACCGGCGGTCCGCCCCGGCCCGAAACCGCCGACCGCCCCTCCGGCCCGAGGCCGTCCAGGGCCGCCCGCGCACCCTGTTCACGCGCCCTTCCCCCGCGCGCCGACCGCGCGCGTCGGGGAGGACCGAACGGACTGGTTATGCTCGCAACATGGCCGCTCTGGGATGGCTCACCCCCCGTAGGCGCTCCGCCACCGCGCGCAGCGTTCTGGCAGGCGAGGCCGCCGCGGAGGCGGCCCGCAAGACCTCGCTCCAGCTGGAGAAGGAGCGGGAGGAGGCGGCCGAGGCGGCCGCCGCCGAGACCGCGCCCGAGGAACCCGAGTTCCCGGTGGCCGGCGACGATCGCGCCGCCGCCTTCTTCGACCTCGACAACACCGTCATGCAGGGCGCCGCGATCTTCCACTTCGGCCGCGGCCTGTACAAGCGGAAGTTCTTCCAGCGCCGCGAACTCGCCCGCTTCGCCTGGGCGCAGGCATGGTTCCGGCTGGCCGGCGTCGAGGACCCGGCGCACATGCAGGAGGCCCGCGACAGCGCCCTGTCGATCGTCAAGGGCCACAAGGTCTCCGAGCTGATGTCGATCGGCGAGGAGATCTACGACGAGTACATGGCCGACCGGATCTGGCCCGGCACGCTCGCGCTCGCCCAGGCGCACCTGGACGCCGGCCAGAAGGTCTGGCTGGTCACCGCCGCACCCGTGGAGACGGCCGCGATCATCGCCCGCCGCCTCGGGCTGACCGGCGCGCTCGGCACGGTCGCCGAGTCGGTCGACGGCGTCTACACCGGAAAGCTGGTCGGCGAGCTGCTGCACGGCCCGGCCAAGGCCGAGGCGGTCCGGGCGCTGGCCGCAGCCGAGGGCCTGGAGCTCGCGCGCTGCGCCGCGTACAGCGACTCGCACAACGACATCCCCATGCTGTCGCTGGTCGGGCACCCCTACGCGATCAACCCGGACGCGAAGCTGCGCAAGTACGCCAAGGACCGCGAGTGGCGGCTGCGCGACTACCGGACCGGCCGCAAGGCGGTCAGGGTCGGCATCCCGGCCGCCGCCGGGGTCGGCGCGCTGGCGGGCGGCACCGCCGCCGCGGTCGCGCTGCACCGCCGCAGGCGCTGACCCGCCCCTTCCTCCGTCTTTTTTACGGCGCCCGGGCCGCACGACGCCCGGGCGCCGCCCCATGTCTGCGGCCCTCCCCCGGCGCACCGCACCGCGCCCCGCCGCGCCCGCCGATACGTTTCGGCTGCGATCGACCACGACAGTCCCGGACCGGCGACCCTCACCCGTCCGTGGTCGAACATTCCCGCACACGTCAACCGCCTGACTCGTACGCCCCCTGCCCGACAGCGGCGCTGACCACCTTCACGCCGCGCGGCCGAGCACAACCGATCTCCGCTCCGATCAAATTCGAAAGCCCAGGCGTCCACATTCGATCACCAAGCACGCCTTTTTTCGCCCTCAAGTGGCAACGGAACCAACCGAATCGGTGATTTTGGCAACTGGGTGTAGCGCCGCCTGTACGAAGCGTTATTCTCCTCAGACGCACAACGGAACCCACACGTCGCCACGACGAGTGAACGGTCCCGCACTGCACGTGATGGAAGCTCTGCCTCTGGGAGTCCCGTGTACCCACACGTCGGGGTTGACGCCTCGGGCCTGGCTACGCTGCGCGCGAGGGTCGTCGGCCACTTGCGCGGCTTCGTCCCCACCGCGTACGCCGCACCCGCCTTCGGCGGACCCGCCTTCGCCGCACCGGCACCCGCCGGTCCCTGCTACGCCCTGGCCGAAACCAGCGCCGCGGTGGGCAGACGCGCCACCCGGGGCGGCTCCGCCACCCCGACCGCCGCCGCCCGCCGGCCCACCGCCGACAGCGACAGCGCCCGCATGATGGACCTGGTCGAACGCGCCCAGGCGGGCGAGGCCGAGGCATTCGGCCGCCTCTACGACCAGTACAGCGACACGGTCTACCGCTACATCTACTACCGCGTCGGCGGCAAGGCGACGGCGGAGGACCTCACCAGCGAGACCTTCCTGCGCGCCCTGCGCCGTATCTCCACCTTCACCTGGCAGGGCCGGGACTTCGGCGCCTGGCTCGTCACCATCGCCCGCAACCTCGTCGCCGACCACTTCAAGTCCAGCCGCTTCCGGCTGGAGGTCACCACCGGCGAGATGCTCGACGCCAACGAGGTCGAACGCAGCCCCGAGGACTCCGTCCTGGAGTCCCTCTCCAACGCCGCCCTCCTCGACGCCGTACGCCGTCTCAACCCCCAACAGCAGGAATGCGTCACGCTCCGATTCCTCCAGGGCCTGTCGGTCGCCGAGACCGCCCGGGTCATGGGCAAGAACGAGGGCGCGATCAAGACCCTCCAGTACCGGGCCGTCCGCACCCTGGCCCGCCTCCTCCCGGAAGACGCCCGCTGACCGTCCGGCACCCCCCACGCGCCACCCCCGTCAGCCCTGACAGCCCGCCCCTCCCCCGCACCCTTCACCCCCCGCACCCCCCACACCCCCTTCGGTTCTCTCCCCACCCGCCCAACCCACAGTCGGTGACGACTCGATGACGCACTGGTCCGATCATCCTTCGCGCGTAACCCAAGTGCCGCGCCGCTCGTTGTGCGAAATGCAGGCTTCCCGCGGTCACACCAAGACCCCCTCCGTTCACTCCTTCGGGTGGATGGGCTCAAGGTGTGCAACCCTCCGAACCCCTCGGGAAGTCGACCGTCATGACGAGAGGAGGTGCCGCCAGTGATCGCGAACGTTTCGACGCACCGGCGGGCGAACGCCTTCGCCCAGGCCCTGGAGGATCGGCCGTCCGAGGGTGCGGCGGCCGAGCTGTCCGAGGCATCGGCCGAATCGGCCGAGCGGGGAAGGCTGTTGGCCCTGGCGAACGGTCTCGGCACCCTGCCGAAGCCGGAGATGGACCCCGAGGTCAAGGTGGTGCAACGAGCCCAGCTCGTCGCCGCCATGGAAGCGATGCTCGCGGAGTCGAACGCCGCCGCGGGCCCTACGGTGCCGGGGCAGCGGGGCTCCGCCAAGGGGGCCCACCGGGCCTCACCGCTCCGCAGACTGCGCCCCCGTTCACGCTGGTCCAAGGGCCTGGCGGCCGGCGGCCTCACGGTCGGCGTGGCGGCCGGGGCGTTCGGCGGCGTGGCCGCGGCCAGCTCCGACGCCCTCCCCGGTGACTCCCTCTACGGGCTCAAGCGGGGCATGGAGGACATCAAGCGCGGGATGGCCGACGACGACGCCGACCGGGGCGGGATCTATCTCGACCAGGCGTCCACCCGGCTCAACGAGGCCCGCCGGCTGATGGAGCGCGGCCGCTCCGGCGACCTCGACCACGAATCGCTCGGCGAGATCCGCCGGGTCCTCGGCGGCATGACGCACGACGCCTCCGAAGGCCACCGGTTGCTCCGTCAGGCGTACCAGCGGGACGGCGAGATCGCCCCCATGGCCCGGCTGAACTCCTTCACCCGGTCCCACCGCGCCACCTGGGACGGACTGCGCGACCGGCTCCCGGTCCAGCTCACCGATGTGAGCAACGAGGTGAGCGATGTCTTCGCGGCCATAGACGAAGAAGTCGGGCCGCTGCAGTCCCTGCTCCCCCGGCCGCCCGCGCGCGGCACGGCGGGATCCAGCGACCCGAGCACTCCTCGCGCCACCCCGACGGCCGACCCGGAGCGGTCGCACACCGCGTCGGCCACCCCGTCGCACGAGGGCGACAGCACCCAGCCCGCCCCCGCCGGCTCCAGCCCCGGTGCGGCAGCGGGATCGGGCGCGCCGGAGGACGGCGGGCTGCTCGGCGGCGCGGGCGATCTGCTCAACCCACCGCAGCAGCCGCGGCCGAGCGGTTCCCCGTCCGGCAAGGAGTCGGCCCCGGCCGCTCCCGAAGTGACGCTCCCGCCGCTCCTCCCGGGCCTGTTGCCGGGCCTCGGCATCGACAGCGGAAGCGCCGCCGACTGACACCCGCTCCATCCGTCGTGTGAGGGTGCCTCCCACCAGGGGACGCACCCTCACACGGCGTTCTCCGGACGTATGGCGGTACGGCCGCGGACGGCTGCGGGATGGCGCGGTCGTACGGTCACACGGTCGTACGGGCGCGGGTCAGAAGAACACCGACCGCCGCTGCACCAGCAGCTTGTACAGCGTGTGCTGGATCTGTTCGCGCACCTGGTCGGTCAGATTGAACATCAGCATCGGGTCCTCCGCCGCCTCCAGCGGATAGCCGTCCGTCGGGATCGGCTCGCCGAACTCGATCGTCCACTTCGTCGGCAGCGGCAGCGCGCCCAGCGGCCCGAGCCAGGGGAAGGTCGGGGTCAGCGGGAAGTACGGCAGGCCGAGCAGCCGCGCGAGCGTCCGCGCGTTGCCGAGCATCGGGTAGATCTCCTCCGCGCCCATCACCGAGCACGGCACGATCGGCACCCCGGCCCGCAGCGCCGTCGACACGAACCCGCCCCGCCCGAAGCGCTGGAGCTTGTACCGCTCGGCGAACGGCTTCCCGATGCCCTTGAAGCCCTCCGGCATCACCCCGACGATCTCGCCCGCCCGCAGCAGCCGTTCCGCGTCCTCGCCGCACGCCAGCGTGTGCCCCGCCTTGCGGGCCAGTTCGTTGACCACCGGCATCATGAACACCAGATCGGCGGCCAGCAAACGCAGATGACGGTCCGCCGGATGATGGTCGTGCACCGCGACCTGCATCATCAGACCGTCCAGCGGCAGCGTCCCGGAGTGGTTGGCGACCACCAGGGCACCGCCCTCCGCCGGGATGTTCTCGATGCCCTTCACCTCCACCCGGAAGTACTTCTCGTACACCGGGCGCAGCAGGGACATCAGGACCTGGTCGGTGAGTTCCTCGTCGTAGCCGAACTCGTCGACCTCGTAGTCGCCGGTGACCCGCCGGCGCAGGAACGCGAGCCCGCTCGCGAGCCGCCGCTCCCAGCCGTCCCGCTCCCCCTCCCCCGCTGCGATCCCGGGCGCCTCGGAGCCGGACGCGAGGCCCTGCCCCGGGTCCTCTCCGGCCTCCTGATCCCCGTCCCGGTCCCGGGTCCGGTCCTGTCCCCGGGGCTGCGCCGGCAGCGCCCGTACGGGGGCCTCGCCCTCGGCCCGCGCGGGACGGCGGCGCGCCCGCGAGCGGTCGTCGTCGAAGGGAATGACCTTGGCGTCCGCCATCGTGATCGGGCTCCTCAGCTGCCGGCCGGAACATCGGGGAGAGTGCCGGGCACCAGCCGCCCGGCGAGCCGGTCCACGGCCCTCACGAGCCGCTCCGGCGGCAGCAGCCCCGGCCCCAGGCTGCGCGCGAAGTCGGCGAAGGCGTCCGCCGTGGAGTACAGCGGCGAGAAACCGAGCGTCTCGCGCATCTGGACGGTGGACACCACCCGTCCATGGGTGAGCAGCCGGATCTGCTCGGGCGAGAAGTCCGTCACCCCGGCGGTACGCAGCACCTGCCCCACCCAGGTGACCGCGGGCAGCAGCACCGGGGCCGTCGGCCGGCCGAGCCGCCGCGCGCACTGGGACAGCAGCAGCACCCCGTCTCCGGCGATGTTGAAGGTTCCGCTGTTGAGGGTCGCCCGGCGCGGCTCGCGCGCGGCGATCTCCAGGACGTCCAGGACGTCGTCCTCGTGGACGAACTGCAGCCTCGGGTCGTAGCCGAGGACCGTCGGCAGGACGGGCAGCGCCAGGTACTCGGTGAGCGGCGAGTCCACCCTCGGGCCGAGGATGTTGGCGAACCGCAGGACGCACACCGCCACGTCCGGGCGGCGCCGGGCGAAGCCCCGTACATATCCCTCGACCTCGACGGCGTCCTTGGCGAAGCCCCCGCTCGGCAGCGACTTCGCCGGCGTCGTCTCGGTGAAGACGGCCGGGTCGCGGGGCGCGGCCCCGTACACGCTCGTCGTCGACTTCACCACGAGCCGCCGGATCCTCGGCGACTTCTGGCAGGCGCCCAGCAGCTGCATGGTGCCGATGACGTTGGTCTCCTTGACCGACGTCCGGCCGCCGGTGCCCAGCGCCGTGCCCGTGACGTCCATGTGGACGACGGTGTCCACGTCGTACCGGGCGAGGATCTTCGCGACGGCGGGCTGCCGGATGTCGGCCCGGACGAACTCGGCCGCGCCCAGCGCGTGCGGGGACGGCACCGCGTCCACGGCGATCACCCGCTCCACGTCCGGGTCCCGCTGGATCCGCCGGACGAAACGGGCGCCCAGATGACGGGCCGCACCGGTGACGAGCACGACCTTGCCCAAGACGAGCGCCTTTCCGTTCGATGGGGCTTCGAGGGGGCGGTGTTGCGCCGACGGCCACCGTAGCGCCTCCCCGCCGGGGCCCCGCGCCCGCGTCCGTACGACACCCGCGACACCCCGTACGACAAAAGGCGTGGCCCCCCACCGGAATCCGGTGGGGGGCCACGCCGACGCACATACGCTGCGGTCGCAGCGTCGCCTTACTTCTTGTTGCGACGCTGAACGCGCGTGCGCTTCAGCAGCTTGCGGTGCTTCTTCTTGGCCATCCGCTTACGCCGCTTCTTGATAACAGAGCCCACGACTACCCTCGCTCACTTCTCGGAACCTCCCCGCGCAAGCGGGGATCGGTGCGGGGCGTCTGGGCCCACACGACCTACGAGGGGCTAGCCTACCGTCCCGAGCGACCCGCAGGTAATCCGAGGAGCGACGAAGAACAGCCGACCGGTGTTTCCCGGCCCCGACCGGCGCCGGGCCTGCCCGCTACGCGGTCGCGACCCCCACGAAGGACTCTCTCAGGTACTCGTGAACAGCCTGCTCCGGGACCCGGAAGGACCTGCCCACCCGGATCGCCGGCAGATGACCGCTGTGCACCAACCGGTACACGGTCATCTTCGAGACGCGCATCACCGAGGCGACCTCCGCCACGGTCAGAAACTTCACCTCGTTGAGAGGCCGATCTCCTGCAGCCATGACCCACCTGTACCTTCCGCACGCGACGCACACCGGCTTCCCCTCCGGTGACTCTTCGTCGCTGCGCGCTCACGCCCAGACTAGGGGCGGGTGGTACGAGTGGGGAAGAGGAGCTGCGATCGGCCGTTTACCGTGACAGACACGCTCGATTGAGTACATAGCGTGTGAGTGGACGATACGACTCCGCCCGTACCCCGTCATCAACCGGAACGGTCACGGACACCTGCCCCTCGGCCTCCCCGACGAACAACGCGGGATCGTCCGTATCGGCCAGCCCGATGCTCTCGATACCCAGCTGACCTGCCCCGCAGACCCATCCGTGGTCTCCGACCACCAGCTGCGGCAGCGGCCCGCCCGCCTCGGCCGCGCTCTCCAGGGCCGCCCTAACCGGCAGCGGGGAATGGGAGTGCGCCCCGGGTACACGCCCTGCCGCCGACAGGTCCCCGGCACGCACGAACGCCACTCCCCGTACGTAGTCGAGGAGGTGCGTGCGTACGCCGAACCGGGTCGTTATGTCGACACATCTCCCCTGCGCCGGGGTGAGGACAAGACATCCCGCCGCCGACAAAGCGTCTGCCAGAGCGACGTAGAAACCGAGCAGCCGGTGCGGATGGCCCGTCCCAAGGAGCACCGGAGCGCGCCGTCCGGCCGCCTCGCCGAGCCGCTCGGCGAACGCGTCGAGGGCACGGAGCGTGCGTTCCGGGTCGATCCGGTCCGGCCCCGAGCGGTACGCCGGGTCCGCCGACACCCCGCAGCGGCGCGCCATCAGCCGCAGCAGTTCCGTCTCGTCCCATCCGCCCGCCGGATCGAGGCCCAGCGTCACCCTCGGATCACCCGCGGCGAAGAGCCGGTAGCTGCGCAGATTCGTCTCCCGCGGGGTCGCCACCGTTCCGGCCAGGCCGGTGGCCAGCAGATGCGCCCGCAGCGCCCTGGTACTCCACACGGGCAAGATGCTGCCGAACGGCCCCGCCCCCGGGGCCCGAATCGGCGCGGGACCGCACGGTCGGCGTAACCCGGGCGGGGGCTTCGGGGGCGCCTTCGGGAGCGGCTTCGGGCAGGAGCTTCGGGCAGGCTTTCCGGCCCGCGCGGCTCAGGCCAGCAGTCCCCGCGCCGGGAACGCCGCCCGCCGGGTCGCGAGCACCGCCTGGTCCAGCCGGTCCGCCGGGTCGTACCCGTCCGTCCACTCCCGCCACGCCACCGGCCAGCGCCCGTCCGTCATCCGCCGGGGCCCGGGCTGCCGCGTCCGCGCGTACACCTCGTCGCGCCACGACGGCGGGATCACCGACTCCGGATCCACCGGGGCGTGCGCCGCGATCGCCACCAGATGCGCCCACGAGCGCGGGACGACGTCCACCACCGCGTATCCGCCGCCGCCGAGCGCCAGCCACCTGCCTCCCTCGGCATGGCTGTGCGCCAGGTCGTGACAGGCCACCTGGACCGCCCGCTGCGCGTCCAGGGACACCGCCATGTGCGTCAGCGGGTCCTCGAAGTGGGTGTCCGCGCCGTGCTGGGTGACCAGGACCTGCGGCCGGAAGTCCGCGAGGAGCTCCGGCACCACCGCGTGGAACGCCCGCACCCAGCCCTCGTCCCCGGTGCCGGCGGGCAGCGGAAGATTCACCGCGCTGCCCTCGCCGGGCCCGGTGGCGCCCGTCTCCTGCGGCCAGCCGGTATGCGGGAACAGCGTCCGGGGGTGCTCGTGCACCGAGATCGTCAGGACCCTCGGGTCCTCCCAGAACGCCGCCTGCACGCCGTCCCCGTGGTGCGCGTCCACGTCGACGTACGCCACCCGCTCCGCGCCCAGTTCGAGCAGCCGGGCGATCGCGAGGGCCGCGTCGTTGTAGACGCAGAACCCGGACGCCGCCCCGGGCATCGCGTGGTGCAGTCCGCCCGCGAAGTTCACCGCGTGCGTGGTGTCGCCGCGCCACAGCGCCTCCGCCGCGGCCACCGACTGCCCGGCGATCAACGCGGACACGTCGTGCATCTCCTTGAACGCCGGATCGTCCGTCGTCCCGAGCCCGTACGCCGGGTCGGCCGCGCGCGGGTCGGCGGACGCGGCCCGGACCGCCGCCAGATAGTCGGCGCGGTGCACGAGCCGCAGGGTCGACTCCCCGGCCGGCGGGGCGGCGACGATGTCGAGCGCGCGGTCGGTGCCGTACGCCCGCACCAGACTCATGGTCAGCGCGAGCCGCACCGGGTCCATCGGATGCTGGGCCCCGAAGTCGTACCCGGTGACCGCCTCATCCCACATCAACAGTGCGCGGCTGCTCATGCCCGCCACCGTATCCGGCCGGACGCGCGCCGAACGACGTGGCGTACACCACCGTCACCAGGACCAACACCATCGGCACCAGCATCGCCCCGCGGTACGTCCACGCGTCGCCCAGCGCGCCCACGAGCGGCGAGCCGACGAGGAAGCCGACGTAGTTGAAGACATTGAGCCGCGCCACGGCCGCGTCGCTCGCCCCGGGGAACAGCCGTCCGGCGGCGGCGAAGGTCTGCGGGACGACCACGCTCAGGCCGAGGCCGAGCACCGTGAACCCGGCCATCCCGGTCCACGCGCCGGGCGCGGCGGCCACCACCGCGAAGCCGAGCGCCGCGAGCACGGCGCCGCAGCGCACCACGAGCGCCGCCCCGAACCGCCGCACCCCGAGGTCGCCGACGGCCCGCCCGAGGAGAGTCGTCACCATGTACGCGTTGTACGGCACGGTCGCCAGCTCCTCCGAGCTGTGCAGCACGTCCTGGAGGTACTTCGCGGACCAGTTGGAGACCGTGGAGTCCCCTATATAGGCGAAGGTCATCACCAGGCAGAGCGGCAACAGCAGCCGGAACGCGATGCCTTGAGCGGCCGTCGGTTGCGGACTCCCGGCCGGAGTCGCGCTCTCCCCCGGCTTCCCGTCCGCGCCGTCGGTGTACCAGCGGCTGCCGACGAGGGCGGCGGGCAGCAGGACGGCGACGACCGGCAGGTACGAGGTGAACAGCGGCAGATGCCAGTGTGCCCCCACCCAGGCGAGGGAGGCGCCGGCGATGCCGCCGAGGCTGTACGCGGCGTGGAAGCCGAGCATGATGCTTCGCCCGTACGCCCGTTGGAGGCTCACGCCCAGCATGTTCATGGACGCGTCGAGCGAGCCGACGGAGAGCCCGAAGAGGCCGAGCGCCAGGGCCGCCCACCCCAGCCCTGAGCCGGCTCCGACGGCGAGCAGGGCGAGCAGCACCACGGGCTGTGCCCAGCGCAGGACGGCCGCGGGCCCGACGCGGGCGGCGAGCTTCTCGGTGAGCACGCTCGACACCCCGGCGAGCACCGGGACGGCGGCGAGGAAGGCGGGCAGCAGCCCGTCGGATATCCCGTACCGGTCCTGGATCGCCGGGATCCTGGTCACCAGGAGGGCGAAGGTGGCCCCCTGGGTGAAGAAGCTGAACGCCAGGGAGCCCCGCCCGTGCCGCAACCGCGCATCTGTCATGGCGGCACAGTAGGGCCGGGGCCTACCCCGCGGTAGATGGATCACATGCCCAATATCGCGGGCAGCAGCGCCATGTCGGCGAAGTGCCCGTTCACTCCGGTGAGCTTCTCCTCGGGGGTCATCGCGGTGAAGCCGTAGACGTCCATCCCGGCCGCGAGCGCGGCCTCGACACCGAGCCGGCTGTCCTCGACGACCACGCACCGGGCGGGTGCCACGCCCATCCGGGCGGCGGCGTGCAGAAAGAGGTCGGGGGCGGGCTTGCCTCGGCCGACGTCGTCGGCGCTGAAGACGATCTCGTCGGGGAACCAGGGGGCGAGCCCGGTGGTGCGGTGCCCGACCCGGATCCGCTCATGGCTTCCGGACGAGGCCACGCAGTACGGCGTGCCCGTCTCGGTCAGCCGCCGCAGCACGTCGCCGACGCCGGCCACGGGCCGCAGCTCCCGTTCGAAGGCGGCGAAGACCCGCGTGTGGAAGGTCGCGTCGAAGTCGGCCGGCAGCCGCTGTCCGGTGCGTTCCTCGACCAGGTCGTGGATCCGGTGCATCGCGGATCCCATGTAGTCCCGCACCGACTCCTCGTAGGTGGTGGGGTGTCCGAGTTCCGTGAGGTAGCCGGCGAGGAGCCGGTTGGAAATCGGCTCGCTGTCGACGAGCACACCGTCGTTGTCGAAGATCACCAGGTCGTAGCGCATGGTCCGGATCTTATGGGGCCCGGAACGTGGAGACCGTAAACGCAGAAAAGCCCCGCACCATAAGGTGCGGGGCTTCCCCACAAAGATTGTTCGGCGGCGTCCTACTCTCCCACAGGGTCCCCCCTGCAGTACC
>NZ_JBEYZX010000081.1:0-17381 GCF_040646255.1 Streptomyces sp. NPDC046203 | reverse complement strand
CGGTTACATTCCGAACCCGGAAGCTAAGCCTTTCAGCGCCGATGGTACTGCAGGGGGGACCCTGTGGGAGAGTAGGACGCCGCCGAACAATTTTTAGCCTCAACCCCCGGACTTTGTCCGGGGGTTGAGGCATTTTTGCGTTCATTTCCAGGAGATGGAAAGGGGAATGAGGGCGGGGTCGGCGAGGGCACAGGGGTCACTGACGGTCCGCGGCGACCAGGCCCGTGTCGTAGCCCAGGATGACCGCCTGGATGCGGTCGCGGGAGCCGGTCTTGGCGAGGACACGGGAGACATGGGTCTTCACCGTGGACTCCGCCAGATGCAGCCGGCCCGCGATCTCGGTGTTCGTCCAGCCCCGGGCGACGGCGGTGAGGATTTCCAGCTCCCGTTCCGTCAGCGACGACAGCCGGGGGTCGGCCTTTACCGGCCCGGCCGGCACGGCGGGGGTCGGTGGAAGCCGGTGGAGGTAGGTGTCCAGGAGCCGGCGGGTCAGGCTCGGGGCCACCACCGCGTCGCCCGCCGCGACGGCGCGGATCCCGGCGAGGAGCTCCTCGGGCTGGGCGTCCTTCACCAGGAAGCCGCTGGCGCCGGCGCGCAGGCCCTCGTAGGCGTACTCGTCCAGGTCGAAGGTGGTCACGATGAGGACCCGGGTCGCAGCCCCCGCGGCGATGATGCGGCGCGTGGCCTCGATGCCGTCCAGGCCCGGCATCCGGATGTCCATCAGCACCACGTCCGGACGGTGGCGGTCGACCAGCCGGACCGCCTCGATGCCGTCGCCGGCCTCCCCGGCGACCGACAGGTCGGCCTGGCTCTCCAGCAGCATGCGGAACCCGAAACGCTGCATCGGCTGGTCGTCGGCGATCAGAACGGTCGTCACGAGGGGGAGTCCTCCCGGGGAAGTCGCAGCCGTACCCGCCAGCCGGTGCCGTCCGGCAGCGGACCGCACACCAGGGTGCCGTCGTAGAGCGCGGCGCGTTCGCGCATGCCCGCGAGGCCCTGGCCCGCCCCGCCCGCGGGGACGGTTCCGGTGTTGGTGACCGTGACGAGGGCGGCGTCCGCGGTCCAGGTGAGCGTCACCCTGGCCCGGGCGTCCGGGCCCGCGTGCTTCAAGGCGTTGGTCAGGGCCTCCTGCACGATCCGGTAGACCGTCAACTGGGCGCCCGGGGAGAGCCGGTGGGGGCTCGGTTCACACTCGGTCTCGAGCTCCGACTCGACAGGGAGGCCCGCGCCGCGGACGCCGTCGAGCAGCGCGGGCAGCTCCGCGAGATCCGGCTGAGGACTCCGTACCGCCGCCGGATCCTGCGCGTGCAGCACGCGCCGTAGCTCCGCGAGGGCCTGGCGGCTCGTGGCGGCGATGGCGTCGAGGGCCTGGGCCGCCTGCTCCGGGCGGGCGGCCGCGGCGTACCGGCCGCCGTCCGCGAGACCCGTGATCACGGCCAGGTTGTGGCCGATGATGTCGTGCATCTCGCGGGCGATCCGGTCGCGTTCGGCCGCCGCCGCCAGCTGGACCTCCTGGGCGCGTTCCTCCCTGCGGGAACGTACGGTGAGGCCGGCGAAGACCGCCAGCGCGTACGCCCACAGATACGGGACGACCAGCAGATCCCAGCCGCCGGTGCCGGTGGAGCCGTAGCCGGAGGGGAACCGGATCGCGGCCACGGCGAGCGGCGGAGCGAGGAACGCGGCGGCCGTCAGCAGCGCCCGGGGCGGGCGGGTGAGCGCGACGCGGAACAGCGGGAAGATCTGCAGGGCGCCGGCCTCCAGGACGGCCCCCGAGGCGCCGCTGACCAGTGAGGCGCCCGCCATCACGGCCAGCATGGCCATCGGGTGCCGGCGGCGCCCGTACAGCGGCAGGGTGAGGCCGAGGCTGAGGACGACGACCAGCCAGGTCGGGACCGTCGGGTCCATGGCGGTCGTCCGCCAGCCCTCGCCGGTCGCGTCGACGAGCGCGGCGATCGCCCAGGACACCGTCACCACCGCGTCCCAGACCCACGGGTGCGCGGTGTCCAGCGCGCGGAGGCGGGCGAGCAGCAGCCGTACGTACCGGCTGCCCGTCGTCGTCTCCACCGTCGTCCGCGTCTCCACCGTCGGCCGCGTCGGCCGCGTCGCCTGGGTTGTCACGCCGTCAACGTAGGGCGTGGGCGGGGGCGTTGTCGTCGTACCTGGGTACCACGAAACCCCCTTGTCAGAGGGGGTTTTCATGATCAGGATCGTGGCATGGACTATGCAATTCGTGTCATCCGTGCCGACGAGTGGAAGAAGGCGCGCGAGCTGCGGCTCGAAGCGCTTCAGGACCCCGTCGCGCACCTCGCCTTCCTGGAGACCTACGACGACGCGGTGGCGCGGCCGGACGCGTTCTGGCAGGAGCGGGCCGCGGGTGCCGCCGAGGACGGGGACGGGCGGGTCCGGCAGTTCGTCGCGGAGACCCCCGGGGGACGCTGGCTCGGCACCGTGACCGTCCTGGTCGAACGGCCCGACGACGAGGGGCGGCTGGGGTTCGGCGAGGCGGCGAAGGTCGACCAGACGCATGTCGTGGGGGTGTACATGCGGCCCGAGGCGCGGGGGAGCGGAGTGATCGACGCGCTGTTCGAGGCGGCCGTGGAGTGGTCGTGGGGCGTGCCGGGGCCTGAGATCCGGCGGGTGCGGCTGTATGTGCACGAGGAGAACGAGCGGGCGGCGGCGTTCTACCGGCGGTTCGGGTTCGTGTGGACGGGGGTGCGGACGGAGATGCCGGGGCCGGTGCCGGGGTACGACCGGGAGTACGAGCTGGTGAGAGGCGTGTAGGGCGCCGCTGTACGGGCGGGGGCGCGGTCGAGGGTGCGGGGCGCGGGGCTCAGGGAGTGGACAGTGGCTCCGGCCAGCGGGACCGGGCCTGGGTGGGGGAGCGCATCAGGGCCAGGGCGGTCAGGCCCTGGGCGGGGCCCTCGGTCAGGAGCGTGGGCAGGTCGGGGAGGGGGGCCACGGCCGCGATGTCGTCGAGGACGAGGCTCAGCGGCGGGTCCAGGCGGGGGCCGGGGGAGCGGGTGGCCTGGTGGCGGGCCCGGTCGGTGACGGTGGCGACGAGGGCCGTGAGGAGCGGCATCGCGCCCGGGTGGGTGCGGGGGTCCTCGATCGGTTCGCCGATCACGTAGAGCGTGCCCTGTTCGGCGAGGAACGAGGCGAGCGCGAGCGAGTCGGCGCGGTTCGCCGTGCACGCGTCCCTGAGGTGGATCGAGGACAGGGCGGACAGCGCGCGGGCCGTCAGTTCCTGGGCGGCGCGGCGGCGTTCGGGGTGGGCCGTGAGCGCGGATTCGAGCAGACCGGCGTGGCCCGAGGCGGCCTTGGGATGGGTGCGGAGGATCCGGACCGGCTCATGGGCGTCGGAGCCCTGGGCCCAGCGGTGGACCTGCTTGAACGGGCGGCCGTCTATCGCGGCGGCGTGCAGCCAGCAGCGCAGGAGCATTTCGGCGGTGTCCGTCATGGCCGCGTCGAGCCGCGCCTGCGGCCGTACCGGGGTGAGCAGCGCGGCGGCCCGGCGCTGGGCCGTGGCGGGGTCCTCGCAGCCCTCGGCGGGGCTCCAGCGGAGCCGGGCGGGGGTCTCGCACAGATGGCCGGGGTCGTAGACGAGGACCGGGCCGAGTTTGCCGCGCGCGTCCTTCGTCTCCTCCCAGAGGGTGGGGTCGGAGGTCACGACGAGGGCGGCGCCTTCGGCGTCGTGCACCGCCTGGAGGGCAGTCGGGCGGCGGGCCGCCGGTGAGCCGTACACGATCCGGGTGGGTGTGGGTGTGGGTGTGGGTCCAGGCACGGGGGTGGAGGCGGGGATCGGCTCCGGCTCCGGTGCCGGGGCCGGCACCGGGGGTGGTGCGGGGGCGCGGGGTGCGGGGGGTGCCGGTTGCGGTGCCGGTGCCTTGCGGAGCGGGGCCGGTTCGGCCGGCTGCTCGGCGCGCCGGGGCTTCGCCTCGTACCCGCCCGCCTTCCGGTTCGCGCGGACCGCGCGCCAGCGGGCCACGGTGCCGAGGACGAAGACCGCGAGGACGACGAGTATCAGGGCCTCGCCGATGACGAGGCCCCAGAACAGCCCGTATCCGGAGAGCTGTTCCGGCGGGGTGTCCGGCCAGGCGGCCGGGAGGTCGCCCGGTGAGGACAGGATGGACGGCAGCGCCCGGGGCGTACGGGTGAAGGTGACGCCGTCCGGCCAGCCGCCGTGCGCGAACAGGCCGGACAGACCGGTGGCCGTCCAGACGAGGAAGGCGATGCCGAAGAGGAGGACGAACAGGCCGACGATGAAACCGTCGGGGATGCCGCCGCCGCCCGTCTGGCGCGGTCCGGGCTGGGTTCGGTTCGTGCTCAAGGATCACGCCACCGTCGACTGGGATGGGTTGTTCATCTGCTGCTCGATGAGGATCGCGCGCTGTTCCGTCTCCCACTCCAGCTCGGGGTCGGGGGCGGAGGGGGCCGAGGACTCCGTCATGGCGCGGTCGGTGTAGACGAGGGGGCGTTCGCGTTCGGTGATGAGGTGTTTGACCACCTGCACATTGCCGTTGACGTCCCAGACGGCGATGCCGGGGGTGAGGGTCGGGATGATCTCGACGGCCCAGCGGGGCAGGCCGAGGACCCGGCCCGTGTTGCGGGCTTCGTCGGCTTTCTGGGCGTAGATGGTGCGGGTGGAGGCCATTTTGAGGATGGCCGCGGCTTCCTTGGCCGCCGCGCCGTCGACGACGTCGGAGAGGTGGTGGACGACGGCGACGAAGGACAGGCCGAGGCGGCGGCCGAACTTCAGCAGGCGCTGGAACAGCTGGGCCACGAAGGGGCTGTTGATGATGTGCCAGGCCTCCTCGACCAGGAAGATGCGCTTCTTCCGGTCGGGGCGGATCCAGGTGTGCTCCAGCCACACGCCGACGATCGCCATGAGGATGGGCATGGCGATGGAGTTGCGGTCGATGTGGGAGAGGTCGAAGACGATCAGCGGGGCGTCGAGGTCGATGCCGACGGTCGTCGGGCCGTCGAACATGCCGCGCAGGTCGCCGTCGACGAGCCGGTCGAGGACGAGGGCGACGTCGAGGCCCCAGGCCCGTACGTCGTCCAGGGCGACGTTCATCGCCTCCGCCGACTCCGGCTCGGGGTGGCGCAGCCGCTCGACGATGTCGGTGAGGATCGGCTGGCGGTCGGTGGAGTGCTCGTTGACGTAGGCGTGGGCGACCTTGAGCGCGAAGCCGGAGCGCTCGTCGAGGCCGTGGCCCATGGCCACCTCGATGATGGTGCGCAGCAGCGCCAGCTGGCCCGTGGTGGTGATGGACGGGTCGAGCGGGTTGAGCCGGATGCCGGAGTCGTTGGCGACCATCGGGTCCAGCCGGATGGGAGTTATCCCCAGCTCCTGCGCGATGAGGTTCCACTCGCCGACGCCGTCCTCGCCCTGCGCGTCGAGGACGACGACCTGGCGGTCGCGGAAGCGGAGCTGGCGGAGCACGTACGTCTTCTCCAGCGCCGACTTGCCGTTGCCGGACTCGCCGAGGACCAGCCAGTGGGGGGCGGGGAGCTGCTGACCGTACAGCTGGAAGGGGTCGTAGATGTACCCCTTGCCGCTGTAGACCTCACGGCCGATGATCACGCCGGAGTCGCCGAGGCCGGGGGCGGCGGTCGGCAGATAGACGGCCTGGGCCTGCCCGGTGGAGGTGCGGACGGGCAGGCGGGTCGTCTCCACCTTTCCGAAGAGGAAGGAGGTGAAGGCGTCGGTGAGGACGGACAGCGGATCTCGCATCGGTCTGTGCCCCTTCGGCCCTAGCGGCGGATGCCGGTCGCGAACGGCAAGGTGTTCACAAACGCACGGTGGTGCTCGCGGTCGCACCATTCCAGTTTCAGATACGACTTGCCCGCGGAGGCCCGGATCGTGCGCTTGTCGCGGGCCAGGGCCTCGGGGGAGCGGGAGGAGACGGTGATGTAGCCGACGAGGTTGACGCCGGCCGCGCCGCTCGCGAGGTCCTCGCCGCGCTGGTCGAGACGGCCGTGG
This sequence comes from Streptomyces sp. NPDC046203, assembly GCF_040646255.1. Lineage (NCBI taxonomy): Bacteria > Bacillati > Actinomycetota > Actinomycetes > Kitasatosporales > Streptomycetaceae > Streptomyces > Streptomyces sp. NPDC046203. The sequence goes on along the minus strand of NZ_JBEYZX010000081.1, from coordinate 11,398 downwards.
GCGGCGATGTCGCGGGGGTCGACGGTGCGGTTCATCTTGGACTGGCGGGATGCCTCGGCCTCGTCGTTGGTCTTCTCGGTGAGCATCCGCTCGATGGCGACCTCGGTGGGCTCCAGATCCATGGTGACGGCGACGGTGCGGATCACGTCGGGGGTGTGGACGAGGAGCGGGGCGAGGAAGTTGACGCCGACGGGCGTCATCGGCCACTCCTTGATCCACGCGGTGGCGTGGCACCAGGGTTCGCGGGTGGCGGACTCACGGGTCTTGGCCTGGAGGTATGTCGGCTCCAGGGCGTCCAGCTCGGCGGGCCAGGCGTTGCGCTTCGACATGGCCTGGATGTGGTCGATGGGGTGGTCCGGGTCGTACATCGAGTGCACGAGGGAGGCCAGCCGCGACTGGCCGAGCGGCTGACGGACCCGGATGTCGGCCTCGGCGAGGCGGGCGCAGATGTCGGTCAGCTCGCGGGCCATGACGACGGCGAGGCCGCCGTCGCGGTCGAGCCGGCGGGCGCCGGAGGCGTGGCGGGTGGCCCGGGCCATGGCGTTGGCCTCGGCGGCGAGTTCGCGCGTGTAGTGCATGCAGGCCACGAGATAGGCGCGGTGCTGCTCGCTGGAGGTCGACACCATCGACTGGAGCTGGTCGTACGACTCCTGGAGCCAGGCCGGGGCCTGGTGGTCGCCGCGCTGGGCGACGTCCTTGGCGTGGGCGTCGGGGTCGGCGGGCAGCGTACGGGCCAGCATCTGGAGGCGGGTGACGAAGCCGTCCCCGTTGGCGACGTGCTTGAGGAGGGTGCCGAAGCGGTCGACGAGGGCTTCCTGGTCCTCGGAGTCGCGCAGGCCGACGCCCGGGCCCTCGATCTCGATGGCGGCGGTGACGGTGCGGCGGTCGGCGTGCAGGAGGACCGCGATCTCGTCGGGGCCGAACGGCGCGGTCAGCCAGCTGACGCCGCCGATGCCGGGCGGCGGGCCGATCTCGACCTCACGGCCGTCGAGCCGGGTGCCGGCCTCGGTGGCGGTGGAGCGGTAGGCGGTGCCGCGCTTGAGCGTCCGCTTGTAGCTGCGGTTGATCTCGAACCACTTGTAGAAGGTGCGGTGCTTGTACGGGACGTAGACCGCGGCGAGCGCGAGCACCGGGAAGCCGGAGAGCAGTCCGATGCGCAGGGGCAGCAGGGGGACCAGCAGTCCGCTCATCATGCCGAGGAAGGCGCCGACGATGATGAGCGCGATCTCGCCGGTCTCGCGGTTCTTGCCGACGATCGCGTTCGGACGGGCGCGGCCGATGAGATACGTGCGGCGGGGCGAGACCGGTTGGGACTGGGTCGTCAACGCCCTGCACCTCCAGAGTTGTTGCGGCTACTGCTGGTGTTGCCGGTGTTGCCGGTGCGGCTGGAGTGGGGGGTGTTCGTGGTGGGGCTGCCGCTGCGGGGGGCGGGGGTGGCGCCGCCGCCCGTACCGCCGCTGGATCCGCCTGAGGTGCCTCCCGAGGTGCCTCGGCTGCTGTGGGCGGCGACCCCGCCGGAGAGCGGGTTGGCGGGGCGAGGCGTGCTCTTGGCGGCCGCCTGGCCGCCACCGTCGCCGCCGCGGCTGCTGTGGGTCTTGATGCCCTGGGAGACGAGGGACGCGGGGGTGGAGATGACGGCGGCCGCGGCGTTCTCGCCGGCGCGGTGCAGACGGTTGTTGCGGGAGGCCACGATCTCGTCGCCGAAGCCGGGGACGAAGCGGTAGATCATCGCGGAGGCGAAGATCGCGAGCAGGACGATGGCCAGACCCGAGACCACGGCGGAGAACGCGTCCGGGCCGGTGCCGGACGACAGCGCCCCGGCGAGGCCGAGCACGATCACGATCACCGGCTTGACCAGGATCACCGCGATCATGATGCCCGCCCAGCGGCGGACGTGGCCCCACATGTTCTTGTCGACGAGCCCGGCGTACACGACCACGCCGAGCAGCGCGCCGACGTAGAGGAGCACGGCGCGCAGGACCAGTTCGAGGTAGAGCACACCGGCGGCCAGGATCGTCACCAGCGAGACGATGATCAGCATGATCGGCCCGCCGCCGATGCTGTCGCCCTTCTCCAGGGCCTGTTTGAAGCTGCCGAAGAAGACGTCGCTCTGCTGGCCGGTGCCGGAGGCGATGACCTCGGTGATGGCGTCGGCGGCGCTGACGACGGTGTAGAGGATCAGCGGCGTGAAGGCGGAGGCGAGGACGGTCAGCCAGAGGAAGCCGATGGCCTCGGAGAGCGCGGTGGTGAGCGGGACGCCGCGCATGGCGCGCTTGGCGACGGCGAGCAGCCAGAGGAGGAGGGTGAGGAAGGTGGCGGCGGCGAAGACGATGGCGTAGCGGCCGAGGAACTCCTTGTTGGTGAAGTCGACGGTCGCGGTCTGCTTCACGGCGCTGGAGAGGGTGTCGACGACCCAGGCGGCGGCTTTGGCGCAGCCGTTGGCGAGGGAGGAGAGGGGGTCGACGGTGGCGGAGGGGTCGTCGATGCGGACGCCGGAGCCGGATTGGCCGTTCTCGCAGTAGTCGCGGGCGGGACCACGGATCAGGTCGCACGGGTTGTTGCTGGCGCTCGGGCTGGGAGTGCCCGAAGGAGTGGGCGTCGTCGAGGGAGTTCCGGTGGCCGGTGCGGTCGGTGTGGGGTCGGCGACGGCACGGGTGGCGAACAGGACCAGGGCGGTCTGGGCCGCGGACAGCGCGGCGGTGACGCCGAGGCCGCGGACAAGGTTCTTACCGGGCATAGGTGAAGCCTCCGAACGTGCCGACGGCGTCCGTCATGTCATCAGCGGTAGAGGCCGTCTGGTCACGGCCCACGGGAACGGGGCCGTCCTTCTGGCTGAATCCGGTCACCTTCCAGTCGCCGTCGGTCCAGCGCAGCTCGAAGGTGTTGGTGTACCAGGACTCCGTGACGGGGCTTTTGGACCCTTCTCCGGCCAGGCCGAACAGCGTCGAGTACCAGATGGACACAGTGGCGTGGTCGCCCGCGTACTTGTCGATCTTCGCACCGGCCGGCAGTACCCGGGAGACGAATGTCAGGCCCGAAGGCGCGGTGCCGTCCGCGTTGAGACCGATCCGGCTCAGGAATCCCTTGTCGCCGTACACCTTGTCGAGCGCGCTCTCTTGGGCGGTGACCGCGTCGGGCGCGTACACGGCGCGGACGAGCGTCCTGCGCGACGAGGTGACGAACATGTCGACGGAGCCCAGCGCCACCGCGTAGTTCGCCGCCGCGCTCTGTGCCCCCTGCTCGTCGTGGGCGAAGCCCGCCGCGAGCGTGCCGTTCGTGGCGTTCTTGCCCGTGACGGGGCGGGTGCCGGTGGCGGCCGTGGGGGCGGCGCCCGCCGGGGCGCTGGGGCCGCCGGCGTGGGAGGAGCCGGAGCCGGCGGGGGTGTCGTTGCCGCGGTTCGCGAAGGCGATCGCGGCGATGAGGACGGCCACCACGCCCACGACCACGGCGAGGGAGCGCCCGCTCCGGCCGGCGGAGCGGCGCGGGGTGCCGTACGGGTCGCCGGTGTTGCCCTCGGGGAGACGGGTGCGGGTCTGGCCGTCGTGGTCGTCGCCGAGGCTCATGCCGGGTACGCCCCTTCGGTACAGGTGTACGGGTGCGCCGCAGGCGGCGGTGTCGCCGGCTGCCGTGTGGGCGTTGCGTGGTGACTGGACATCAGGGAGCGCGACCTCGGGGGTGAGAAAAGGGTTAGACGGCCATCCCGTACACGATGGTGAAGAGCGTTCCCAGGGAGCCGATGATGAAGACTCCGGTCAGGCCGGCCACGATCAGACCCTTGCCCTGTTCGGCGCTGAAGGTGTCGCGCAGGGCGGTGGCGCCGATACGCTGTTTGGCCGCGCCCCAGATGGCGATGCCGAGACAGAGCAGAATGGCCACGGCCATCACGACCTCGATCATCACCTTGGCTTCGGCGCCCAGGCTCCCGAAAGGCCCCCAGTTCGGGGCGATTCCACCGATAATGGTGTTGATGTCGCCCTTTTCGGCCGCCAGGTACATGTAACTCACCGCCCCTGTTGGGTAGTTCGTCGCCCCTGCCGGACGGCATGGGTCGTCGCCCTATCTTCGCTGATGAAACCGCTCGCGTGTGACGGCTTGACGGCTCTCTTTACCCGATCCCCGCAGGCATGTCCGATCTGACCGTCTTGACCTGCGGCGGCGTGGCCGGTTCCCATGCGAAGAAGCGTATGGTCACTCTGTGTATCACGGGGTGTGACTCCGGGCAATGATTGTCGTTGTGGCACCTTTGGGGCGCTGTTCGACGGCCCATCAGAAGGTATGTAGGGAGCGCCCGTCGGAGGACGGTCGGAGGGCGGGCGGGGCCGTTTGCCCCGGGAGCTCACTCTTTCGGGTGAGAGTGCGGTGTTTGCTGGTGCGGAGGGCGTCCATGGGGCTCTTGGGTGCGGCACAAGTTCGGTGCGTACTCCTGGATTTGCGCATGCGCAGGGTGGCGGGCTGCCGCTGTTAGCGTCCGCGCCGACCTTCGCCGACCTTCGGCGGAGAAGGGAGAGGGAGCCCGATGAGCTCACGTGGACGTTCGACGACAGGGCAGGGTCGGAAGGCTGGGCAAGGGGCGGGTGGCGGCGTGCTGCGCCACAGTGCCGGGCCGTGGATCAAGGCGGCCGGGGTGGCCGAATCCCTTCAGGCCGGCATGGGAGCCGCCAAGGGCAGGCTGACCACGGCCCATGACGGGGTGTCGGGCGCGCTGCGCGGGCTCGCGTGCGCGGCCGCCCTGGAGGCCGTCCTCGCGTCCTGGGAGGAGCGGATCGGCGCGGTGGGGGACGAGTGCGGCGCGCTCGCTCCCGCGCTGCGCGGGGTCGCCGAGGAGCAGCGTGAGCGGGACGTACGGGTGAAGTCGTCCCTCGACGCCCTCTCGCCCCACGGGCCCGGCGGGCCCGGCGGGCCCGTTCCCGGCCCGCGGGTCGATTTTCGGCCGTCGGACGGCGCTGTTCCGTCCGGTTCGTCCACCCCCTGAGCGCGGGGTGCCCGCCTAGACTGATGTCCGGTGCGTACTGACCGGAGCCAAGGGGTGGTTGACGGTGCGTAAGGCGCGGGTGGCGTGGCTGGTGGGCGGTGGGGCGACGGGAGTCTGCCTGCTGTTCGTGCTGCTGCTCGTCGTCGGTACGTACTCCGCCGCGGCCGGGCTCTTCGGCGGCGCCGGCAACGGGCGGAACGGGACCGTCGGGCTGGCGAAGGGGGCCGTGCCCGCCGCGTATCAGGGCCTGGTGCAGCAGTGGGGCAATCTCTGCCCCGCCATCAACCCCGCGCTGCTCGCCGCCCAGCTCTACCAGGAGAGCGGCTGGAACCCGACCATCGTCTCGCCCGCCGACGCCCGCGGCATCGCCCAGTTCATCCCGGGCACCTGGGCCACCCACGGGATCGACGGGGACGGGGACGGCGACCGGGACATCTGGGACCCCAAGGACGCGATCCCGTCGGCGGCCTCCTACGACTGCGAGCTCGCGCGCTATGTGAAGGACGTGCCGGGCGACGTCACGAACAACATGCTCGCCGCCTACAACGCCGGCGCCTACCGCGTCATACGGTCCGGCGGAGTGCCCGGGATCAGCGAGACGCAGAACTACGTCCGGATCATCCGCGATCTGGAGAAGAGCTTCGCCCGCCCCATCGGCCGCGTCGAGCCCTCCAAGCAGGCGGCCTCCGCCATCTACTACGCGCAGCAGAAGCTCGGGACGCCGTATCTGTGGGGCGGTACGGGCACGGCGGCGCAGAACGGGCGGTTCGACTGCTCGGGGCTGACCCAGGCGGCGTACGACAGCGTGGGGGTCGGGCTGCCGCGCGTGGCCAACGACCAGTACAACGCCGGGCCGCACCCGAGCCGGGACGAGCTGTTGCCGGGCGACCTGGTGTTCTTCTCGGACGACCTCACCAACTCGCGCGCCATCCGGCACGTCGGCATCTACGTCGGCGGCGGGTACATGATCGACGCCCCGCGCACCGGTGCCGTCATCCGTTTCGACCGGGTCGACACGCCGGACTACTTCGGCGCGACCCGGGTCACGGCGGCGGGCGCGGCCGCGCTGCCCACCCACCTTCCGCAGCAGTGATCCACAAGGGCGGGGGTGTACTCCGGGACGGTCTCAGGGCCGGGCTCGGGGACCGGCGGAGGTACGGCGGGGCGCGCGTTCCGTGAGGCCGCGGCCCGGGGCCGCCGTGCCCCGTCACCGTTCGATAACGTCCCGGCGATCCCGGGGCCGGAGCGGAACGCTCCCCTCGGCCGGATCGTTTCCCGATCCGACCAACCCGACCACGGGGGTTGGGCACCACCACACAGCAAGGGGCCGCAGCACATGGCTGGACTCGCATCGGACGGTTCGAACCCCGATGTCAGCCTGCTCTACGACATCAACGGGCTGGCCAAGGCCGCCCCGCCGTGGTTCGACCGCGTCATGGAGTTCACCGGCGAGTACGGCATCGTGCTCGGACTCGTCCTCGTCGTCCTCGGCTGCTGGTGGAGCGTCCGCCGGCGTGGCACCGCGGCCGACTCGGTGTCCGCGATCGCCGCGCTGATCTGGGCGCCGCTCGCCGCCGGGATCGCCCTGCTCGTCAACATCCCGATCCGCGGCTTCGTCGAACGCCCCCGGCCGTTCCGTGATCACGAGGGTCTCGACGTCCTGGTCGCGGGCAAGACCGACTACTCCTTCGTGAGCGACCACGCCACCCTCGCCATGGCGCTCGCCATCGGCATCTTCGTCGCCCACCGCCGCTTCGGGTTCGCCGCCATCGGTCTCGCCCTCGCCGAGGGCTTCTGCCGGGTGTACATGGGCGTCCACTATCCGACCGACGTCGTCGGCGGTCTCGCGCTCGGCACCGCCGTCGCGCTGCTGCTCGCCCCGGTCGCGCTCGCGCTCCTCACGCCGGTCGTCACGGCCGTCGCCCGCAGCCGGCACGGCGGTCGGCTCGTGCGCTCCCGGCGGGCCGCCGGAGGGCCCGCGGTCGCCGGGTCGATCGGCCTGCCGGAGCCGTCGCGCGGCGCGGGCGAGCGCGACCTCGCCGCCTGAACGGACCGGACCGGTTCGGTTCGGTTCGGTTCCGTTCGGTTCGACCGCAACGTTTCGGTGGGATCGTCCGGCCGGGCTGCCCGGCCGGACGGTGGGAACGTCTCGCTTGAGTGGACCGGTCGAAGGCGCGGTCCGAAGGCGCCACCCGAGTAGGCCGGCCGGGCGAACCGGCTGAGCCGAGGCGGCCGCCCGCGCCGGCGGGGAATGCCCCCTACCCCTCCACCGGCGGTGGCGCCGCCGCGTGGTCCGTCGCGTCCGTACGGGCGCGGTCGCGCGAGCGGCGGGCCGGGCCGGTCCAGCCGCAGCTGCAGCGGGCGAGCGCGAACGCGCCCCGCTCCGTCGTCTCCGTCAGGTGCGGGGTGTGCCGCGGGGCGGGCGGCGGGGCCTGATCATGCACGTCCTCCACGGTACTGCGGCGTGACGGCGGGTGCGGACCGTCGTTATCCGGTCGGGCGGGTTTCGGACGGACAAGCGGCGGGCGTTGGGGGTTGGCGGGCGATGGTGGTGCGGAAGGGACGCACGGGCGGCGCGTGGGCGGGCGCCCTGGTGCTGGTCGGGACGGTGGCGCTGACGGCCGCCGGCTGCGCGGCCCCCGAGGACGACGGGGTCCCCGGCGGCGATCCGCGGCGGGCCGTCCGCGGCGCGGCCGAGGAGCTGATCAGGGCCGGGTCGGCGAAGGCCGGCACCTCGATGGAGATGGCGTCCGGCGGCACCCAGGTCACCATCCGCGGCGAGGGCGACTACGACTTCCGCCGCCGTACGGGCACCCTCCGGGTGATGCTGCCGAAGGGCGCCGACGAGGAGCGCGGCCCGCAGCGCCCGATCACCGAACTGCTCGTACCCGGCGCGCTCTACATGAAGAACCGGGGCGCGGGCGTCCCCGCCGACAAGTGGGTACGGGTCGACACCACCACCCTCGACGACGGCAACCTGGTCACCGGCGGCGCCACCGACCCGGCCGCCGCCGCCGAACTGCTCCGCGGCGCCCGCGAGGTGGCGTACGTGGACGAGGTCGACCTCGCCGGGGTGACGGTCCGGCACTACCGGGGGATCACCCACATCGGAGAGGCCGCCCGGCTGGCCTCGCCGCAGGTGCGCGGGTCGCTCGCGGCGGCGGCGAAAGGGTTCGCCACGGACACGGTGGCGTTCGACGCGTATCTGGACGGCGCGGGCAGGCTGCGCAAGGTCCGCCACCAGTTCAGCTTCAGCAACCAGGGCCGTACGGTCGAGGTCGCCTCGACCACGCTGCTGTACGGCTTCGGCACGCCGGTCACGGTGACGCTGCCGGACCGGAAGGACATCTACACGGGGAGGATCGAGGCGTAGCCCGGCGGGCGGTGCGCGGCGCGGCCCGGTTTCGGCGGGCGAGGGGCTTGTGGCCCTTCGCCCGGGCCATCGCAAATGGTCCGGACGTGTCATGCGCGGCGAGGGAAGCGCTTCCTACGCTGGAGGGTGAAGCCGTACGCCGTGCGACGGCCGGATGCCAGGCCCCGGAGAGCAGCCCGTCAGCCCGACAGCACGCCGACAAGAAGAGGTGTACGCGCATGGTTCCGCCGCCCGGTACCGCGACCGGCGCCGCGCGCCCGCACCTGGTTCCGGCTCCGTCGCCCGGCGACCTCGAGTGCGTCGCCCTGGCCGAGATAGAGCTGTGCGGGGAGCTGATCATCGCGGCCTCCGCCGCCGACGGGGAGGAACGGCTGAGCGCCGACCGGATCGACGAGGTGCTGCGGGTCGGCGCGCACGGCCGCTGAGGCCCGTACGCCCGAGGGTCGTCAGCCCCCCCCCCGCAGGCCGTACTCCATCCCAGGGCCTCCCGGACCCGTATCCCGAACCCGTATCCCGGGAACCCGGACCACCGCCGGGCCGTCCATCCCGGACTCCGTGCCGCCGGAGCCCGTACTCCCGTAATTTCGTACGTCTGAATCCCTGACCCCCGCCCCGCCCCCGGGGACGGTGTCCTCAGGTCCGCATCATGCGTGCGATGGCCTTGGTGGCCTCCTCGACCTTCGACTCGATCCCGGTGCCGCCCTCCATCGCGGCCTCCGCGACGCAGTGCCGCAGGTGCTCCTCCAGGAGCTGGAGCGCGAAGGACTGCAGGGCCTTCGTGGAGGCCGAGACCTGGGTGAGGATGTCGATGCAGTACGTGTCCTCGGTGACCATCCGCTGCAGACCGCGGATCTGGCCCTCGACCCGGCGCAGCCGCTTGAGGTGCTCGTCCTTCTGGTTGTGGTAGCCGTGCACCGGGTGGTCGTGGCCCTCGCCGCTGCCCGCCGGAGCGCCGGTGGAGGGGGTGTTTTCGGCCTTGGATCCGGTGCCGGACGCGGCCTTGGATCCTGCCCCGGCCGGCGTCGCGGAGGCGGGGGCGACCGCCGCGTCGACCGCGGTCTCGGGGGTGAGCTGGCCGGCTTCGGTGGTCGTCATCGGGTCCTCCCGTTGTCCAGAAAGAGGGGGTATACCCCTCGTGGGTATAGGGTACCGACCTCCGCGAATCGGGGCGGGGGCCCGTGGTAGATCACTGTGCCTGATGGGCGACACTGAAAGGACGCCGGTTAGCCGTGGCCGGATGATGCGCCTAGCATCAGCCTGACCGAACCCAGCACCCCGAGGACCCCACGTGCGATTTCGTCTGACCCCCAGGGAGACGAGCTTCTACGACATGTTCGCCGCGTCCGCGGACAACATCGTCACGGGCGCGAAACTCCTGATGGAACTGCTCGGAGCGGACACCTCCGCCCGGGCCGAGATCGCGGAACGGATGCGGGCAGCGGAGCACGCCGGCGACGACGCGACCCACGCCATCTTCCACCAGCTGAACTCCTCTTTCATCACGCCGTTCGACCGTGAGGACATCTATCTCCTCGCGTCCTCCCTCGACGACATCATGGACTTCATGGAGGAGGCCGTCGACCTGGTCGTCCTCTACAACGTCGAGGAACTCCCCAAGGGCGTCGAGCAGCAGATCGAGGTCCTGTCGCGGGCGGCGGAGCTGACCGCCGAGGCCATGCCGAACCTGCGGACCATGGCCAACATGACCGAGTACTGGATCGAGATCAACCGGCTGGAGAACCAGGCGGACCAGATCCACCGCAAGCTGCTCGCCCACCTCTTCAACGGCAAGTACGACGCCATCGAGGTACTCAAGCTCAAGCAGATCGTGGATGTCCTCGAAGAGGCGGCGGACGCCTTCGAGCGCGTGGCGAACACGGTGGAGACCATCGCCGTCAAGGAGTCCTGAGCTCCGTGGACACCTTCGCGCTGATCGTGACCATCGGTGTCGCGCTCGGCTTCACGTACACCAACGGTTTCCACGACTCGGCGAACGCCATCGCCACCTCGGTGTCGACCCGGGCGCTGACCCCGCGGGCCGCGCTCGCGATGGCCGCCGTGATGAACCTCGCCGGCGCCTTCCTCGGCCAGGGCGTCGCGCACACCGTCAGCAAGGGCCTGATCGCCACGCCGACCGGCGACAAGGGGATGGGCATCCTCTTCGCCGCCCTGCTCGGCGCGATCGTCTGGAACCTCGTCACCTGGTACTTCGGTCTTCCCTCGTCCTCCTCGCACGCGCTGTTCGGCGGCATGGTGGGCGCGGCGCTCGCGGGTGGCACGGAGGTCATCTGGTCCGGCGTCCTGGAGAAGGTCGTCATCCCCATGTTCCTGTCCCCGGTGGTCGGCCTCGTCGCCGGTTACCTGGTGATGACGCTGATCATGTGGCTGTTCCGCAAGACCAACCCGCACAAGGCCAAGCGCGGCTTCCGGATCGCGCAGACCGTGTCCGCGGCGGGCATGGCGCTCGGCCACGGCCTCCAGGACGCCCAGAAGACGATGGGCATCGTGGTGATGGCGCTGGTCATCGGCGACATACAGAGCGCCGACGCGCCGATCCCGGTGTGGGTCAAGATCTCCTGCGCGCTGATGCTCTCGCTCGGTACGTACGCGGGCGGCTGGCGCATCATGCGGACCCTCGGTCGCAAGATCATCGAGCTGGACCCGCCGCAGGGCTTCGCCGCCGAGACGACCGGCGCGTCGATCATGTTCACCACGGCGTTCCTCTTCAAGGCGCCGATCTCCACGACCCATGTCATCACCTCGGCGATCATGGGCGTGGGTGCCACCAAGCGCGTCAACGCGGTGCGCTGGGGCGTGGCCAAGAACATCATCCTCGGCTGGTTCATCACCATGCCGGCCGCCGCGATCGTCGCCGCGGCGAGCTACTACGTCGTCAAGATCTTCTTCGGCTGACGCCGGGTCGAAGACCCCGTACACATGGCCGGGCCCGGCTCCCCTAGGTCACCGTCACCGGCCGGCTCATGGCCGACGAGACCACCGGCGCCAGCGGCATCAAGGACCTCAAGGGCCTGCCCGACCGCCAGGTCATGCTG
>NZ_JBEYZX010000080.1:0-17954 GCF_040646255.1 Streptomyces sp. NPDC046203 | reverse complement strand
TCACCGGTGAGCAACGGAACAACCTCGTCCTCGGAAGCCTGCACCGCCACCATCGCCCCACCGGCGGGCAGCGCCTGCATCAGCCGGCCGCGCGCCGCGACCAGTGCGGCGGCGTCTTCCAGGGACAGCACGCCCGCGACATGCGCGGCGGCCAGTTCACCGATCGAGTGCCCGGCCACAAAGTCGGGGCGCACACCCCACGACTCGACCAGACGGAAGAGCGCCACCTCGACGGCGAACAGCGCCGGCTGGGCGTATTCGGTCCGGTTCAGCAGTTCCTGGTCCTCGCCCCACATCACCTCGCGCAGCGGACGGTCCAGATGCGGATCCAGCTCCGCCACCACAGCGTCGAAGGCGTCGGCGAAGACGGGGAACGCCTCGTGCAGCTCACGCCCCATGCCGATGCGCTGCGCACCCTGCCCCGTGAACAGGAAGGCCGACCGGCCAGCACGCCGGGCATGACCCGACACCACACCAGCACCCGGCTCCCCCGCCGCCAAAGCGGCCAGCCCCCGGAACAACTCCTCCCGGTCACCGCCCACCACCGCCGCGCGGTGCTCAAAAACAGCCCGCGTCGTCGCCAGCGAGAACGCCACATCCCACTCGCCACCATCACCGGCCACAGCAAGCAGCCGCCGCGCCTGCGCCGCCAGCGCGGCCGGCGTCTTACCCGACACCACCCACGGCACCACCGGCACCACCGGCACCGGACCAGCCCCCGACCCCGCCTCAGCCGGTACCTCAGCCGGCGCCTCCGCCGGCACCTCTTCGACGATCACATGCGCATTCGTCCCACTCAGACCAAACGAAGACACACCCGCCCGACGAAGCTCGCCGTTCGGCACCCAGTCACGCGCTTCCGTCAGCAGCTCGACACTGCCCTCACTCCAGTCCACCTGCGACGACGGCGCATCCACATGCAGAGTCCGCGGCAGCACACCATGCCGCATCGCCTCCACCATCTTGATGATGCCCGCCACACCCGCAGCCGCCTGCGTGTGCCCCATGTTCGACTTGATCGAACCCAGCCACAACGGCCGGCCCTCGGGACGGTCCTGACCGTAAGTCGCCAGCAACGCCTGCGCCTCGATCGGGTCACCCAGCACCGTTCCGGTACCGTGCGCCTCCACGGCGTCCACATCCGCCGTCGACAGACCAGCGTTCGCCAACGCCTGCCGAATCACCCGGCGCTGCGACGGACCGTTCGGCGCCGTCAGACCGTTGGACGCACCGTCCTGGTTCACCGCCGACCCACGCACCACCGCCAGCACCGGATGCCCATTACGCCGCGCATCGGAGAGCCGCTCCAGCAGCAGCATGCCGACGCCCTCACCCCAGCCCGTGCCATCGGCCGAGGCCGCGAAGGACCGGCACCGGCCGTCGGAGGCCAGCCCGCGCTGACGGCTGAACTCGACGAACACTTCAGGGGTGGCCATGACCGCGACACCGCCGGCCAGCGCCAGCGAGCACTCACCGGACCGCAGCGACTGCGCCGCCAGGTGCAGGGCGACGAGCGACGACGAGCAGGCCGTGTCGATGGTGACCGAAGGGCCTTCCAGACCGAAGACATAGGACACCCGGCCGGACGCGATCGCGCCGGTGCTGCTGTTGGCCGCGTAGTCGTGGTACATCATCCCGGCGAAGAGGCCGGTCGCACTGCCCTTCAGCGACGCCGGGTCGATCCCGGCACGCTCGAATGCCTCCCAGGCGGACTCCAGCAGCAGGTACTGCTGCGGGTCCATGATCGCGGCCTCGTTGGGGCTGATTCCGAAGAAGGCCGGGTCGAACTCGCCTGCCTCGTGCAGGAAGCCGCCCTCACGGGTGTACGTCGTGCTCGGCCTCTCGGATGAGGGGTCGTACACGCGCTCGATGTCCCAGCCTCGGTTGACCGGGAACTCCGAGACGGCGTCGACACCGTCGGCCACGAGACGCCACAGGTCCTCGGGCGAGCCGACCCCGCCGGGGAAGCGGCAGCTCATCGCCACGATCGCGATCGGGTCGTCCGCGTTCGGGGCCGTCGACACCGTCGACGCCACCGGCGTCACCTGCTCGCCGACGCCGGACAGCTCGTCGAGCAGGTGGCGCGCCAGTACCACCGGCGTCGGGTAGTCGAACGCCAGGGTGGCGGGCAGCCGGACACCGGCCGCCTCGCTCAGCGCGTTGCGGAACTCCACGGCGCTCAGCGAATCGAAGCCCAGCTCGCTGAAGGCCCGGTCCGCGTCCACGGCGTCCGGCCCGGCGTATCCCAGGGTCATCGCGACATGGGTGCGCACGAGTTCCAGCAGCGCGGCCTCACGTTCCTCCGCGTCGAGTCCGGCCAGTCGACGCTCCAGGGCACCGGCCGAGGCCGCGGGGGCCGTGACCACTCCGCGGCGCGCGCGCACCCGGACCAGTCCCCGGAAGAGCGGCGGCAGGTCGTCACCCGCCTGTCCCAGCGTCTTGAGGTCCAGGCGGATGGGCAGCACGGTGGCCGCGTCGACTGTCGTCGCGGTGTCGAACAGAGCGATGCCCTGCTCCTCGGTGAGCGCTCCGATGCCTGTACGGCTCATGCGCTGCAGATCGGCTTCTGTCAGCCCACCGGACATACCGCTCGCCCACAGACCCCAGGCCAGGGACTGCGCGGGCAGGCCCGTGGCCCGCCGGTGCGTCGCCAGCGCGTCGAGGAACGCGTTCGCCGCCGCGTAGTTGCCCTGCCCCGCCACGCCGAGCACACCGGTCGCGGAGGAGAACAGCACGAAGGCCGCGAGGTCCATGCCGCGGGTCAGCTCGTGCAGGTTCAGCGCGGCGTCCACCTTGGGACGCAGCACGGCGTCCATCCGCGCGGGGGTGAGAGCGGTGACCAGGCCGTCGTCCAGTACGCCGGCCAGGTGCACCACGCCGGTGAGCGCCGCCCCGTCCAGCAGGACGGCCAGCGCGTCACGGTCGGCGGCGTCGCACGCCGCGATGGTGACGTCCGCGCCCAGTTCGCGCAGCTCGTCCTGGAGTTCGGCAGCACCCGGCGCGTCCGGGCCACGCCTGCTGGTGAGCAGGAGACTGCGCACGCCGTGCTCGGCGACCAGGTGGCGGGAGACCAGACGCCCCAGCGCGCCGGTCGCCCCGGACACCAGCACCGTGCCGTCGCCGAACGTGGGCCGCTCGGATCCCTGGCCGGTGTCGGGGGTCGCTGCCACGCGGGTGAGTCGCGCCCCGTGCACAACGCCGCCGCGCAGCACCGCCTGCGGTTCGCCGCTCGCGACGATCCGCGTGATCGCCGCCGGATCGTCCATGTCCGCGAGTACGAAGCGGCCGGGATTCTCCAGCTGGGCAGCGCGCACCAGGCCCCACACCGCCGCGCCGGCCAGGTCGGTCACGTCCTCGCCGGGCAGCGCCACGGCGCCGTGGGTCGCGATCACCAGGGTCGAGGTGGCGAAGCGGTCGCCGGCAAGCCAGGACTGCAGCGCGCCGAGCACCCGGTTGGCGGTCGCGTGCACCGCGTCGGCGGCCATGCCCGGTTCGCAGGTCAGCACCACGACGTCGGGGACGGCGCCTTCGGCGGGGAGGGTGTCCCATTCGGTCACCGACGCCATGACCGGGGCGGTCGGCACGGGCGTCCACTCAAGACCGAACAGCGAGTCGTGGAAGGCGGTACGGGCGGCGGCGAGCTGCTGCGCCGAGACCGCACGCAGCACCAGCGATTCCACCGAGAGCACCGGCCGTCCGGTCCCGTCGGCGACGGTGAGGGTGATGCCGGCCGCGCCCGCGGGAGCGAGTCGCACCCGCACGCTCGCGGCGCCCGCGGCGTGCAGCCGCACACCGGACCAGGCGAAAGGCAGGACCGGTCCGTCGGCTTCGTCGAACATGCCGGTGAACATCGCCGCGTGCAGCGACGCGTCGAGCAGTGCCGGGTGCAGGCCGAAGCCGTCGGCTCCGCGCGCGGCCTGCTGCGGCAGGGACACCTCGGCGAACACCTCGGCGCCGGACTTCCACGCCGCGGTCAGACCGCGGAACACCGGCCCGTAGGCAAGGCCTGCCCCGGCAAGCTCGTCGTAGAGGCCGTCGACATCCACGGGCTCCGCGCCGGCCGGCGGCCACTGGGCCAGATCGGCGGGAGCGACAGCGGCGGCCGAGGTCAGCAGACCGTCGGCGTGCTTGGTCCACGGCAGATCCGGCTGGTCCTCGGGGCGGGAGTGGAGGGTCACCGTACGCCGTCCGGCCGCGTCCGGGGACCCGACCACGACCTGGACCTGCACACCACCACGCGCCGGGAGCACCAGCGGCGCCTCGAGGGTCAGCTCCTCCAGCGCCCCGCAGCCGACCTGGTCGCCCGCCCGGATCGCCAGCTCGACGAAGCCCGTGCCGGGGAACAGGATCGAGTCGCCGACCATGTGGTCGGCGAGCCAGGGCTGGGCGGCCGGGGAGAGCCGACCCGTGAGCACGGCACCGTCCGAATCGGCCAGCATCACCGCAGCACCGAGCAGGGGGTGCCCGGCCGCCGCGAGTCCCGCGGCCGCGATGTCGCGCAGCTCGCCGCCGGTGTACTCCTGGGTGTCGACCCAGTAGCGCTCGTGCTGGAAGGCGTACGTCGGCAGGTCGACGCGGCGGGCACCGGTCCCGGCGAAGAACGCCCGCCAATCCACCGACACCCCGACCACGTGCAGCCGCGCCAACGCCGCCACCACCGAGGCAGGTTCCGGCCGGCCCCGGCGTACCGACGCCACCAGCACCGCGTCCTCGGACGCCACACTCGACTGGGCCATCCCGGTCAGCACACCGTCCGGGCCCAGCTCCAGGAAGACCGACACACCCCGGTCCTCCAACTGCCGGACCGCATCGGCGAAACGCACCGCCTCACGCACGTGGCGGACCCAGTACTCCGGCGAACCCAGCTCATTGGTACCCGCCAGCTCCCCGGTCAGGGTCGAGACCACCGGGAACCGCGCCGCCCCATAGACCAGGCTCTCCGCGACCGCGCGGAACTCCTCCAGCATCGGCTCCATCAACGGCGAGTGGAAGGCATGCGAGACCTGCAGTCGACTCGTCTTACGCTCCAGCCCCGCGAAGTGCGCGGCAACCTCCAGCACCGCCGCCTCCGCACCAGAGACCACCACCGATGAGGGGCCGTTCACCGCGGCGATGCTCACCTCACCGGTCAGCAGCGGAACAACCTCGTCCTCCGCCGCCTCCAGCGCCACCATCGCCCCGCCGGCGGGCAGGGCCTGCATCAACCGGCCACGTGCGGCGACCAGCTTCGCGGCATCCGCGAGGGACAGCACGTCGGCGACATGCGCGGCAGCCAGCTCACCAATCGAATGCCCGGCCACAAAGTCGGGGCGCACACCCCACGACTCCACCAGCCGGAACAACGCCACCTCAACCGCGAACAACGCCGGCTGGGCATATCCCGTCCGGTTCAGCAGCTCCTGGTCCTCACCCCACACCACCTCACGCAGCGGACGGTCCAGATGCGGATCCAGGGCAGCGAGGGCCGCATCGAACGCCTCGGCGAACACCGGGAACACGGCATGCAGCTCACGCCCCATGCCGATGCGCTGCGCACCCTGCCCCGTGAACAAGAACGCGGTGGAACCCGTGGTGGCCACCCCTCGGACGACGCCGGCACGGATGTCGTCGGCGGCGAGTGCGGCAAGACCGCTCAGGCCACCGTCGCGGTCGTCCGCGAGCACCACGGCGCGGTGTTCCAGTGCCGCGCGGGAAGTCGCCAGAGAGTAGGCGGTGTCGAGCGATGTCTCGGCACCGGCGGCAAGGTGGTCGTGAATGCGCTCGGCCTGCGCGCGCAGCGCGTTGGCGCCACGTCCCGACACGAGCCAGGGCAGCGGGAAGCCGACCGGCTTTCCTGCCGGGCCCGGGTCCTGTGCCGGGGCTTCCTCCTCGGCTTCCGGTGCCTGCTCGATGATGATGTGCGCGTTGGTTCCGCTCACGCCGAACGAGGAGATGCCCGCACGGCGGGGGTGCGCGTTCTCCGGCCACTCCCGGGCCTCGGTCAGCAGCCGTACGTCGCCCGCCGCCCAGTCGAGGTGTGTGGACGGCTCGTCCACGTGCAGCGTCTTGGGCAGCACACCGTGCTGTATGGCCTTGACCATCTTGATGACCGAGCCGACGCCGGCGGCGGCCTGGGCGTGGCCCATGTTCGACTTGATGGAGCCCAGCCACAGCGGCCGGCCCTCGGGACGGTCCTGGCCGTAGGTCGCCAGCAACGCCTGGGCTTCGATCGGGTCGCCCAGCGTGGTGCCGGTGCCGTGTCCCTCGACGACGTCGATCTGGGAGGCCGGAACCCGGGCGTTGGCCAGTGCCTGCCGGATCACCTTCTGCTGTGCACGACCGCTGGGCGCGGTCAGGCCGTTGGACGCGCCGTCCTGGTTCACCGCCGAACCGCGCACCACCGCCAGCACCGGATGCCCGTTGCGCCGGGCGTCGGACAACCGCTCCACCAGCAGCACGCCCACGCCCTCGGCCCAGCCGGTGCCGTCGGCGGCGTCGGCGAACGACTTGCACCGGCCGTCGGGGGCGAGTCCGCGCTGCTTGCTGAAGGCGATGAAGGGGGACGGCGTAGACATGACCATGACGCCGCCGACCAGCGCCAGTGTGCATTCCTTCTGCCGCAGGGCCTGCACGGCCAGGTGCAGTGCGACGAGCGACGACGAACAGGCGGTGTCCACGGTGAGCGCCGGGCCCTCCAGGCCCAGCGCGTACGACACCCGCCCGGCGATGACCGCGGCGGCGTTGCCGGTGGTCATGTACGCCTCGGCGATCTCCGGCACGGCGCCCAGCAGGTACTCGTAGTCCTGGATGCCCGAGCCGGCGAACACGCCCACCTGCGTGCCGCGCGCCGACTCCGGGTCGATACCGGCCCGCTCGAGCGCCTCCCAGGACGCCTCGAGAATCAGTCGCTGCTGGGGGTCCATCCCCAGGGCTTCCTTGGGGCTGATGCCGAAGAACCCCGCGTCGAAGTCGCCCGCGTCATGGACGAAGCCGCCTTCGTGCACGTAGCTCGTTCCGGTCCGCGTCGGCTCCTCGCCGCGCAACTGGTCGAGATTCCAGCCACGGTCGGTGGGGAACTGGGAGACCGCGTCCCGGCCGTCGGCGACCAACTGCCACAGATCCTCGGGCGAGCCGACCCCGCCGGGGTAGCGGCAGCTCATCGCCACGATGGCGATCGGTTCCTGGTCCTGGCTCTCGACCTCCTGCAACCGCCGCTTGGTCTGGTGCAGGTCAGCGGTGACGCGCTTGAGGTAGTCGAGGAGCTTGTCGTCGTTCGCCATCTTGAGTTCCCACCGAGTTCTTTTGATCGGAAAGCTGTTCGTGCACTCGATCAGGCGAGGCCGAGTTCCTTGTCGATGAAGTCGAAGAGGTCGTCGGCGGACGCGGCCTCGAGCCGGTCGCCGACATCACCGCCGCCGGACCCGCTGATGGTCTCGGTCAGCCGACCCACCAGGGCTTGCAGACGGGCGGTGATCTGGGTGTGCTCGATCTCCTCGGCGGACAGTGCCGCCGCCGCCGCCTCCAGGCGGTCCAGCTGGGCGAGCACCGGCAGCGCGCCGCTGTCGCCGCCCTGGCAGAGCTCCGCACGCAGGTAGTCGGCGAGCGCGGCAGGGCTGGGGTGGTCGAACACCATGCTGGTCGGCAGCTTGCGGCCGGTCGCGGCGTTGAGCTGGGTCCGCAGGTTGACCGCTGTCACGGAGTCGAAGCCGAGGTCCTCGAAGGCACGTCCCGGTTCGACGTCCGAGGGATCGTCGTAGCCGAGCAGGGCGCCCGCGTGGGTGCGCACCAGGTCCAGCAGCGTCTTGCGCTGCTCGACTTCCGACATGCCGGCGAGCTGGTCCACGAGCGCCGCCCCACCGGGGGAGGCGGTCTCGTCGCCGTCGTCGAGGGCGGCGCGGACCTCGGGGAGCGCGTCGATCAGCGGGCGCGGGCGGGCGAGCGTGTAGGTGGGCGCGAAGCGCGCCCAGTCGAACTCGGCCACGACGGCGTACGGCTCCGAGAGGCCGAGCAACCGGCGCAGCGCTCCGATCGCCAGGGCGGGAGCCATGGCGGGGGCGCCGATGCGCCGCATCATCGCGCCGAGTTCGGCGTCGACCATGCCGCTGTCCCATGAGCCCCAGGCGATCGACGTCGCGACGAGACCGCGGGCCCTGCGCTGGTGGGCCAGGCCGTCCAGGAAGGCATTGGCGCTGCCGTAGGCGGTCTGGCCGGCGCTGCCCCACAGTGCCGCGCCGGAGGAGAAGAGCACGAACGCGTCGAGTCCGGTGTCCCCGAGCAGCTCGTCCAGGTGCCGCGCACCGCCGGTCTTGGCTGCGCCGACCTCGGCGAATTCGGCCAGGGAGAGTTCCCCGATCGGTGCCACCCGCTGCGCCACTCCGGCTGCGTGCACCACGGCGGTGAGCGGCCGCTTCGCGTCCGCCTTGAGGGTGGTGAGCAGCGCGCGCACCGACTCGCGGTCGGCGATGTCGCATGCCTCGATGGTGACCTCGGCCCCCAGCCCGCGCAGTTCCCCGGCGAGTTCGGCGGCCCCTTCGGCGGCCGGGCCACGACGGCTGGTGAGCACCAGGTGCTCCGCGCCTTCGGCGGCCAGCATGCGGGCGACGTGGGCGCCGAGCCCGCCGGTGCCGCCGGTGATCAGCACGGTTCCGCGGGGGCGCCAGGCGTCGGCGGCGGTCTCCGGGTCGACCGCGCGCACCATGCGGCGGCCGAAGACGCCGCTCCGCCGGATGGCCAGCTGGTCCTCTTCGACGGCGCCGGAGAGCGCGTCGCACAGTCGCTGTACGGCCCGCTCGTCCCCGGCGTCGCGGGGCAGGTCGACGATGCCGCCCCAGGTCTCGGGGGCTTCGAGGGCAAGCCCGGCGGCCAGGCCCCATATCGAGGTCTGCGGGGGGCTGGTGAGGTCACCGGGGCCGTCGACGGCGACCGCGCCGGTGGTGACGCACCACAGGGGCGCGTTCCAGCCGAGGTCGCCCAGGGCCTGTACCAGTGCCACGGTGTCGGCGCATCCCTGGGACAGCGCGCTGTGCCGCGGGTGCGGACGCTCGTCCAGTGCCAGCAGGGACAGCACCCCGGCGAGGGTCTGTCCGCCCGCGCGCTCGGCGAGCAGGCCGGCCAGTCCGGCACGGTCGGCGTCGCTCGCCTCGACGGCGATCACCTGCGCGCCCCGGCCCTTGAGAGCGTCGGTGACGGCGGCCGGCAGGGCCTCCGTCCGTCCGTCCGCGGGCTGGACGACAAGCCAGGTTCCGGTCAGCGGGGGCGCGGTCGGCTCGGTGACGCGCGCCCAGCCGACGCCGTACCGCAACGCGTCCACCGCGGACTCCTCGCGGCGGCGGTGGCGCCACGCCGTGATGGCGGGGAGGACGGGCGCGAGCGCGTCCTCGTCGATGCCGAGCCGCTGGGCCAGTGCCGAGGCGTCCTCTCGTTCCACGGCGTCCCAGAAGGCGGTGTCGAACGAGTCGGCGGCCGTGGTCGTCCGGTCGCCGGTGGGAGCGGTGTCGTCGGTCCAGTAGTACCGGTGCTGGAAGGTGTAGGTCGGCAGCTCCACTCGCCGGGCTCCGCGACCGGCGAAGAACGCGGGCCAGTCCACGAAGACACCGCGGGTATGGGCCAGTGTCACCGCAGTGACGAGTTCGCGTTCCTCTTCGTGGCCACGACGCAGCACCGGTGCGAAGACCGCGCGGTCGTCGGCGTCGGTGAGGCAGTCGGTTCCCATCCCGCTGAGCACTCCGTCCGGGCCCAGCTCCAGGAAGACCGTCACACCCCGGTCCTCCAACTGCCGGACCGCGTCCGCGAAGCGCACCGCCTCACGTACGTGGCGGACCCAGTACTCCGGCGAGCCCAACTCGTTGGTACCCGCCAGCTCCCCGGTCAGGGTCGAGACCACCGGGAACCGCGCCGTGCCAAAGGTCAAGCTCTCCGCGACGCGGCGGAACTCGTCGAGCATCGGCTCCATCAACGGCGAATGGAACGCGTGCGAGACCTGCAGTCGACTCGTCTTACGCCCCTGCGCCCGCAGCTTCTCCTCGATGGCCAGCACAGCCTCCTCGGCGCCCGAGAGCACCACCGATGAGGGGCCGTTCACCGCGGCGATGCTCACCTGGCCGGTCAGCAGCGGCAGCACCTCGTCCTCGGAAGCCTGCACCGCCACCATCGCCCCACCAGCCGGCAACGCCTGCATCAACCGGCCACGGGCAGCGACCAGCTTCGCGGCGTCCACGAGCGACAGCACGTCGGCGACATGCGCGGCAGCCAGCTCACCGATCGAATGCCCCGCCAGGAAGTCCGGGCGCACACCCCACGACTCGACCAGACGGAACAACGCCACCTCGACGGCGAACAACGCCGGCTGGGCATAGCCGGTCCGGTTCAGCAGCTCCTGATCCTCACCCCACACCACCTCACGCAGCGAACGGTCCAGATGCAGATCCAGCTCCGCCACCACAGCGTCGAACGCCTCCGCGAACACCGGGAACACGGCATGCAACTCACGCCCCATACCGATGCGCTGCGCACCCTGCCCCGTGAACAAGAACGCGGTGAGCCCATCGCGCTGAGCGACCCCGCTGACGATTCCACCGGCCGGACGGCCCTCGGCCAGGGCGTTCAGGGCGCGGGTGAACTCGTCACGGTCGGCCGCCACCACCACCGCGCGGTGTTCGAGCGCGGCGCGGGTGGTCGCCAGTGAGAAGCCGAGGTCGAGCATGCTCGTCTCGGGATGGGCGGCGACGTGGGCCGCGAGCGCGGCGGCCTGGTCGGCGACCGCTTCCGGCTTCCGGGCGGAGACCTGCAACGGCACCACGGTGGCGCCCGCCTGGGTGGCTCCCGCCTGGGTGACGGGGGTCTCCGTGCCGCCGTCCTCGGGGGCCGGCTCCGCCGGGGCTGCCTCGATGATCACGTGCGCGTTGGTGCCGCTCATGCCGAAGGACGAGACACCCGCCCGGCGTGGCCGTCCGGTGTCCGGCCAGGCGATCTGCTCGGTGAGCAGCTTGACGTTGCCCGCGGTCCAGTCCACCGCCGGTGTCGGCTCGTCCACGTGCAGGGTCTTCGGCAGCACACCGTGCCGCATGGCCTGCACCATCTTGATGACGCCGCCCACGCCGGCCGCCGCCTGCGCGTGTCCGATGTTCGACTTGAAGGAGCCCAGCCACATCGGCTGGTCGGCGGGACGATCCTGACCGTACGTCGCCAGCAGCGCCTGCGCCTCGATCGGGTCGCCCAGGCGGGTTCCCGTGCCGTGTGCCTCGACCGCGTCGACATCCGCGGTGGACAGCTGGGCGTCCGCCAGTGCCTGGCGGATCACTCGCTGCTGGGCGGGGCCGTTCGGCGCCGTCAGGCCGTTGGACGCTCCGTCGGAGTTCACCGCGGAGCCGCGCACCACGGCCAGCACCGGGTGTCCGTTGCGCCGGGCGTCGGAGAGCCGCTCGACCAGCAGCATTCCCACGCCCTCCGCCCACGTGGTGCCGTCGGCGGCCGCGGCGAAGGACTTGCACCGGCCGTCCGGAGCGAGGCCGCGGTCCTGGCTGAAGCCGACGAACGAGGAGGGGTGTGCCATCACGGTGACGCCGCCGGCCAGGGCCATCGAGCACTCGCCCGCCCGTACGGACCTGATCGCCCAGTGCAGGGCCACGAGTGACGAGGAACAGGCCGTGTCCACCGTGATGGCGGGCCCTTCGAGGCCCAGCACATAGGCCACCCGGCCGGACGCGACGCTGGCCATCCCGCTGGTGCCGCCGCCCACCGCGTAGTCGTGGTACACGACCCCGGCGAACACTCCCGTGCGGCTTCCCTTGAGCGAGGTCGGGTCGATCCCGGCCTGCTCGAGTGCCTCCCAGGACGTCTCCAGGAGGAGCCGCTGCTGCGGGTCGGTGTCGCGCGCCTCACGCGGACTGATCTTGAAGAAGTCGGCGTCGAAGTCACCCGCGTCGTGCAGGAAGCCGCCTTCGCGACAGTAGGTCTTGCCGGGGGTCGACGGTTCGGGATCGTAGAGCCCGTCGAGGTCCCAGCCTCGGTTGTCCGGGAAGTACGAAATCCCGTCGGTTCCCGAGGCCACGAAGTCCCACAGCCCCTCCGGGGAGGTGATCCCGCCGGGGAAGCGGCAGCTCATCGAGACGATGGCGACCGGTTCGTGCTGGCGGGACTCGACCTCACGCAACCGCCTCTTGGTCTGCTGGAGGTCGGTGGTGGCGCGCTTGAGGTAATCCCTGAGTTTGTCTTCGTTGCTGCTCATGGAACCTGAACCAATCTCAGAACTGTTCGAGTGGGAGGGTCTCGGCTACGAAAGTCCGAGTTCGCTGTCGAGCACCTCGAACAGCTCGTCATCGGTCACCGCGTCGTAGTCGTCGGTGGTCCGGTCGGGCACCGGACCGCCGTGCGCGTCATGCCACTTGCGCAGCAGTGCCTCCAACCGTGCGGTGATCGTGGTGCGGTGTGATTCCTCGGTGGGCGGGAGCGCCGTGAGTGCGGCCTCCAGCCGCTCCAGTTCGGCGAGTACGGGCCGGGCCGGATCCCCGTCCGACGGCTCGATCTCCTCGTTCAGGTACTCGGTCACGATGCGGGCGGTCGGATAGTCGAAGATCAGCGTGGCCGGCAGGTTCAGTCCTGTGGCCGCGCTCAGTCGCCTGCGCAGTTCGACGGCTGCGAGGGAGTCGAAGCCCAGTTCCTGGAAGGCCCGGTCCGGTTCGATGGACTCGGACGACGCGTGTCCGAGCACCGCCGCCACATTCCTGCGCACCTCTTCCAGCAGCGCGCGGACACGCTCGTCGGCGGTGAGCTGTCCGAGCCTCTTGCGCAGGTCCGCGCCGCTCTCCTGGCGGGCGAGCTGCCCGGCGGGAACCCGCACCAGTGCGCGCAGGACCGGTGGGAGCTCCTGAGATCCGGCCCGCAATACGGTGTGATCCAGCCGGATCGGCGCGACCGCCGGCGCGTCGGCGCGCAGAGCGTCGTCGAACAGTGCCAGGGCGTCGTGCGTGCCCAGGGCGGGCAGGCCGACACGGGCAAGCAGGTCGCGCCGCGCCGCCTCGGTCGCTTCCTCCCAGGGGCCGAACGCGATCGACAGGCCGGGCAGTCCCAGCGCCGTGCGGTGGGCGGCCAGAGCGTCGAGGAAGGCGTTGGCCGCCGCGAATCCGGCCTGTCCCGTGTTGTGCATGAGTGCGGCGGAGGAGGAGAGCAGGACGAACGCGGCCAGGTCCCGGTCGCGGGTGAGCTCGTGCAGGTGCCACGCCGCGTCGACCTTGGTCCGCAGCACCTCGGTGAGCTTCTCCGAGGTCAGCGCGTCGAGGAGCGCGTTGTCCATGGCTCCGTCGGCATGCACCACGGCGGTCAGCGGGTACTCGTCCGGCAGACCGTCGATCAGAGCGGCGAGCGCCTCACGGTCGGCGGGATCGACGGCGGCGAGGGTGACGTCGGGACCGAGCGCGGTCAGGTCGGTGGCGATTTCCGTACCGGGTTCGCCGGTCAGCACCAACCGCCGGACCCCGTATGCGGCGACCAGATGGCGGGCGATCAGCGTCCCCACGCCGCTGGTGCCACCGATGACCAGTACGGTCCCCTCGGCCAGGTCGGGCCGGGGGCCGGACACGGTCGTCTTCACCAGCCGGGGCAGCAGCACCGTGCCGGTTCGTACGGCCAGCTCCGCCTCTCCGGTGGCGAGCGCGGCCGGCAGCGCGTGGCGGGACTCCGCCGCGTGATCGACGTCGAGCAGCACCAGCCGGTCCGGGTGCTCGGCCTGCGCGGCACGTACCAGGCCCCACACCGGAGCCTGGGTCAGCTTGGGGACGACAGCACCACGAGTGACGACGACCAGCTTGGTTCCGGCGGCGGACAGCGCATCGTCTTCGGCCAGCCATGCGCGGATCGTGTCCAGCACCGTCTCCAGGACCGAACGGACGTCGGCGGGCTCGTGTCCCGCGAGTTCAGGGCCGCAGTACAGGGCGTACTTCGGGGCCTCGAGCCCGGCGACGACCGCGGCCGCGAGCCCGGCGGGATCGTCGTAGGCGGGCACCTCGTCGCCGAGGCCGAGCCCGTCCGCGCCGAGCACCGCGAGACCGGTGCCGGTGGACGGACCTGGCACCGGGAGGGGCGCCGGGACCCAGTCCAGCCGGAAGAGCGTGTCGGGCCGGCCGGTCGTCGTGAGCTTGTCGGTGGGGACGGCCCGGGAGACGACGGAGTCCACGGAGAGCACCGGCCGGCCCGCGGGGTCGGCCAGGATCAGGGTGGATCCGCCGTCGGTGGCGGGCGCGACCCGCACCCGCACGGTCGAGGCGCCCGCCGCGTACACCCGGACGCCCGTCCAGGTCGCCGGCAGCATCGGGGCGTCGCCGGACCGGTTGATCAGGTCCAGTTGGACAGCCGCGTCGAGCAGCGCGGGGTGGATGCCGAACCGCTCGGCGTCGGCTTGGGCGTGCTCGGGCAGCGTGACCTCGGCGAACAGCTCCTCGCCGCGCCGCCAGGCCGCGTTCAGGCCCTGGAACACCGGACCGTAGCCATGGCCGCGGGCGAACAGGAAGTTGTGCCCGTCGGCAACGTCAAGCTCTTCCGCACCGGGCGGCGGCCACTGGGTGAGGCCGGCGGGCGGCTCGGTCGCGTCGGGGACGAGTACGCCGGTCGCATGCCGGGTCCACGGCAGCTCCGGGTCGTCGCCGCGCGAGTGGATGGTCAGTGTCCGGGCGCCGTCCCCGTCCGGCGCGCCCAGGACGACGCGGAGCGCGACCCCGCCGCGCTCGGGCAGCACCAGCGGCTCGTCGGCGGTCAGTTCGCGCAGCACCGGGCAGCCGGCCCGGTCGCCCGCCAGCATCGAGAGTTCGACCAGTCCGGCACCGGGGAACACCACGGTGCCGAGCACGTCGTGGTCCTCCAGCCAGGGCTGCCGGTCGCGGGAGAGCCTGCCGGTCAGCAGGATGTCCTCGGTGCCGGGAACCGTCACGAAGCCACCGAGGATCGGGTGTTCCACCGCGTCCACGCCGATGCCGGACGGGTCGCCGCCGACGGCGACCGCGTTCATCCAGTAGCGCTCGTGTTGGAAGGCGTACGTGGGCAGGTCGACGCGGCGGGCGCCGGTCCCGGCGAAGAACGCCTTCCAGTCCACCGGCACTCCGGTCACGTGCAACCGCGCCAGCGCGGCCACCACCGAGGCGGGCTCCGGCCGGCCCCGGCGCACCGACGCCACCAACACCGCGTCCTCGGACGCCACACTCGCCTGCGCCATCCCGGTCAACACACCATCCGGGCCCAGCTCCAGGAAGACCGACACACCCCGGTCCTCCAACTGACGCACCGCGTCCGCGAAACGCACCGCCTCACGCACGTGGCGAACCCAGTACTCCGGCGAGCCCAGCTCATTGGAGGCCGCCAGCTCCCCCGTGAGGGTCGAGACCACCGGGAACCGCGCCGTGCCAAAGGTCAAGCTCTCGGCGACGCGGCGGAACTCGTCCAACATCGGTGCCATCAACGGCGAGTGGAAGGCGTGCGACACCGCCAGTCTGCTGGTCTTACGCCCCTGTGCCCGCAGCTTCTCCTCGATGGCCAGCACGGCCTCCTCGGCGCCCGAGAGCACCACCGATGAGGGGCCGTTGACGGCAGCGATGCTCACCTCGCCGGCGACCAACGGAACAACCTCGTCCTCCGATGCCTGCACCGCCACCATCGCCCCACCCGCCGGCAGGGCCTGCATCAGCCGGCCACGAGCAGCGACCAACTTCGCCGCGTCCGCGAGGGACAGCACACCCGCGACATGCGCGGCGGCCAGTTCACCGATCGAATGCCCGGCCACAAAGTCGGGGCGCACACCCCACGACTCCACCAGACGGAAGAGCGCCACCTCGACCGCGAACAACGCCGGCTGGGCATAGCCGGTCCGGTTCAGCAGCTCCTGATCCTCACCCCACACCACCTCACGCAGCGAACGGTCCAGATGCGGATCCAACTCCGCCACCACAGCGTCGAACGCCTCCGCGAACACCGGGAACACGGCATGCAACTCACGCCCCATACCGATGCGCTGCGCACCCTGTCCGGTGAACAGGAACGCCGACCGGCCAGCACGCCGGGCATGACCCGACACCACACCAGCCCCCGGCTCCCCCGCCGCCAGAGCGGACAGGCCCCGCAACAACTCCCCCCGGTCACCGCCCACCACCGCCGCACGGTGGTTCAGGGCCGATCGAGTGGTGAGGAGGGAGAACGCCACATCCCGCGGGTCCAGCCCGGCGCCGGC
Source organism: Streptomyces sp. NPDC046203 (assembly GCF_040646255.1). Lineage (NCBI taxonomy): Bacteria > Bacillati > Actinomycetota > Actinomycetes > Kitasatosporales > Streptomycetaceae > Streptomyces > Streptomyces sp. NPDC046203. The sequence goes on along the minus strand of NZ_JBEYZX010000080.1, from coordinate 1,765 downwards.
CTCAACGAACGACAGCAGCCGCCGTGCCTGTGCCGCCAACGCGGCCGGCGTCTTACCCGACACCACCCACGGCACCACCGGCACCGGCACCTCAGCCGGTACCTCAGCCGGCACCTCCGCCGGCACCTCCTCGACGATCACATGCGCATTCGTCCCACTCAGACCAAACGAAGACACACCCGCCCGACGCGGCCGCCCCGACTCCGGCCACTGCCGGTTCTCCGTCAGCAGCTCGACACTGCCCTCGCTCCAGTCCACCTGCGGCGACGGCGCATCCACATGCAAAGTCCGCGGCAGCACACCATGCCGCATGGCCTCCACCATCTTGATGACACCGGCGACACCCGCCGCGGCCTGGGCGTGGCCCATGTTCGACTTGATCGAACCCAGCCACAACGGCCGGTCGGCGGGACGATCCTGACCGTAAGTCGCCAACAACGCCTGCGCCTCGATCGGGTCACCCAGGCGGGTTCCCGTGCCATGTGCCTCGACCACGTCGACATCCGCGGTGGACAGCTGGGCGTCCGCCAGTGCCTGCCGGATCACTCGCTGCTGGGCGGGGCCGTTCGGCGCCGTCAGGCCGTTGGACGCACCGTCCTGGTTCACCGCCGAACCGCGCACCACCGCCAGCACCTGGTGGCCGTTGCGCCGGGCGTCGGACAACCGCTCCAGCAGCAGCATGCCGACGCCTTCGGAGCAGGCGACTCCGTCGGCCGCGGCGGCGAACGACTTCGACCGGCCGTCAGAGGCCAGTCCGCGCTGGTTGCTGAAGTACACGAACATGTCCGGCGTCGACATCACGGTCACACCGCCCGCCAGGGCAAGGTCGCAGTCCCCGCGTCGCAGGGAGTGGGCCGCCCAGTGCAAGGCCACCAAGGACGACGAGCAGGCCGTGTCGACGCTGACGGCAGGGCCCTCAAGGCCGAGCGTGTACGCGACCCGGCCGGACACCACGCTGCCGGCCGTGGTGCTGCCCGCCTCGTTGCCCAGCGCGTAGTCGTGGTACATGACCCCCGCGAAGACGCCGGTCGAGCTGCCCTTCAAGGACACCGGGTCGATCCCGGCACGCTCCAGCGCTTCCCAGGACGTCTCCAGCAGCAGCCGCTCCTGGGGGTCCATGGCCAGCGCCTCGTTGGGGCTGATCCCGAAGAAGTCCGGGTCGAACCGCGCCGCGTCGTGCAGGAAGCCGCCCTCGCGGGAATACGTCTTGCCGGGCTTGCCGGGCTCCGGGTCGTAGACGCCTTCGTCCCAGCCGCGGTCGGCCGGGAACTGCGAGACGGCGTCGACTCCGGCGTCGACCAGCCGCCACAGGTCCTCGGGGGAAGCCACATCGCCGGGATAGCGGCAGGCCATTCCGACGATCGCGATCGGCTCGTCCTGGTTCTGCCGCTCGGCCTCGGCGAGTCGCTTACGCGCGTCACGCAGGTCGGCAGTGGCTCTTTTGAGGTATTCCAGAAGCCTCTGCTCGTTGCTCACCGGGGCCCACTCCTAACAGTCGAGAAACTCTGGCAGCAGCCGGGATCAGGGGGGCACCGGGCATTCCGCTTAGATTTCTCGGTGCCGATCGATGCCCGTTGAACTGTTCGTCGAACGGGACTTCACTGCGCCCCGGCGCCCCTTCGAGCGGGGTCTTGAAACAACTGGAACGCTACTGAGGCCCCCTAGGGGATCCAACCCTTAGCTCACCCCAGTCACCCCTAGTACGACGGCCGGGTCGCCCTGATGGTGCTGGCCATGGTCGTGGCGGGCGAGGTCGTCGGCGAGG
>NZ_JBEYZX010000079.1:0-18192 GCF_040646255.1 Streptomyces sp. NPDC046203 | reverse complement strand
GGATCAACTCGGTCGGGCTGGTCGTCGTCGGCCAGATCAACGGCAAGCTGCTCGTCGGGCGGGTCAGCCTCGACAAGGTCCCGGGCATCGGTCGTCGGCGTGCGCGGATGCCTGATCGGCGGCCGCTCGGGACGCCTGGGCGTCGTCCGACGCCTCGTGGGCCTGGGCGTACGCCTCCTTCGCGTCGGCCTTGGCGCGGGCGGAGTCGGCCTTCTGCTCGGCGTCCCACGCGTCGTCCCGCTTGTTCTTGGCGGAGTCCTTGGCCTTGACCGCGTCGTTCCGCTTGCCGACCGCGGTGGCCTCCGAGGCCTCCGCCGCCCGCTTCGCGTCCTCGGCCTTGGTGGCTTCCGACTCGGCGTTCTTCTTGTGCTGCGCGGCCTCGCCCTGCTTGGCCGCGGCGGTCTCCATCTCCTTCTTCGCGTTGGCCTCTTCGGCCTCGGCGGCGAGACGCTTGGCGTGCGCGTCGGCGGCGGCCGACTTCGCGTCGCCCTCGGCCTTCAGCGCCTCGACGAGCTTCGCCTCGGCGGTCTCCTTGTCCTTCTTCGCGTTGTCGCGGTGCACCTTGGCCGCGTCGGCGGCGGCCTTCGCCTGGGCCTCGGCGGCGGCCGCGGCCTCCTTGCGGAACTCCGCCTTCGACTGGGCGGCCTGGGCGATCGCGCGCTGCGCGATCGTGTCGCTGTCCGCGGCCGCGGCTCGGGTGGCGGCCTCGGCGGTCTCGCCCGCCTTCACCATCGCGTCGAGTGCCGCGGCGGCACCCTTGGTGACCTGCGCCTTCTGCAGACCGACGAGCAGTCCTCGGCCGCGCGGCGCGCCGTTCTTGTCGGCGATGGCGTAGGCGGCCTGGACCGCGCTGTCGGCGGCGGTCGCGGCGGCCTTGGCCGTGGCGGCGTGCTGCCGGAGTACGGCCAGCTGCTGCACGGCGGCGGCCCGGGCGCTGGTCACACCGGCCGCCGCCTGGGCGATGTGGGCGGCCGACGGGGCCGTACCCGTGTGACCGGACGGCTTGATGACCATCTGCTGCGGGCCGGTGCCGTTGCACGTGGCGAGCAGCGCGTCCTTGCCGAGGTCGTACGTCGGGAAGTTGAGGCACTTGCCCGAGCCGATCCCCTTCAGCGCGGTCGTGGCCCGCGGGGTGTAGGCCCAGGTCTGCGCCGGGCTGCTGTTGCAGGTCCAGATCTGGATCTTCGTGCCGTCCGCCTGGCCGTTGCTGGACACGTCGAGGCACTTGAGGGCCTTGGCGTTGCGCAGGTGCAGGCCGGCGTCGTCGCCTTCGAGGATCCAGCTCTGGGCCGGCGTGCCGTTACAGGTGTACACCTGGACCGGGGTGCCGTTGGTCGTCGCGCCACCCTCCGCCTCCAGGCACTTGCCCGCGGCCGCCTTCAGCTCGATGGTGGTCGGCGCGTTGCCGATCCAGCCGATGCCGCCCGAGGTCCAGTAGTCCTGCCAGCGGGTGAGGTGGTCCGCCTGCCACGAGGAGCCCAGCATCTGGCCGAGCGCGCCGGCACCGTCGGCCAGGGCCTTGGTGGCGTCCTTGGCCGCGGTCATGACCGTGTTGCGCTGGGCGGCCTGCGAGGTGATCTCCTGCTGCCACTCGTCGGCTGCCGCGGCGACGACCGACCCGAGCGCCTTGTCCGGGTCGATCGGGTCACGCCACGCGCAGGTCGAGAAGCGGGTCTTCATGTCCTCGACCGCGATGCGGAACTCCGCGCTGTCCGGCGCGGGAGCGGTCCGGGGGAAGCCGCCGGAGGCGAGGAACAGGCGCGCGTTGTCCGCGCCGGTCGGCTCCAGGCTCCAGTTCGTCAGGTACTCGAAGGCGTCCCGCAGGGCGAGCTGCCGGTTCCAGTCGGGCGAGGACGGGTCGGGAGTGCCGTAGAGCGGCTTTCCCAAAGCCTTGACCGCCGCGACGGTCTTCGCGTCGGCCTTCGGCGTCGAATCCTCGTAGAAGTCGTCCTCGTCCTGCCAGAACCGGTCCGAGATCCACTGGGAGAGCCCGGTTTGGGAGGGGAAGGACTGGCTCCCGTCCGGAGGCCAGTGGAAGGTCGCCTCGTTGAATCCGGCCGGGGTCGCCAGGCCGGCCAGCGGCTTCTTCCAGCCGTCCTGGAGGGTGACGAGAGCCGCGCTCTGCTTCTCGGCCGTCGCCCGGTCGCCGGTGTAGGCCTTGGCGAGCGGGGTGTCCTCCCAGTACTGACGGTTCGCCAGCACGCGGAGCTTGTCGGCCGGCAGGTTGAGGCCGTCCTGGGCGGTGGCGGCCATCGCGGGCCCGCCCAGCCGCAGCACGTCCGCCATCAGGCACTGGTCCTGCCGCAGCAGTTCGGCGGGCGTCTCCTCGTACCAGTCGTAACTGTCCGAGGCCGGCGCCGCGTTCAGCGCGAGCACCTCGGGCCGTACGGCGAGGCCGCCGACGACGGCCAGCGCCGACACGGCGGTGAGGAGGGGGGTGAGGATCCTGGATCTGCCGGACCCCGGGGGGAACAACCCTGGTCTGTGACGCAACGGGTGTCTCTTTCTCCGCTCGACGGGGGCGAGCCGGGAGAGTGCCCGCGCGGCACGCGGTGACCGGGAGCCGGGCGCACGGACGGAGGAGCGGACGGGCGTACGCCGGCGAGCACGCGCGTGGCGTGAGCGTGCTCGTGGGTGACGCGTCCGCACCACTGGTGCGACGGCAGGACGAAAGAGCCCCCGCGTTCGGCGACAGCGTTCCCCCGGCCGCCTGTTGACGTGCGCGCGGGGCCGCATGAGCAAGATCCGTCGCGCGCGGCCTCACCATATGCCTGGCACACACACATGAAAAGAAGATGAGAAAAATAGTGGGGAACTTGTCCACGGAAACACAACAAACGTGTTCACGCACACACAACATCGTGTCTCCGGAAACGCAACTGTGGCCCGCACCACGCCATTTGGCGGTGCGGGCCACAGGGCTCGGACGACTCCCCGGACGGAGTCCGAGAGGCTAGCCCTTGCCGGGCTCAGCCCTTGCCGGGCTCCAGGTAGTTCTCCAGACCCGGGACGCTGAGCGTGCCGCCGAACTGGCCGGCCTGGGTCACCTTGACGTTGGTGAAGAAGGCGAAGGGGACGTTCAGCGGCGGCGGGGCCTGGGGGCTGAAGGTGATCGGGATGAGGCCGAAGAGATTGCCCTTCAGCTCCTCCGTGTACATCGTCACCTCGCCGTCGCGGATCGTGGACGTGGAGCCGGGGCGCGACTTCACATGGCCGGTGGTGCCCGCCGGGCCGACGGTCAGCTGGTGCAGGTCCTTGATGTCCACGGAGCTCGCCGTGAACTTCAGGACCTTCTTGATCTTCCCGCTGCCGGTCTTCACCTCGACGATGCCCTTGTAGTCCAGGCCGTTGAGGGTGAGGAGCGTCGACTCCAGGGTCCACGGGTCGTCGGGGAGCAGTGCCAGGTCGGGCTCCAGCTGGGCCGCCGCCAGCGCCTCCGGGTCGAGCTCGGGGCACGGGAAGCGGGGCTTGGCGCCGTCGGGGATGTCCGTGTCCGTCGTGGCGTCCAGGCCCTTGGCGGAGTCGGGCAGTTCCTCGGTGGTGGCGCCGGCCTGCTCGGCGGCGTTCCGGATGGCTTCCTTGGCCGCGTCGGCCGCCGGGTCCGCCGTCTCCCGGGTCGCGGGCTTGTCCGGGGTCGCGTCCGGGGTCGCGTCCGGCGTGCTGCCGGTCGCCGTGCCGTCCGTCGCGCCGTCCGTCGTGTCCGGGGCGGTCGTGGCGCCCGGGGCGGTGGGCTCCGTGGTGGCGTCCGGGCCCGTCGTCGCGGCGGGCGCGGCGGGCCGGCCCGGGAGGTGGAACAGGTCCCCCAGCGCGTCGCCGACGCCCAGCGGGTCGAGCGGGTTGTACGACGTGGCCGGCGACGGCGTCGTGACCGGTGCCGCCTGGGCGGCGGTCGTGGTCTGCGGCTCGGGTACGGCCGTGTGCTGACGGCCCGGCTCCTCCGCGTCGGTCGTGGCGCCGGGCGAGGGCTCGTCGCTCGCGGACCCGGTCGGGGACGGGGTCACGGGGACGTCCGGGGTGCTCGTGGCGGAGGCCGTCGGCTCCGGGCTCCGCGTCGCCTCGGGCGGGGTCGTCTCCTCGGCCGGCGGCTCGTCCGAGCGGGTCACGCACGGGCCGGGGGCGAAGGGGATGTCCGCCTTGTCGTCGGCGAGGGCGATCCGGGGTGCCAGGCCCATGCCGACGAGGACGGCGGTGGGCATGGCCGCGAGGGCCATCGCCTTGCCCGCGGGCATGTGGAGCTTGCTCAGAAGGGATCTGCGGGGGGCCGCGTGCCGCGGCCCGCTCGGCGCCCCGTCCGGCGCCCCGTCCGACTGTGCTTCGTCACCCCGCACTGTGGTTCCTCCCACCGGTGGCTTCGGTCGTCGTCTCGGCCGCCGGCTCCTTCGTGTCCCGCGCGTCCTGCTCGCCCCGTTCCCCCTGCTCGTCCTGCTGGGGGGCCTGGAGCCGCGCCGTGCCGGCCGTACCGTCGTGCATGTGCTCACCCGGGGCGGCCTCGGCCACCGCGGATCCGGCGCCCGGCGCCCCGGCCGCTCCGTACGTCTCGACCGCGCCCTCCGCGGCGGCTTCACCGGCCTCGGCCCCGGACCCGGCCTCGGTCCCGCCCTCGACCTCACCCTCGATCTCGGCCTCGACCACCGGGTCGGCCGGCGCCCACGCCACCGACATGCCGCCGCCCACGAGGGCGAACAGGAAGCCGACGACCAGACCGCCGAAGTTCGACACGGGCAGCGAGATGAGCCCGAGCACGATCGAGGCGATGCCCGCGAAGACCCGGACGATGGGCTGGAACCACATCGTCAGACCGAGGGTGACGAGCAGGACGCCGATGATCAGCGCACCGGCGCCGGCCGTCGTGGCCATGGCGAGGGTGATGTTGCCCAACCGCACGTCGCCGTACGGGAGATAGCCGATCGGGACACCACCGAGCATGGTGAACAGTCCGGCCCAGAAAGGCCGGGTCTGCCGCCAGACACGGAACCGGTTCTCCTTGCGGACTCCGCTGGAAAAAGTGGTCTCGGCAGCACTCATGGAAGCAACTCCCTGAAAGGGGTGGTACTGAGAAGAAGAGTCCAGGCGAGGGCGCACCCGGCCGGGAGCGGGTGAGGGGGCCGCAGACGACGGCCCCCCACCCCGACGAGTCAGTCCGTCATGGACTTCCGCGTCAGAAGCACTCCTGCTTGCCGACCTTCAGCGAAAGGTCGAGGTCGGGCAGCCGGAAGGTGCCGGCGGTGGTCGCCCACGCCGTCTGCTTCACGCCGGAGAGCTGCGCGTGCTCGGCGCGCTGACCGAAGCCCTCCTTCTTGTACTGCGTGCCGGGCTGGGCGCCGAAGCCGCTCTTCGCACCCAGCTCACCCGCGGCAACACCGATGTCGATGTTGGTGAATTCGGCGTCGGCCTTCAGCGAGGAGACATCCAGGTAGAGGTTCTTCGCATAGACCTGCCGCTGCTTGTCGCCCGCACCCGCGGTGCCGGCCTTCAGCTGAAGCGTGATGTCGGGGAGAACGCCCAGGATCCCCGGCGTCACCACCGACTGGCACATGTTGGTGATCCAGGCGTCGGAGAAGCCGGACACAGCGACCGGGGCCTTGAAGGGCTTGCCATCCAGGGTGTTGCCCTCGGCGACACTGCCGTACTGGACGAAGTTGTCACCGACCAGGCTGTCGGCCCTCACCTTGAACTCCTGGCCGGAGATGGCGAAGGACGCGGCGAGCGCGCCCTGGGCCAGGCCGACGCCGATCGCGGCCGTCGCGGCCACGCTCGGAACCATGACGACGGCGAACCGCTTCCATCTCGTCCCGCCACGAACCTGGGACTTCATAGAGAATCCTCCTTCTCGGACGTACATCTCCGGCGGGCTGGGAGCCCGTCCTGGGATGGGAGAAGTGCTACGTCCTCGGGAAGGGGAACACCGAGGGCTCAGGCGGCACGTCGTGCGTCCGAATCACCGGCGATCACCCCCGAGCGACAACCACTGACCGCGCGGTGCGCGCGGCCGGATTGGACAGGCCCTGCCGGTCTGTGCAGGAACCCCCCTGTCCACGACCGGCGGCACGGCCGCCGGCCCGCCCGGTGGGGACCCTCCGCCGCGCCGTTCGGCGGGTGTGCCGGGTTGGTGCGGTGTCGGACCGAGCGTGGCCGATCGTGGTCCATTCCGGGCGCCCGCACAAGAGGGTTCATTACCCGCTGGTAACGACTTGATGACCATGGTGCGACACACCGGCACCAAGCGGGTACGGAGGGTGTCCCCGTGTGACGGCATAAAGGGGGAGGGAGGCGCGCGAACCCGGACAGAAAGCGGGTTCCGATTTACTACAAGTAACAGCGACCGCGTTTACCAAGTTTTGGTAAAGCGCGGTCGCCGGATGTCGCCGTGTCGCCAAATCGTCCCCGGCCAGGACGGACGCGAGCGGCCTCGGAAGCCGGGAAGGATCCGACAGGATCAGTTGGGGTCAGTCGGGATCAGGTGGGATCGGACGGGGAGGGTCAGAACAGGGCGCTCGCCAGGGCCTGTCGCGCCGCGGTCACCCGCGGGTCCTCGGGGCCGATGACCTCGAACAGTTCGAGCAGTCGGACCCGGACCGCGTCCCGGTCCTCGCCCGCCGTGCGGCGCACGGTGTCGATCAGCCGCCCGAAGGCGTCCTGGACGTGACCGCCCGCCAGGTCGAGATCCGCGGCGGCGATCTGCGCCGTGACGTCGGCCGGGTTCTCGGCGGCGTTCTTGCGCACCTCGCCCGGGTTCATCGCCTGGACCCGCGCGAGCAGTTCGGCCTGCGCGAGACCGAGCTTGGCCTCCGGGTGTGCCGGGTCGTCGGCGAGCACGTTCTTGTACGCCTGGATCGCGCCGGACATGTCGCCGGCGTCGAGCGCGGACACGGCCGCGTCCAGCAGGGCGTCGTACGGACCGGCGGGCACCTCGGCGGAGCGCCCGGCACCGGCGGCGGCGTCCGGGTCGACCTGGAGACCGGTGAGGCCGAAGCGCTCCTCGGCGACCTGCACCAGCTGGTCCAGGGTCTCCCGGATCTGCGCCTCGGGCGCCGCGCCCTGGAAGAGGGGCAGGGCCTGACCGGCGACGACCGCGAACACGGCCGGGATTCCCTGGATGCCGAACTGCTGCATCAGCATCTGGTTGGCGTCGACGTCGACCTTGGCCAGCAGGAAGCGGCCGTTGTACTCGACGGCGAGACGTTCCAGCAGGGGGCCGAGCTGCTTGCAGGGCTCGCACCACTCGGCCCAGAAGTCGATGACGACCGGGACCTCGGCGGACCGCTGGATGACGTCGTGCTCGAAGCCGGCCTCGTCGACGTCGATCACCAGGGCGGACGGGGTCACGGCCGGCGTACCGCCGTGCCGCGCCGCTTCGGCGCGCGTCTGCTCCGCCTTGGCCTTGGCCTCACCGGCCGCCTTCACCGCGGCGAGGTCGACGACGCCGCTCATGGACATGTTTCGGGGCTGCATGGTCCCATCCTCCCCCTTCCGCGCGCGTGAGCGGTAAGCATCGGACGAACCGGGCCGTCCGGGGCGGGAAGGCGCGGGTCTCGCTTCGCTTCGTTCGGTCCGTACGCGCCCCGGCTCGTACATGTCTGTACGTGCCTGCGCGGCGTACCTCGTACTCGGGCGCGGGGCCCGTTCGTGCTCGGGCATGGCGCCCGTCGTGCTCGTACGTACCGCTGCAACTGCCGTAACTGCCGTACTGCGTGCGCCGGGTCCCCACCCGGCGCGGTGGTTGTCGCGAGGAGCCGGCCGGTGCCGGCCGCCGTCTTTCGCTACGCGTCGTAGCGTAATCGTCCCACCAGGCACTCGGGCCCCGATCCGGCGTGAACTGCCTCACATCACCGACCCCTGGCGCAATACCTACTGACGGGTATGGTCGTCGACCATGTCCCCTATGTGTCACTCCTCCAGCCCCCGGGGCCGCGCCGGGCGCCCCCGCTCCGCCGAGGCCGGAGAGGCGATCCTGGAGGCGACCCGGGCCGCCCTCGTCGACCTCGGCTGGTCGAAACTGTCCATGGGAGACGTCGCCACCCGCGCGGGGGTGGCCAAGACCACCCTCTACCGGCGCTGGGCCAACAAGAACGAACTCGTCGTCGACGCCGTCGCCGTTCTCTTCGACGAACTCGAACTACCCGATCTGGGCTCACTCCAAGCCGACATCGAACACGTGGTCGTGCAATTCGCGGCGCTCCTCGAACGGCCCGAGACCAAGACCGCGCTCATGGCCGTCGTCGCCGAGTCCACCCGCGACGAGCCCCTGCGGGAACGCATCCGCACCTCCATCGTCGAACGCCAGAAACGCCTCGTCCTCGCCGGGCGCGAGCGCGCGCAGGCACGCGGGGAACTGCCGGCGGGGCGCGACGCGGAGGCGGTCGCCATGACGGACGACCTGATCTTCGACGTGGTGGCGGGAGCGGTCGTGCATCGCGCGCTGGTGAGCGCGGAGCGGGTGGACGGGGCGTGGGCGACGCGGTTGTCGGCGTTGCTGATCGGGGGGCTGGGGGCACTAGCCGAGGATGCCTAGCCCAATCCCAGGCCTCGGCATCCGAACGACGCCCTCCACTTGATCACTCCGGCTGGCTACCCATGCCCGCCCGCAGATCCACTCCCGCTCGTGGAGATGTCACGCATCCAGGGTGGACCCCCTTCCATTCCACTCTGGCATGCGAGGTGTTGGCGCCGATCGATCGTGCGACGCCGAGAGACCGGCGCCAACACGACCGTCGGCGGTCCGACAGCGATCCTCGGCAGATCCGGAGGTCAGGTCCTGAGTCGACGTACTCAGTTCCTTGATCCGTCAAGTGCGTTTCGGGAGGTATCGGAGCCCGGGGCGCACAGCAGGGGGCTTGCCCTGTGCTTCGGGCACAGGGCAGGCCCTTTCCCTTGTCCGCCTGACGGCAGGGCAGGGGAGCGCCCGCGGCGCCACCCCCATGGCGGTTACGGCGGACAGACGGTCAGCCGACCAGCCCCGATTCCGCTGGGAACTCCGGGGGCCAGGGCTGACTCGGGTCGTATAGCCACTGCCGATCACCCATCAGTGCGTACTCCGCCTCACGCCAGCTCGGATTGCTGGCGACGACGAAGCTGTCGCCGTCCCGCTCCAGCATCCACGTGAAGGCGTCATCCCCCGCCGGAATGCTGTGCCGTTCGTGGAGCACGCCGAACTCGGCGGCAGTCGCCCGCCGGATGTGGAGCCCGTCGTAGAAGGGCCTGAGGAACATCAGCTCCACGTGTCCGAAATAGACCTCAATCTTCGTGGTCCCATTCGTCGGCGTGGCCTCACTGGTCAGGAAGAGCTGGCGGTGTGAGGGGTTGAACCTGCTCACAATGAAGTCCCGCCCTTCCCGAGTGAAATCCGTCATTTTCGCTCCCTTCTTCATTCGACCGGGGTGCCGTTGCTGTAGGTGAAGCGCGTCGGATGGACGAGCTCGTACTTCTTCTCGACCGGGTTGTACATGTACCAATTGACGGACTTCCAGGAGCGGTATTCCATTCGCATGGATGTGCGAAGTTTGACCATCTCCCAGGCAGTTCCGTAACCACCAGCCTGGACGGCCTCCCAACTACTGTTCTCGATGGTCTCTCCTCGCGCCAGAAGCATGCTCAGCGCCTCGTCGGCGGTCTTGGCGCCGTCGACACCGTCCAGGCACACCGAAATCGTCACTTTGGGATTCTCAACGGCTCGCTCCACGCCCACCGTCCAGAGGGCACGTTGTCCATAGCCTATGCTCTCCGGCATCACGATGCCGTAGTTCTTGTTGTTGAAGGTTTTCCCGCCGATTTTGGCGGCCAGGTTGTCCGAGCCTGGCAGGTCCTTTCCGCGGTTGACACCGAGAACGATGTGATCACCGTCCTTGACGATGTCCTTGAGAATCTCCCCGCACTTCTTAATGACATCGTCGTTGGCCGTCGCTGCCGCGACCGAGAACTTCGCGAGCTTGAGGGAGGCGGTGCCCGCCGCCTCACACGCCGTCCCAAGCTTTCTGAAGATGCGGCTGATGATGCCCTGGACAGCAGCCTCGGTCAGGCCGACGGTGCGCAGCGCCATGAAGGCGTCCATGAACCCGATGCCCGTCTTGACGGCGGCGTCCATCGCCATGACCGCGGTCTTGCCGGTCCTGAAGAGCAGGCCCCCCACGAACCAGCCGATGGCCCAGGCACAGTCTCCCCAGGTGCCCCCGGGGAGACCCGGCATGAGCTTCTTCGCACAGCCGATGAAGTCGCCGAGCAGGACGTCGATCGGATCGATGCCCGAGTTGAACTCGGTCATCGTCAGCGTGACGGTGATGGTCTTCTTCTGCTGATCCGTGACCTCGGGGCCGAGGAACACCGTCTCAGCTGCTGGGCAAATGCCTGCCGCTATGTAGGACTCCCACGGCATCATGCACATGTACACGTCGACATGCGACCTGTACGTGATGTCGGCCGTGATCTTGCAGTCGCCGACGTGCCAGATCGGGTTGCAGTTGTCCTTGACGACATTCTTCGGGTCGCCGATGTACTCGATGTGGTCAAGGACTGCCCACACGTCGCTGATGCTGGTGGTGGCGCCCTGCGAGATCTGCTCGGAGCTGCCCCTCTTTTCGGTGCGGTCCGCCGCGTCCTGTGCCTCCTCGGCTGCCTGGCGAGCGCCTTCGGCGGCCTTCTCTGCGGCGGTCGCGTCGATCTCCGCCTTGTCGGCGCTGGAGCGGGCGGCGACCGCGTCGGCCTCCGCCTGGGTGGCGACCTGACGGGCGTGGGCAGCGTCGTGTTCCGCCTCCGTCGCCGCGCTGTCGGCGGCGACGGCGTCACGCTCGGCGTCGTTCGCCGCCGAGTTCGCCGCCATCGCTTCGGCTCCGGCCGCCTGCGCGTAGCCGTCGGCCCGCGTCGCCGAGCCCTGTGCGGCCTTGGCATCGGCTGCGGCCTGGTTGGCCGAGGCCTGCGCCCGCTGGTACGCCTTGGCGGCGCGCAGCGAGTCGTCGGCGGCTGCCGCCGACGCCTCCAGGGCCAGCTTCATGTCCGCTGAGGCCTGCGCCGCGAGAGCCTTCGCCTCCGCCGAGAACTTTTCGGCGAGATCGGCCGTGGCGGCGGCCGAGGCCGCTTGCTGCTGGGCCACCGTCAGGGACGCCTGCCCTGTCAGGACAGCGAACGCGGCGGAGCTGTCCTGCTGCTGGTACGGCGTGCCGAGGGCGATCGCGTCTTGCGCCGGCCGGGTCACGGCGGCGGCGGAGTCGCGGGCCGCGAGCGAGGACGCCACGGCGGCCTGGGCTTTGCCAGCGGTCACAGCCGCCCAGTTCGCGGTCTGTTGTGCCTCGGAACGGGCGGCTGTCGCCTCGGTCTTGGCGGTTTTGGCCGCCGCGTTCACCTTGGCCGATTCGTCCTTGGCGCCCTTGGCGTCGGCAGCGGCCGCTTCGGAAGCGTCGATGGCCTCGGCCGCCTTCGCGTGCGCGGTGGCAGCCGAGCCAGCCGCGACAAGGTACGACGCCCAGGTGGCGTCGGCCGCAGCGCGGGCCCGGGACGCGGCGCCCTCCGCCTTGGTCGCGGCCTCCCGGGCGTTGACGGCGGCGGTCGTGGCCGCGTTCGCCGCTGCCCGCGCGCTCGTCGCGGCCGTGGTGGCGGTGTTCGCGGCGCTGCGCGCGTCGGTCGCGGCGGTGCGGGAAGCCTCCGCCGCGTCCGTCCCTTCATCGGCAGCCGCGTTGGCCTCCAGGGCCTCCGCCTTCGCCTTCAGTGAGTCGCGCCGCTGTTCCGCCTCCAGGGCGTCGTTGCGGGCAGCGACGGCATCTCTCTCGGCCTGCTCAGCGGCCTTCCGCTGGTTGGCGGCGACTGTGCCGGAGGCCTCCGCGGAAGTGCGGGCGTCGCTCGCTATCCGGCCCTGGGCGACGGCGTCGGCCTCGTGGCCGGCGGCGAGGTCCCGCTCGCGCTCGGCGGTGGCTCGGTAAGCCGCCGCGTTGGCGCGCTCCAGGTCGGCGATGCCACGTGTGCGCTGCGCGTCGGCGGCAGCCTGGCGGGCTCTGCCCTCAGCGGCGGCCGCGTCCTCCTTGGCCTTCTTCGCGACGGCCGCATTGTTCGCGGCGGAGGTGGCGTACGCGTCGGCGCTGTTGGCGGCGGCCTTCGCCTGGGCGGCGGCCTCCTGGGCGGCGATCCGATGGAACTCTGTACTGACCGCGTGCGACTCGGTCTTCGCCAGGGCCAGCAGCGCCTGAGAGGTGGAGACCGTGGCGTTGGCCGCGTTCAGGGCCGTCTCCGTCGCCTTGGCGGCGGCGGTCGCGGCGGCGCCCGAGGCGCGGGCCACCTGCACCGACTGCTGAGCGTACATCAGGCCCCGGCCGCGCGGCACTTCGGCCGCGTCCGCGATGGTCCATGCCTGCTGCTGGGCCGTGACCGCGCGCGCCGAGGCGGCGTTGGCGGCCGTGGCCTGCCCGGCCGCGGCGGCCTTCAGCGCCTGGACGCGGCCCCGGGCCTTGGCCAGGTCCGTGTTCGCACGGTCGAACAGCGCCTTCTTCGGCTTGTCGAGAGGGCTCGGGTCATGCTCCAGCCGGTCGTGCCAGTACTTCTGCCAGCGCAGAATCTGGTCGGCGAGCCACGCCTGCCCGATGGCGTCCACCATGTTGTCGGCGGCGGCGCGGGTCGCGGCGGCGGCATCGGCCTCCGCGCGCATGATCAGAGCCCGGGGCGCGGCCTGGGCGGCATACTCGGCTTCCCACTCGGCGGACGCCTGCGAGGCGGCCTCGGACAGGGAGTTGCGCGGGTCGATGGGGTCGGTGTGATCACAGCCGGCCCACGCCTGCTTGAGGTATTCGACCTCCGAACGGAAGCCGGGGCTGTCCTCGCTTACCTTGCCGGCGAGGAAGCCACCGTGGCGCAGGTAGGTGGCGATGTCGGAGGCAGTGGTGACGCCGGAGTAACGGGTGTTGGATACGTCTCGAAGCATGATGTCTGCTTCAAAGTCGAACCAGGTGTCCTTGCCCCGGTTCTGCTCAGTGATCTCCCGCGCCTTCGCCAGCGCTTCGGCGCTGGGGTTGGTGTGGTCGTCCCGGCCCAGGCGGTGGGACAGCTCGTACTGCACGGCGAGCGTGAAGCCGAGAATGTCCTTGCTGAACTCCGGCGCGTGCAGGGTGATGCCGTCATCGAACGAGCTCATCGCGTAGGGCCTGTTGGCATCCTCCAGCAGGGCCTGACGGGCCGCGATGGCGTCCATGTACGTCGTGCCGGCGGCGCTGTCCTTGTCCTGGGCCTGCCCCAAGGGGCCGAAACCGATCCAGCCGACGTCCCCGATGACCGCGTTCAGCTCGGCGTTCGTGCCGGTCAGGCCATCGATGGCCTTGGCCTTCATCTGTGCGCCGCCTGCGTGCAGGGCGACGCCGGCCAGGCATCGGTCGCGACGCGGAGTGGCGCGGGCGTCCCGGATGACGGCCGTCAGCTCGTTCAGCCGGACCAGGGCTTTGTCGGCATCCACGAAGATCCGCCGGACACCGGAGGAGACCTTCTCGATCGCCTGCGCGAGCGCGGGCATACGACCCACGATCACGGCGTTCGACGCGACGTCGACGAGGTCCCAGAGGCAGGTCTCGACATCCGACACAGCCAGGCACTGCTCGACCTTGGCGGCGTCGAGCTGGTCGAAGAGGATCTGGCCGCCGTTGTCGGTGGCCCACTTCACGATGCCCACGGACACGGCCTTGAGCCCGTCGCGGTAGTCGTCGACACAGGTCTGGCCACAGGCGTCGAGGAGAATCTTCTCCTCCCGCTCGCCCAGCACAGGCCAGTTGTCCGCGCCGCCCTTGATGGGCGTGACGCCCTCGGCGAGGGCGTCCTTGTGAGCGGCTTCGTTCTTCTCCCGCTGCTCCTGCTCGGCCTTGTCAGCTGCTTCCTCGGCGGCGGTGGAGTCACCGGTGGCGTCGGATGCCTTCGACTCGGCGTCCTTGGCCGCCTTTTCGGCCTCGGCGGCCTTGCGCGCGGCCTCCGCCGCGGCCTCGGCCGAACGTCCGGCTTTGCCCTGCGCCTCGGCGGCGTGCCGTTCGGCGTCGGTGGCCTCGCGGTCGGCGGCCGTGGCCTCGTTCTCGACCTCGGACGCGATGAGCCGGGCGCTGGCCGCGTTGTTCCCGGCCTGCTGGGCGTGAGCGGAGGCGGCGTCGGCCGCCGTCTTCGCGTTCTTCTGTTCCTGTGCGGCCTCGGCGGCGGACTTCTGGGCCCGGGCGACGGCTTCGGCGGCGCGGACCGAGTCGGCGGCGGCGTGAGCGGCGGCCTCGGCCGCGAGCTTCGCATCGCCCTGCGCCTGGCCGGCGGCGGCCTGGGCGTCGACGGCCGCCTGGTTGGCCTCCGCCGCCTTGGCCGCCGCGGCGGCTGCCTGCTGTTCGGCGATCGTCTTCGAGGACTGACCCACCAGCACCGCGAACGCAGCCGAGGAGTCCTTCTCCTGATATGGCGTGCCCACCGAGATCGCCTCGTGCGAGGCGGCGACGGCTTCCTTGGCGCTGTCGCGGGCGGCGAGCGCGGCCTGGCCGGCGGCGTAGGCCCGGCCGACGACGGTGGCGGCGGACTTCACCGCCTCGTCGGCTTCGCTCTGGGCGGCTGAGGACTCCTCCTGCGCCTTCTCGGCGGCCTCGGCGGCGTTCTCGGCGGCGGTGCCCGCGTTGTCCGCCCGGATCGCCGCTTCCTGCGAGGCGTCCAGCGCGGTGGCGGCGGCGGCATGCGCGGCCGAGGCAGCACCGAGCGAGGAGTAGTACGCGGACCAAGCCGCGTCGGCGCTCGCACGGGCCCGCTCGGCGGCCCCCTCGGCCTTGGTGGCGGCGCTCCGGGCGGTGACGGCGGCCGCGGTGGCCTCGTCGGCGGCCGACTGAGCGGCGGTCGCGGCTTCGGCGGCCTTGGTGGCAGCCGTCCGGGCCGCGGTGGCGGCGCTACGGGTCTCGGCGGCCGCCTCGGTACCGGCTGCGGCGGCCGCCGCAGCCTCCAAGGCGGCGGCACGTGCCGCCGCGGCCTGCTTGTCCCGCAGCGCGGAGAAGACCTTCTCGCGCGCTATCTGGGCGGCCTTCGCCTTCCCATCCGCGATCTTCCGCTTGGCCTGGGCGTCGGCGGACGCCGTACCGGCGTCGGTGTCGGCACTCTGCGCGGCTGTCTTCTGCGTACCGGCGCGCTCTTCGGCGTCGACGGCCTTGGCGCGCTCGGCAGCGGCCTTGGCGCGCTCGGCGGCGGCGACCGCCTTCTCCGTCTGTGCCTTGGCGCGCTCGCTCGCGGCGGTCGCGGCGGCCTTCTCGGCCTTGTCCCGCTTCTGCTCCGCGGTCGTACGAGCCGACTTGGCGGTATTGGCGGACTGGTCCGCCGCCGCGGCGTTGGCCTCGGCGCTGTCGGCGGCGGCCTTGGCCTGGGCAGCGGCCTCCTCGGCCGCGACCCGGCGGAACTCGGTGTTGACCGTGTGCGACTCGGTCTGCGCCTTGGCGAGCAGGGCGTCAGCGTCTTCCGCCGTCGCCTTCGTGGCGGCCAGGGAGGTCTCGGTGGCCTTCGCGGCCGCCTGGGCGGCGGAGGCGGAGGCGCGTGCGACCTGTACCGACTGCTGCGCGTACATCAGACCCCGGCCGCGCGGCACATGAGTAGCGTCGGCGACGGACCAGGCCTCCTGCTGCGCGGTCGCGGCCTTCTGCGCCGCCACGGCGGCTTCGGCAGCCTGTGTCTTGGCCGAGTCGGCCCGTGCGGCCGCGATGCTGCGGGCCTGGGCCAGGTCGGCCGTCGCCCTGTCATACAGCGCCTGGTCAGGCCGTCCCGGGTGCTCGGGCCAACTGGCGAGAGCGTTCAGCCAGTACTTGCGCCACGACAGAATCTGCTTGGCGAGCCACGCCTGCCGGATGGCCTCGATCATGTCGTCGGTGGCGGCGCGGGTCGCCGAGGCGGCGTCCGCTTCGGCCTGCACAATCGTGGCACGCTGAGCGGACTGCCCGGCGTACTCCTGCTCCCACTCGACCATCGCGCTCATTACCGGGGCGTTGAGTACGCGCCGGGGATCGACCGGGTTCTGCCAGTCACAGCCGGCCCAGGCCTGCTTGAGGCCCTCGACCTCAAGCCGGTACCCGGCGGAGTCCTTGGCAGGAGCCTCGGTCGCGAAACCTCCATGCCGCAGATAGGACGCGATGTCGTTGGAGGTCGTGCCACCCGAGTACTTAGTGTTGACGTCCCGGAGCATCCAGTAAGCGGCGTAGTCGTGCGACTCGTCCTTGCCGTTGTTCTCCTCGGCGAGCGCCCGGGCCCTGTCGACTGCTTCAGCGCCGGCCTCGCTGTGGCCGTCCCAACCGAGCGGGGAAGCGAGTTGGACCTGTGCGAGTGCGGTGAAGTAGTTCACGTCCGCGCCGAAGACGGGCGCGTGATACTCCACCACATCGCTGGTCCAGAGAGACCGGTAAGGCTTGGTGGCCTCATCGAGATCTCTGGTGTGCTGCGTGAGGGCATTCATGTAGGTGCCGGCCGCCGCAGTGTCGGCCTTCTTGGCTTCGCCCAGGGGGCCGAAATCGATCCAGCCGACGGAACCGATGACTTCGCTGAGCTTCTCCGCAGTGCCCGTCAGGCCCTCAATGGCCTTGGCCTTCATCGCGGGTCCACCGACGTGAAGCGCCACGCCAGTGATACAGCGGCCCCGCCGAACATCCTGGCCGATGCTGTTGCGAGTGACGCCGGTGTCCTCCTCGGGCACCGAGTCGGCGAAGGCCGGAGCGGACTGGATCACGCCGGCCAGTACGGCGGAGGCGGTGACGAGCGCCGTCGTCCCGGTGGCCCTGGTGAGGGCCGACCGTATGCGACGCCGGCGTCTGCCGACGTCTCTGAACAAAGACATGCTGTGCCTGACAATCTCTCGATCGCTCGGCAGCAATATTCGCGGGCATGCCAAAGGAGCGGCCCTGTTCAGCCACGTGAGCTATTACGGCCACGCCGAAGCGGCCGCCCCACCCCTAGAACTTCACTGCCGCTTACTCCGTGAAGATGTCACGTCTTTCTCGCCGGGTGAAGATTAAATAATTCAGACCCGCCGACACGAAGGCCCCACAGGCGAACAAAACGAACATATTCTTGATCATTTCGTTACCAACCACGGGAACCGCAGGTCGAGCCCTCTTGGATGGGGTGCTTCGCATTTACGACGCAAAGGGTGCAAATCACGGAGTACCGAACATGCGGTCACGTCGAAGCCGAAACGTAATCCCCTAAAACGCCTCTCACAGTTAAGATCACTTCGCCTGTGATCTGCACGCGTGTAAAAGACCGGAAAGAACGAAGAACATGAGACTACGCAGGGCCCTTCCGATCGCCGCCGCAATACCCGTCCTTTTCCTGGCGGCCGCCTGCAGTGGAAAGTCGGACGATTCCGGGGAGAAGAAGCCTCCAGCCGCCGGAAAGAGCACACAGAGCCCCGCCGAGAAGGAGGCCGTGGAAGCAAAGCGGCTCGGGACCCTCGACACCTCTGCCCTGGAGAAAGTGATCCTCACCGGCCAGTCCGCCGGCTTCAACGCCAAGAAGATCGCCAAGGCGGAGGTCGAGGCCGGCCGCGACATGGAGGCCGACCGGAAGAAGTGCCAGCCGCTGGCCAGCCTCATCGGGGGCTTCACTCACATCCGGCCGGTCGCCACCGCCCACCGCTCGCTCCAGGCCGCCAATGCCGTCAACGCCACCGTCGGCTCGATGTGGCTCGCCTCGCACTCCGACGCGAACGCGACGCGGGTCATGGACGATCTGAGCGCCGCCGTCACCGCCTGCCCCAAAGGCTTCAAGACTCTCGGTCTCACCTATGGCAAGGTCGAATCCCTGCCGGCACCCAAGCTGGGCGAAAAGGCCGTCGCGTACCGGATCACCGGCGACATCGGGAAGCAGAAGGTCCCCATGACGTTCACCGTCGTCCGCCAGGGGAACATCATCGCCGCCTTCTACGGCGTGAACATGCTGGACCACGACCACGCGGCGATCCCGGAACCGGTCGTGAAGGCCCAGCTGGATCGCCTCTGACCCCGCCCGCAAGCCAGGGCACGGTCGGCCAGGGGTGTCGCCCCACAGGGTTGTTGACGCCGGGCGCGGTTGAAGTGTTCATCTTCGCCGTTGATCCGCGGACGATCGAGGTGCGTTTCCTCATGGGGGATGCCGGCCACGATGAGAGACCGGGGGCAGCCTCGTCCTCACCATCCACGGACGACACGGCGCGGACACCCAGCGGTGTGAGAGAGGGGTGTCACGGGGAAACCCCGTGACACC
>NZ_JBEYZX010000078.1:0-18712 GCF_040646255.1 Streptomyces sp. NPDC046203 | reverse complement strand
AGCGTTAGGGAAACGCCCGGTTACATTCCGAACCCGGAAGCTAAGCCTTTCAGCGCCGATGGTACTGCAGGGGGGACCCTGTGGGAGAGTAGGACACCGCCGAACAATCTTTCAGGACCCCTGGTCCCAGCGTTCACGCTGGAACCAGGGGTCTTTTGTTTTTCCCCGAAATTCTTGAAACGCGCGCCGGTGCGCCGGCTGCGCGAGAATGACTGCAGTACCCGAAGACAGGAGTCACGTCGATGTCCACCAACTCTCCCGACCACCGTCCGGAGCGCGACCCGCGCCACCGGGACGGCGGCGACCGGGGCGGCTTCCGTGGTCCGCGCCGTGACGACAACCGCGGTGGTGGCTACCGCGGCGGCCGCGACGACCGCCCGCCCTTCCGCCGCGATGACCGTCAGGACGACCGTGGCGGTTTCCGTCGTGACGACCGTCGTGACGACAACCGTGGCGGTGGCTTCCGCCGCGATGACAACCGCGGTGGTGACAACCGCGGTGGTGGCTTCCGTCGTGACGACAGCCGTGGTGGCGACCGTCCGTCGTTCCGTCGTGATGACCGTCAGGACGACCGCGGTGGTTTCCGTGGTGGCGACCGTCGTGACGACAACCGTGGCGGTGGCTTCCGCCGCGATGACAACCGTGGTGGCGACCGCCCGTCGTTCCGTGGTGGCGACCGTCGTGACGACAGCCGTGGTGACAACCGCGGTGGTGGCTTCCGCCGCGATGACAACCGTGGTGGCGACCGTCCCCCGTTCCGTCGTGACGACCGTCGTGACGACAACCGCGGTGGCGGTTTCCGTCGTGATGACAGCCGTGGTGGCGACCGTCCGTCGTTCCGTCGTGATGACCGTCAGGACGACCGCGGTGGTTTCCGTGGTGGCGACCGTCGTGACGACAACCGTGGCGGTGGTTTCCGCCGCGATGACCGTCCGTCGTTCCGTCGCGATGACAACCGTGGTGGCGACCGTCCCCCGTTCCGCCGCGACGACCGTCGCGACGACCGTCGTGACGACAACCGCGGTGGTGGCTTCCGCCGTGATGACAGCCGTGGTGGCGACCGTCCGTCGTTCCGTCGCGACGACCGTCAGGACGACCGCGGTGGTTTCCGTGGTGGCGACCGTCGTGACGACAACCGTGGCGGTGGTTTCCGCCGCGATGACCGTCCGTCGTTCCGTCGTGACGACAACCGTGGTGGCGACCGTCCCCCGTTCCGTCGCGACGACCGTCAGGACGACCGCGGTGGCTTCCGTCGCGATGACCGTCGTGATGACAACCGTGGCGGTGGCTTCCGCCGTGACGACAGCCGTGGTGGCGACCGTCCGTCGTTCCGTCGTGATGACCGTCAGGACGACCGTGGCGGTTTCCGTCGTGACGACCGTCGTGATGACAACCGCGGTGGCGGTTTCCGTCGTGACGACCGTCGCGATGACAACCGTGGCGGTGGCTACCGGGGCCGTGACGACCGCCGGGACGACAACCGTGGCGGCGGATACCGGGGCCGGGACGACCGTTCCTCGTACCGCGGTGGCGACCGCCCCGACCGTGGCGGCGACCGTCCGCCGGTCAAGCGGCTGCCGATCCCCCCGGAGGTCACCGGTGAGGAGATCGACCCGGACGTACGCCAGGAGCTGATGAGCCTGCCCAAGACGCTGGCCGAGGACGTCGCCCGCAACCTGGTCATGGTCGCCCAGAACATCGACGAGGACCCGGAGAGGGCGTACGACTACTCCCGTGTCGCGCTGCGGCTCGCCTCCCGTGTCGCCGCCGTCCGCGAGGCCGCCGGCTTCGCCGCGTACGCGACGCAGAAGTACTCCGAGGCGCTGGCCGAGTTTCGGGCCGCGAAGCGGATGACCGGCGGTGTCGAGCTGTGGCCCGTCATGGCCGACTGCGAGCGCGGTCTCGGCCGGCCGGAGCGGGCGCTGGCGATGGCCGGTGAGCCCGAGGTGCAGAAGCTGGACAAGGCCGGGCAGGTCGAGATGCGGCTCGTCGCCGCCGGTGCCCGCCGGGACATGGACCAGCTCGACGCGGCCATCGTGACCCTGCAGAGCCCCGAGCTCGCCTCCAACGCCCACCACCCGTGGACCGCGCGACTGCGTTACGCCTACGCCGACGCGCTGCTCGCGGCCGGCCGTGAGGTCGAGGCGCGGGAGTGGTTCGCGAAGACGGCGGAGGCCGACAAGGACGGCTCCACGGACGCCTCCGACCGCCTCGCCGAGATGGACGGGGTCGAGTTCGTCGACGCGCTCGACGACTCGGAGGACGACGAGCAGGGCACCGACGCCGACCAGGCGGACGTGGTCGAGGCCGACGACGCCGACGAGGACGTCGACGCCGACTTCGATGAGGACGAGGACGAGGACGAGGACGACGCCGAGCCGGTCGTGAAGGCTGAGAAGGCCGACGACGCCGACAAGGCCGACGACAAGGCCTGATGGCCTGATGTCCCGTACGGGCACGCGTGCGTGAGCGTGTGAACGAGTGAAGGGCGGCACCCCCAGGGGTGCCGCCCTTCGCCGTTTCCGGAGGGTTTCGCCGGCTCAGTCGAGTGCCAGGCTCCGCAGCACCAGGCCCGTCGCCGGCTTCGGGCCGAAGGAGGTCGACTTGCGGGGCATCGTGACGCCCTGGCGGGCCAGGTCCCGGACGACCTCCTCCTTCACCGGGTGCATCAGGACCGCCGTACCGCCGCGCCGTTCGGCCTGGGCGACGGCGGCGGCCGCGTCGTGGATGTAGGAGATGTCCTCCGGGTCGTCCGGGATGTGCCACACGTGCTCCAGGAGGGTGGCGTGCAGGACCGTGGCGTCCAGGGTGCGCCAGGCCTCCGGGCGGTCGGTGCGGATGGTGCGGGCGAGCAGCTCCGGATCGGGCCGGTCCAGGAGGTGGAAGGCGCCGTCGCCGGCGAGGACGAAGGCGTTGCCTTCGGCGGTGGCGGCGGCGAGGGCCTCCTGGGCGGCGGACAGCGGCCCGTCGATCCGGGTGACGCGGAAGCCGTCGCCGAGCACGGCCAGGGCCTCGGCCACCGGCAGCCGCTGGAGCAGCCGGTGGATGGCGCGGACCCGCAGCGGATAGCGCGCGGTGTCGACGAGCAGCACCAGGCCGCGGCTCCAGGGGTCGCCGGCCGCGCCGTGTTCGTCGCGCAGCCGCAGATACGTCGCCCAGCGGTGGTGGCCGTCGGCGATGAGGGCCTGGTGGCGGGAGAGCTCGGTGGCGATGGCGGTGAGGTCGGCCGGGTTGGTGACCGCCCAGAGGCTGTGCCGGAAGCCGTCCTCGGTGGTCGTGGAGAGCAGGGGCTCGCGCTCGGCGACCCGGTCGACGACCGCGCCCGCCCCGTCGCCCTCGCCCCGGTAGGTGAGCAGCAGCGGATCGAGATTGGCGGCGGTGGAGCGCATGAGCGCGGCGCGGTCCGCGACGACGTGCGGCATGACGTCCTCGTGCGGCAGGACGATGCCGTCGGCCGGGTCGGAGAGTTCGAGGGCGCCGATCAGGCCGCGCTGGAGCAGACCGTCGCCGCGCTGCTCGTACACGTACAGGGCGGGCTCGGGGTCCGGGGCGAGGATGCCGTCGGCGAGCCAGCGGTCGAGGGTGACGGCCGCCTTGCGGTGCCGGGTGCCGGCGGTGATGGCCTGCGGGAGGATCAGCCGCACGATGTTGTGGGGGTCGGCGGACTCCAGGTGCAGCAGCCCGTCGGGCCGGACGACGACGTCGTACGGCGGGGAGGTCACGGCGGCCAGACTGCCGACGCGCTCGGGGACGTACCTGAGGCCCCGGAAGGGGCTCAGGCGGAGACCGGGGGCGCGGACGTCGTCGGCCGCGTGACCTGAGGTGTTCATCTCGACATCGTAGGCGGTGGGCATGCGCGATGATCGGGAGAGCGGGGATTTCGCACGACGATTTTGAGGAGTACATGACGATGGCGGGACAGGGTCGGGGACGGCGGGACAGGAACCGGCCGGGCGGCAGTGCGGTCGCCCTCGGCGAGGCGTACGACACGGCGCTGCTCGACCTGGACGGGGTCGTGTACTTCGCGGGCGGCAACGCCGTCCCGCACGCGGTGGACGCCCTGGGCGCGGCCCGGGCGGGCGGGATGCGGCTCGCGTACGTCACCAACAACGCCCTGCGCACCCCGGACGCGGTGGCGGCGCACCTGACGGAACTCGGGGTGCCGTCCGAGCCCTCCGACGTGATCACCTCGGCGCAGGCGGTGGCCCGGCTGATCGCCGACGAGGTGCCGCCCGGCTCGCGGATCCTGCTGATCGGCGGCGAGGGGCTGCGGGTGGCGCTGCGCGAGCGCGGTCTGGTGCCGGTGGAGTCGGCGGACGACGACCCGGTCGCGGTGGTGCAGGGGTACGGCGGGCCCGAGCTGCAGTGGGCGCGGTTCGCGGAGGCGAGTTACGCGGTGGGGCGCGGGCTGCCCTGGTACGCCTCGAACACGGACCGGACGATTCCGGGCGTGCGCGGGATCGCGCCGGGCAATGGCGCGGCGGTGGAGGTCGTCCGGATGGCCACGGGCGCGGAGCCGAGGGTGGCGGGCAAGCCGCTGCCGCCGATGCACCGGGAGACGGTGCTGCGGACCGGCGCCCGGCGGCCGCTGGTGGTCGGGGACCGGCTGGACACGGACATCGAGGGCGCGTTCAACGGGGAGGTGGACTCGCTGCTCGTCCTCACCGGGGTGACGGACGTGGCGCAGCTGCTCGCCGCGGTGCCCGAGCACCGGCCGACGTACGTGGCGGCCGACCTGCGCGGACTGCTCACGGCGCACCCCGGGGTGACGGAGGCCCAGGTGACGGAGGCCCAGGGCGCGGCCGGGGCGTTCGCGTGCGGCGGCTGGACGGCGTCGGTGGGCGGGGGAGTGCTGCTCCTCGACGGCGCGGGCGAGGACCTGGACCCGCTGGACGGGGTACGGGCGCTGTGTGCCGCCGCGTGGACCGAGGCCGGCGCCGGGGCGTGCGGGCTGGACGCGGGCAAGGCTCTGGAGCGGCTCGGGCTCGGGTGACGCGTGACGCGTGACGCGCGACCTGTGACGCCGTGACGCCTGGCGTGTGGGGTGGGGGTGCGGGCTGACGGGCGTATAGACGTACAGACATACAGACGTACGTGCGTGCAGACGTACGGATCCGGAGGCCGTACCCCCGCCATCGTGAACGCAGGGTAGGCTAACCTAACTTCGTGTTGGTCGAGAGTTCCTCCCGTACGAGCGCGGAGCCGGTTTCCCCTGCCCCGACGCCACCGCGCCGCGCCGCCCTGCGCGCCGCCGGACTGGTCGGGGCCGTCGGCGTCCTGCTGCTGGTCTGCGTCCTGAGCGTCATGATCGGCGCCAAGCCGGTGCCGCTCGCCGATGTCTGGCACGGCCTGTTCCACCCCACCGGGACCGGCAACGACATCGTCATCCGGGACGTCCGCGTCCCGCGCACCCTTCTCGGCCTGCTCGTCGGCCTCGCCCTCGGCCTGTCCGGCGCCGTCATGCAGGGCCTGACCCGCAATCCGCTCGCCGAGCCCGGTCTGCTCGGCGTCAACGCCGGCGCCGCCGCGGCCGTCGTGTCCGCGATCTCCTTCCTCGGCGTCACGGACGCCGACGCGTATGTGTGGTTCGCGTTCGCCGGCGCCGCCGTCGTCTCCGTCGTCGTGTACCTCCTCGGCGGCAGTCGCAGCGCCACCCCCGTACGCCTCGCGCTCGCCGGGACCGCGGCCACCGCCGCCCTGTACGGCTACGTCAACGCCGTACAGCTGCTCGACTCGGCGGCCCTGGACCGGCTGCGTTTCTGGACCGTCGGCTCGCTGGCCTCCGCCAATATGGACACCGTCGTCCGGGTCGCCCCCTTCATCCTCGTCGGCGCCGCCCTCGCGCTGCTCATCACGCGCCCCCTGAACGCCATGGAACTGGGCGACGACACCGCCCGCGCGCTGGGCGCGAACCTGAACCGCACCCGGATCGTCGCCATGGTGGCCGTCACCCTGATGTGCGGCGCGGCGACCGCCGCGTGCGGCCCGATCGTCTTCCTCGGCCTGATGGTCCCGTACCTGGTCCGCGCGCTCACCGGCCCCGACATGCGGTGGATCCTGCCGTACGCCGCCGTGCTCTCGCCGGCCCTGCTGCTCGGCGCGGACGTCGTCGGACGGGTCGTCACCCGGCCCGCCGAACTCCAGGTCGGCATCATGACCGCGCTCCTCGGCGGCCCCGTCTTCATCCACCTCGTCCGCCGCAAGAGGATGGCCCGGCTGTGACCACCAAGACCCTGCGGCTGCGCACCGGCGGCCTGTCCGTGCGGTACGCGCCGCGTACGCTCGTCTGCCTGCTCGGTCTGCTCCTCCTCGCCCTGGCCGCCGCGATCGTGCTCATCGGCAGCGGCGACTTCCCGGTCGCGCCCGGCGACGTGGTCGCCACCCTGTTCGGCGGCGGCACCGAGGTCCAGCGGTTCGCCGTCATGGAACTGCGGCTGCCGCGCGTCCTCGTCGCCGTCTTCACCGGCGCCGCGCTCGGCATCGGCGGCGCCGTCTTCCAGTCCCTCTCCCGCAACCCGCTCGGCAGCCCCGACGTGATCGGTTTCGGCCAGGGCTCCACCGTCGGCGCGCTCACCGTCATCGTCCTCTTCCAGGGCAGCGCGTGGGCGGCGGCCGGCGGCGCGGTCGTCGGCGGACTCGTCACCGGCGCCGTGATCTACCTGCTCGCCTGGAAGCGCGGGGTGCACGGCTACCGGCTCGTCCTCGTCGGCATCGGCGCCGCCGCGATGCTCACCGCCGTCATCCACTACCTCCTCACCAAGGCGCAGCTCGCCGACGCGACCCGTGCCGTGGTGTGGATGACCGGATCGCTCGACGGGCGCGACTGGGCCCAGTTCTGGCCGCTGTTCGGCGTCAGCTGTGTGCTGCTGCCGCTGCTCCTCGGGCAGGGGCGGGCGCTGCGGATGCTGGAGATGGGCGACGACGCCGCCCACGCGCTCGGGGTACGGGTCGAGCGGACCCGGCTCCTGCTGATGGGCGCGGCGGTGCTGCTCGTGGCGGTGGCCACGGCCGCCGCCGGACCGATCGTCTTCGTCTCGCTCAGCGCCCCGCAGCTGGCCCGCCGGCTGACCCGCGCGCCCGGGCCGAACCTGGCCGCCTCCGCCTGCATGGGAACGGCCCTGCTGCTCGTCGCCGACTGGACCGCCACGCACGCCTTCGGCGAGCGGCAGCTGCCGGTGGGTGTCGTCACGGGTGTCCTCGGCGGCTGCTACCTGCTGTGGCTGCTCGTCAGCGAACGGAAGGCGGGACGCATATGACCAACCGGAACATCGTCGACGGCAAGGACAAGGGCAAGGCAACCATGGGCAGGGACGGGCACGGGCACGGGAACGGGCGGGGACAAGGGCAGGGTCAGGGCCGGGGCCAGGGGGCTGAGCGGGAGTACGGGCAGGGGGCGGCGCGGCTCCGTGCCGACGGCGTCACGCTCGCGTACGACCAGCGGGTCATCGCCCGCGACCTGAGCGTCGAGATCCCCGACCGTTCCTTCACCGTGATCGTCGGCCCCAACGCCTGCGGCAAGTCCACCCTGCTGCGCGCCCTGTCGCGGATGCTGAAGCCGTCGCAGGGGCGGGTGCTCCTGGACGGGCAGGCCATCCATACGATGCCCGCGAAGAAGGTCGCCCGCACGCTCGGGCTGCTGCCTCAGTCCTCCCTCGCCCCGGACGGGATCACCGTCGCCGACCTCGTCGCCCGAGGCCGCTACCCGCACCAGGGACTGCTGCGCCAGTGGTCGCCCGAGGACGAGCGGATCGTCGAGGAGTCGATGGCCGCGACCGGGGTCGACGGGCTGGCCGGACGCTTCGTCGACGAGCTGTCCGGCGGCCAGCGCCAGCGGGTCTGGATCGCGATGGCCCTGGCCCAGCAGACCCCGCTGCTGCTGCTCGACGAGCCGACGACCTTCCTCGACATCCAGCACCAGATCGACGTCCTCGACCTGTGCGCCGAACTCCACGAGACGCAGGGCCGCACGCTTGTCGCGGTGCTCCACGACCTCAACCACGCGGCCCGGTACGCCACCCACCTCATCGCCTGCCGGGACGGCGAGGTCGTCGCCGAGGGCCCGCCCGGCGAGATCGTCACGGCCGCGCTCGTCGAGCACGTCTTCGGGCTGCGCTGCCAGGTCATCGAGGACCCGGAGACGGGGACCCCGCTCGTCGTCCCGGCCGCCCGCCGCGCGCGGGCGGAGCTGAAGGTCTGACCGAATGCGGTACGTCGGGAAACAGTGGATCCGGGGGACCGGTAGATCAGGCAGTCGGAAAGTCTGAGCCTTTACCTGAGCCTGAGAGTGAGACTCGGTCTCTTCGGTGAGGCGACAGCCGAGGGCGCGGTCGGGGGTGCGGTCGGGGGCGGCGGCCCCGACCGCCGTACCGTCCGTGAGGGAAGACCGCTCGCGCGGGAAGACTGTCCGAAAGTCCGCTTGGTACCGCGCGGCGCCCCGTGATCGTCGCCCTCGCCGCCGACCGTGCCCCGGCGCTTTCGCGATAGCGTCGGAGCATGAGCGACGCGACCCCCGAAGCCCCGCGCCCGGCGGAGCCCGCGCACCCGGACGGACGGGGCGAGGGCCCGTACGAGGCCGCCGGCGCCCCCGGCGAGGACCCCCACGAGGACCCCCGGGAAGACCCGTACGAGGCCGCCGGACCCGCGCCCCTCGGGGTCGGACGGACCCCCACCGGGCGGCCCGCCGTCGACGCGCTCCTCGACCGGCTCGCCGCCGCGGACCACCTCACGGCGGACGGACACCTCGGCGTGTACGAGGATGTACACCGGAGCCTGCGCGCCGAGCTGACCGCGCTCGACGCACCGCGGGCCCCCGCACCACCCCGTCCGTACGACAACAGGAGCTGAACCGAACGTGGCAGGACCGGCACGCCGCCGTCTGGACGCCGAGCTGGTACGGCGCAAGCTCGCGCGCTCGCGCGAGCACGCCAGCCAGCTGATCGCCGCGGGCCGGGTGACCGTCGGCAAGACCGTCGCCACCAAGCCCGCCACCCAGGTCGAGACCGCGGCGGCCATCGTCGTCGCCAGCGACGACAACGACCCCGACTACGTCTCGCGCGGCGGCCACAAGCTGGCCGGCGCCTTCGCGGCGTTCGTGCCGCTGGGCCTCGTCGTCGAAGGCCGGCGCGCGCTCGACGCGGGCGCCTCCACCGGCGGCTTCACCGACGTGCTGCTGCGCGCGGGTGCCGCCCAGGTCGTCGCCGTCGACGTCGGCTACGGGCAGCTGGCCTGGTCGCTGCAGAGCGACGAGCGGGTCGTCGTCAAGGACCGCACCAATGTGCGCGAGATGACCCTCGACGACATCGACGGCGTGCCCGCCGACCTCGTCGTCGGCGATCTCTCCTTCATCCCGCTCGGCCTCGTGCTGCCCGCGCTGGTCGCCTGCACCGCGCCCGACGCCGACCTGGTCCTCATGGTCAAGCCGCAGTTCGAGGTCGGCAAGGAACGGCTCGGCACCGGCGGGGTCGTGCGCAGCGCCGAGCTGCGCGCCGACGCCGTGAAGAACGTCGCCCGGCGGGCCGGCGAACTCGGGCTCGGTGTCCTCGGTGTCACCGCCAGCCCGCTGCCCGGCCCGTCCGGCAACGTCGAGTACTTTCTGTGGCTGCGGGCCGGGGGGCCCGCCCTCGATCCCGCGGACGTCGACCGCGCCGTGGCGGAAGGACCTCGTTGACCACATCCTCGAGCACATCCACCGAATACACCCCTGACACCGAATGCGTTCCTGACCCCGATCACGTCCCCGACGACGGCCGGGAGCGCGGCGAGCCGCACGGCCGTACCGTCTTCCTGCTCGCGCACACCGGCCGCCCGGCCGCCGTGCGCAGCGCCGAACTCGTCGTCCTCGGCCTGCTGCGCTGCGGCATCGGGGTCCGCGTGCTGGAGGCGGAGGCCGCCGACCTGCCGCTGCCGCCGTCCGTCGAGAGGGTGCCGGAGGGCTGCCCCGACGCGCTCGACGGCTGCGAACTCCTCGTCGTCCTCGGCGGCGACGGCACCCTGCTGCGCGGCGCCGAACTCTCCCGCGCCTCGGGCGTGCCGATGCTCGGCGTCAACCTGGGCCGGGTCGGTTTCCTCGCCGAGGCCGAGCGCGACGACCTCGACAAGGTCGTCGACCGGGTCGTCACCCGGGCGTACGAGGTCGAGGAGCGGATGACCCTCGACGTGGCCGTCTTCCAGAACGGCGACGTGCTGCACCGCGACTGGGCGCTCAACGAGGCCGCCGTGCAGAAGGTGTCCCCGGAGCGGATGCTGGAGGTCGTCCTCGCCATCGACGGCCGGCCGGTGACCGGCTTCGGCTGCGACGGGGTGATCTGCGCGACGCCGACCGGTTCGACCGCGTACGCCTTCTCGGCCGGCGGGCCGGTGATCTGGCCCGAGGTCGAGGCGCTGCTCATGGTGCCGATCGGGGCGCACGCCCTGTTCGCCAAGCCGCTCGTCACCACCCCCGAATCGGTCCTCGCGGTCGAGGTCGAACCGCACACCCCGCACGGTGTGCTGTGGTGCGACGGCCGCCGTACGGTCGAACTCCCGGCCGGAGCCCGGGTCGAGGTCCGGCGCGGTGCCGTCCCGGTCCGGCTGGCCCGGCTGCACCACGCCTCCTTCACCGACCGGCTGGTCGCGAAGTTCGCGCTGCCGGTCTCCGGCTGGCGGGGCGGCGCGCCCCGCTGACCTCGGGCGGTCTCGGCCGGTTCCCGGGCGGTTTCCGGTCGGGGTCTGGTCGGGGTCCGACCGGTCTCTGGTCGGTCTGCGGTCGGTGGGGCGGCGCGCCCCGCCGACCCCGGCCGGAATCCGCTGTTCCGGCGTGACCCTCCGGTCCGGCCCGGTCCGTGACCCTGCCGGAATCCGCCATTCCGCCGCGACCTCCCGGCCCACCCGGCCCCCGGCTCCGCCGGAACCCTTCGTTCCGGTGGGGCCGGTCAATCCGGCTCCACGTATCCGCGCCCGCCCCCGCCCCGCTCACCTGCGGTTTCACTGCCGGAGCGGGGCTGCGTGGCACCGGGGTGGGAAAACCTCGTATGGTCGGGGACGTGCTGGAGGAGATGCGGATACGGTCACTCGGAGTCATCGACGACGCGGTCGTCGAGCTGTCGCCCGGTTTCACCGCGGTGACGGGAGAGACCGGTGCGGGCAAGACCATGGTGGTGACCAGCCTGGGGCTGCTGCTCGGCGGGCGCGCCGACCCGGCCCTGGTGCGGATCGGCGCCGGGGCCGCCGTCGTCGAGGGCCGCATCGCGCTGCCCCCGGGCGCGCAGGCCGCCGCGCGCGCCGAGGAGGCGGGCGCCGCGCTGGACGAGGGCGCGCTCCTCGTCACCCGTACCGTCTCCGCCGAAGGCCGCTCCCGCGCCCATCTCGGCGGCCGGACCGTGCCCGTCGGGTTGCTGGCCGAACTCGCCGACGAACTCGTCGCCGTCCACGGCCAGACCGATCAGCAGGGTCTGCTCAAGCCCGCCCGGCAGCGCGGCGCGCTCGACCGGTACGCGGGCGAGGCGGTCGCCGGACCGCTGGCCGCGTACGGCGCGGCGTACCGGCGGCTGCGGGCCGTCACCACCGAACTGGACGAGATCACCACCCGGGCCCGGGAGCGGGCCCAGGAGGCCGATCTGCTGCGCTTCGGCCTCGGCGAGATCGAGGCGGTGGAGCCGCGCGCAGGGGAGGACACCGAGCTGGCCGCCGAGGCGGAGCGGCTCGGCCACGCCGAGGCCCTGGCCTCCGCCGCGGCCCTCGCGCACGCCGCGCTCGCCGGGCAGCCCGAGGACCCCGAGGCCGTGGACGCCACGACGCTCGTCGCGGGCGCCGGCCGGGCCCTGGAAGCCGTACGGTCGCACGACCCGGCGCTCGACGCGCTCGCCGAGCGGATGGGCGAGATCTCCATCCTGCTCGCCGACGTGGCCGGTGAACTCGCCGGATACGCCGACGACCTGGACGCCGACCCGCGCCGGCTCGCCGCCGTCGAGGAACGGCGCGCGGTGCTCACCCAGCTCACCCGGAAGTACGGCGAGGACATCGCCG
Organism: Streptomyces sp. NPDC046203; assembly: GCF_040646255.1. Classification (NCBI taxonomy): domain Bacteria; kingdom Bacillati; phylum Actinomycetota; class Actinomycetes; order Kitasatosporales; family Streptomycetaceae; genus Streptomyces; species Streptomyces sp. NPDC046203. The sequence continues at coordinate 6,709 of NZ_JBEYZX010000078.1, read as the reverse complement.
CCGTCCTCGCCTGGGCGGAGCACAGCGCGTCCCGGCTCACGGAACTCGACGGCGACGACGAGCGGATCGACGAGCTGACCGCCGAGCGCGACCGGCTGCGCGACGAGCTGTCCGTACTCGCCCAGCTCCTCACCGACGCGCGGACGGAGGCGGCCGACCGGTTCGCCGGGGCCGTCACCGCCGAACTGGCCTCGCTCGCCATGCCGCACGCCCGGGTCTCCTTCGCTCTCGCGCAGACCGAGGACCCCGAGGGTGTCGAGGTGGGCGGCCGCCGGGTCGCCTACGGGCCGTCCGGCGCCGACGAGGTCGAACTGCTCCTCGCCCCGCACCCGGGCGCCCCGCCTCGGCCGATCGCCAAGGGTGCCTCGGGCGGCGAGCTGTCCCGGGTGATGCTGGCGGTCGAGGTCGTCTTCGCCGGGACGGACCCGGTGCCGACGTATCTCTTCGACGAGGTCGACGCGGGCGTCGGCGGCAAGGCGGCGGTCGAGATCGGCCGCCGGCTCGCCAAGCTGGCGAAGACCGCCCAGGTCGTCGTCGTCACCCACCTTCCGCAGGTGGCGGCCTTCGCCGACCGCCAGCTGCTCGTCGAGAAGACCCACGACGGCTCGGTCACCCGCTCCGGTGTCACCGTCCTGGAGGGCGAGGACCGGGTGCGCGAACTGTCCCGGATGCTCGCCGGGCAGGAGGACTCGGAGACCGCGCGGGCGCACGCCGAGGAACTGCTCGCCACGGCCCGGACGGCGGACGCCTGATGCGGCTCACGAAGGACCTCTCGACGCCGCTGTCGTCACCGCTCTCGATACCGTTCTCGACGGCGGGACTCGCGACACCGCTCGCGACAGGCATCTCGACAGGCATCTCGACAGGCGTCTCGGCGGGCCTCTCAGCGGGTCTCGCGACGCGGCTCGCGACGCGGATCTCCGGTGCGGGGCGGGCCGCCCGCTTCGCCGCCGCGTACGTGGGGACCCGTGCCGCGTACCGGGCGATGAGCCCTCGGCCGCCGGGCAACCCGGCGAGCTGGCAGCACGTCAACCACGCCGGCCGTACCGTCTCCGCGCTGGCCGGCGCCGCCGCGGCCGGCGGCACGGCCCTCGCCGCCCTCCCGGTGGCGCCTGCCGTGCTCGCCACCGCAGTCGGGGCCGTCTGTGGCCGGTACGACGATCTGCGCGGTGACGAACGGCGCGGGTTCCGGGCGCATCTGTCGGCGCTGCGGGGCGGCGAGGTGACGAGCGGGGCCGTCAAGCTGCTCGGTGTCGGCGCCGCCGGTCTGGTGGCCGGGGCACTGCTCAAGGAACGGCCGGTGGACAAGGTCCTCGCCGGAGTCGTCGTCGCGGGCACCGCGCATCTGGTCAACCTGGTCGACGTCCGTCCGGGGCGGGCCGGCCTGCTGGTCCTCGGACTCGGCGCGCCGGGTCTGCTGCGCGGCTCGCTCGCCGCCGCGCCGATGGGAGCCGCCGCCGCGGTCCTCGCCGACGACCTGGCCGGGCGCGGGATGCTCGGGGACATGGGCGCGCACGCGCTCGGGGCCGCCCTGGGCACCGCGATCGCCTCGGCCAACGGACGGTTCGGGCTCGCCGCGCACGCGGCCGGTCTGGTCGTGGCGGCGGCGTACGGAGACCGGATCAGTGAGGTCGCACGCACGCTCGATCTCACTCGTGTGAGTGAATCCGGGGTCTGAGTTACGGCCGTGGATACGGCCAGACCGCCTCTTCGGTGCCGGAACGCGCGTACGGGCTGGCATCCTTGAGCGCGTGACTCAGCTCCGTACGGTCCAAGTGCTGGGCGGTGGCAGCGCGGGAAGTGGCGCGCACGTCAGATCACTTGCCTCGGGGCTGGTGGCTCGGGGCGTGCGGGTGACCGTGTGCGCTCCGCCCGGACTCGACCATGTCTACGACTTCCTGGGCGCCGGTGCCGACGTCGTCCCGGTGCCGAGCGTGGCCGCCCTGCGCAACGCCTGCATCGGCGCCGACGTCGTGCACGCGCACGGCCTCAACGCCTCGGTGCGGGCCGCGCTCGCGCTGTCCGGCGGCCCCGAGCCCGGCACCCCGCTGGTGACCACCTGGCACACCCGCGGCCAGGCCGAGGGCGCCCGCGCCGGTCTCGTGCGGATCCTGGAACGAAGGACCGTACGCGCGGCGGCCGTCGTGCTCGGCACCTCCTCCGAACTCGTCGACCGGGCCCGGCGGCGCGGCGCCCGCGACGCCCGGCTCGCGCCGGTGACCATACCGGCCGCGCACGCCCCAGTCTGTCTGCGTGACGGCCGGGCGCGGGCCGAACTCGGCGCCGTGGAACGGCCGTTGCTGATCGCGGTCGGCGCGCTGCGGCCCGGGCGCGGCTACCGGACACTGCTCGACGCGGCCCGGCTGTGGCGGGACCTCGACCCGATGCCGCTCCTCGCCATCGCGGGGGAAGGGCCCGAACGGGCCGGGCTGCAGCGGCGGATCGAGACGGAGGACCTCCCCGTCCGGCTCCTCGGACGCCGCGACGACATCGCCGAACTCCTCGCCGCCGCCGACGTCGCCGTCCTGCCGTCCCGCTGGGAGGCCCGCTCGCTGCTCGCCCAGGAGGCGCTGCGGCTCGGGGTGCCGCTGGTCGCCACCGCCGTCGGCGGTGTCCCCGAGCTGGTGGGCGACGCGGCCGAACTCGTCCCGTACGGGGATTGCGAAGCGCTCGCCGACACCGTCCGCGGGCTCCTCGACGACGCCGACCGGCGGCTCGACCTGGCGGCGGCGGGGCGCGTCCAGGCGCGCGGCTGGCCGACGGAGGACGAGACGATCGCGCACGTGCTGAGCGTGTACGACGAGCTGACCGGGCGCTGAGGCCGGCGCCGTACGCGGGCCGATGCTTCGTACGGAGGTCCGGAGGTCCGGGTGCCCGAAGGCCCCGCGCCGGACCGGGCGGCCCGTGGGCCGGGCTCGGCCGTCGGCGCCGCGCGGCGGGACCGGGGCCGGCCCGGGGACGACCTCTCCGTCAGTTCGGTCAGTTCGTGTGCCGCCTGGCCCGCAGCGCCAGGCTGAGGGCCAGCACCGTCTGCGGGTCGTCCAGGTCCGTGCCGAGGAGTTCGGAGATCCGGGCCAGGCGGTTGTAGAGGGTCTGACGGTTGAGATGCAGCTCGCGGGCGGTCTCGGCCTTGCGGCCCGCGTGCGCCAGATACGTCTCCAGGGTGGGCAGCAGCGGCGGCCGCGAGGTGCGGTCGTGGTCGCGCAGCGGGCCGATCGCGCGGTCCACGAAGGCGGCGAGGTCCGGGTGGTCCCGCAGCCGCCACAGCAGCAGATCGGTGTCCAGGCGCCGCGCGTCGTACCACGGCCGGTCCGACAGGCCCTGGGCCGCCGTCGCCGTCTCGGCCGCGTGCCGCAGCCCCGCCGAGGCCGCCGCCCAGCCGCCCGCGACGCCCACCACGACGACCGGCGGGGCGACGCCCGCGCGTTCGAGACCGGCCCGCTCGACCCCGGCGCGCAGCGCCGCAGCGACCCGGTCCGCGACCGCCGTACGCTCCGACTCCGCGCGCAGCCCGAGGAGCAGCGGCACTCGGCCCTCCACCGGACGCACCCCGAGCAGCACCGGCACCCCGACGGCCCCGAGCTCCTCCAGGACGGCGCGGGCGAGCAGCGCCCAGTTGCCCGAGGCGGCGAGTTCCGGGGCGAGCCGCATCACGACCGGCAGCAGCGGGCCGTCGCCCGGCCGGAAGCCCAGCACCCGGGCCTGGGCGGGGGCGTTCTCGGCCGTGACCCGGCCCTCGGCGAGGTCGGTCAGGAAGTCGCCCCGGCCACGCGCCGCCAGCTCCTCCTCCTGCCGGGCCTGCATGAGGACGACGGCGAGCAGCCCGGCGGCCCGCTCGGCCGCCATCCGGTGCACCGGTGTCAGGGGGGAGGAGACGGCGAGCAGTACCAGCCGGGCGCGTACGGAGGACGCCCCCGGCCCGCCGCCCGGCACGTCCACGAGGACCGCGCCCGTCGGCGGCCCGGACTCGCGCGCCGCCCGCTGGCCGCGCAGCCCCTCCCACACCTGGAGCGGGTCGGCGGGCGCGGACCCGGTGCCCGCCGCGTACAGCAGCTGGCCGTCCGGGGTCTCCAGGAACACCGGATTGAGCGAGAAGTCCGCGAGGATCCGCAGCACCTGCGGCACGCCGCCGCCGTCGAGGAGTGCCTCGGTGCAGGTGCGGTGGACCTCCCCGGCCCGGCGCAGCAGGGCGTAGTGGCCGTTGACGATCTCGGTGTGGATCTCCTCCGTCACGACGACGAAGGCCACCTCGCGGTGCAGCTGGACCAGGGGCAGTCCGGCCGTCCTGGCCGCCTCGACGACGGTGGCCGGCAGCCGGGTGAACCGCGATCCCAGCTCCACCACGAGCGCGGCGATGCCCCGCTCCGCGAGCCGCCGCACGAAGGCCCGCTGCTCGGCCGGCCGGGTGCCGAGCCCGAGCCCGGTGGTGAGCAGCAGTTCGCCGCCCTTGAGCAGCGAGGCGATGTTCGGCGTCTCGCCCGCGTGCACCCAGCGCACCGTACGGTGCAGCCGGTCGGCGCCCGCCACGACCTCCGGAAGCCCGCCGCGCAGCCCGGGCAGCTCCAGCGCCCGCTGCACGGTGATCCCGCCCTGACTGTCCATGGAGCCGGACGCTACCTGTGGTTCGCTTCCGCGTCACGTCTCGGAATTGTCTCGACATGCGCAGGTCAGGCGTGGGTCCGCCGCAGTCCCGACCCGCGCCGGACGGTGGGAAAGGGGGCCGGAAGAGGTGTGGCGGGGGACTGGACACCTACCCCCGCCCCAGGCCCCCCGTCCCCGGCCCCCGCCGGTCAGCCCCCGTACGCCCCCGAAGCCGTCAGCCGCAGGGCCGTGTCGATCAGCGGGACGTGGCTGAAGGCCTGGGGGAAGTTGCCCACCTGGCGCTGGAGGCGGGCGTCCCATTCCTCCGCGAGCAGGCCCAGGTCGTTGCGGAGCGCCAGCAGCCGTTCGAAGAGCTTGCGGGCCTCGTCGACCCGGCCGATCATCGCCAGGTCGTCGGCCAGCCAGAACGAGCAGGCGAGGAACGCGCCCTCGTCGCCCTCCAGGCCGTCCACGCCGGCCTCCGCGCCGGCGGTCGGGTAGCGCAGGACGAAGCCGTCCTCCGTGGCGAGCTCGCGCTGGATCGCCTCGATCGTGCCGATGACCCGCTTGTCGTCCGGCGGCAGGAAGCCCATCTGCGGGATCAGCAGCAGCGAGGCGTCGAGCTCCCGCGAGCCGTACGACTGGGTGAAGGTGTTGCGCTCCGGGTCGTAGCCCTTCTCGCAGACGTCCCGGTGGATCTCGTCGCGCAGCGCCCGCCAGCGCTCCAGCGGGCCCTCGGCGTCGCCCGACTCGATCAGCTTGATCGTGCGGTCCACCGCCACCCAGGCCATCACCTTGGAGTGTGTGAAGTGGCGGCGCGGGCCGCGGACCTCCCAGATGCCCTCGTCGGGCTCGTTCCAGTGGGTCTCCAGGTACTTGATCAGCCGGACCTGGAGCGTGGAGGCGTAGTCGTTGCGGGACAGCCCGGTCATGTGCGCCAGGTGCAGGGCCTCGGTGACCTCGCCGTACACGTCGAGCTGGAGCTGGTCGGCCGCGCCGTTGCCGATCCGGACCGGGCCGGAGTTCTCGTACCCCGGCAGCCAGTCCAGCTCCGCCTCGCCGAGCTCCCGCTCGCCGGCGATGCCGTACATGATCTGGAGGTTCTCCGGGTCGCCCGCGACCGCGCGCAGCAGCCAGTCCCGCCAGGCGCGGGCCTCCTCGCGGTAGCCGGTGCGCAGCATGGAGGAGAGGGTGATCGCCGCGTCCCGCAGCCAGGTGTAGCGGTAGTCCCAGTTGCGGACGCCGCCGATCTCCTCCGGCAGGGAAGTGGTCGGCGCGGCGACGATGCCGCCGGTCGGCGCGTACGTGAGCGCCTTCAGCGTGATCAGCGAGCGGACCACCGCCTCCCGGTAGGGGCCGTGGTACGTGCACTGGGCGACCCACTCGTCCCAGAACTCGGCGGTCGCCTCCAGCGAGCCGTCCGGGTCCGGCAGCGGCGGCGCCTGAAGGTGCGAGGGCTGCCAGGAGAGGGTGAAGGCGATCTTCTCGCCCGGGGCGAGCGTGAAGTCCGAGTACGTGGTGAGGTCGCGGCCGTGGGTCTCGGCCTCCGTGTCGAACCACACCGAGTCGGGCCCGGCGACGGCCACCGTGCGGTCGCCGACCTTGTGCACCCACGGCACCACCCGCCCGTAGCTGAACCGCATCCGCAGCGAGGAGCGCACCGGCACCCGGCCGCTGACCCCCTCGACGACCCGGATCAGCTGCGGGGCGCCCGCGCGCGGCGGCATGAAGTCGGTCACCCGGACGGTGCCGCGCGGGGTGTCCCACTCCGATTCCAGGATGAGCGAGTCGCCCCGGTAGCGGCGCCGGTCGGCGGGGGCGGGGGGCGTCCCCTCGGCGCCCGCCGGGCCGATCCGCCAGAACCCGTGCTCCTCGGTGCCGAGCAGCCCGGCGAAGACGGCGTGCGAATCGAAGCGGGGCAGGCAGAGCCAGTCGACACTGCCGTCCCGGCAGACCAGGGCGGCGGTCTGCATGTCTCCGATGAGTGCGTAATCCTCGATGCGCCCGGCCACGTGCTTTCACTCCAGACAGAACGGCCACGTCCGTCGCCCCGCGGGGCGGGGAAGCCCAGCCAGGATCACGACGAGACGACCAAGACGGACCTGGGGTGACGACCAATGGGTGACAC
>NZ_JBEYZX010000077.1:0-18875 GCF_040646255.1 Streptomyces sp. NPDC046203 | reverse complement strand
GGCACCGCCCGGCGCCCTCGTGGAGGGCCCGGCTGACAAACGGGTCGCAGCTAAGCCGCGCCCTGGCCGGCCCCGGGTGGAGAGGCCCGGGCCGCCGGTGGCCGCGGCGCTGCGCGGGCTGCCCCACCCCCGGCTCACCGGGCTCGGCGCGGGGCTGTTCGCCTCGGCGGTCATGCTGGTGATCGGGTTTCTCGACTGGCTGCTGTTCGACGGCTCCGCCGTCTTCTTCGGCCTGCTCTTCCTGCCGGTCAGCGCGCTGACCGCGGCCTGGGTGCGGACCGCCGACCTGGTCACGGCCCCGATCGCGGTCCCGATCGCGTTCGCCGTCGGTGTGGTGCCCGTCTCGGGCGGTACGGGCGGGGTCGGCGGCCAGGCCATGGCCTTGGTGACGGCGCTGGCCGTGCACGCCGGGTGGCTGTACGGGGGCACCCTCGTCGCCGGTGTCATCGCGAGCGTACGCAAGGTGCGGGACATGAACCGGCGCCAGCGCGGCCCCACCGGCGGACCGGGAACGGGCGGCGGGCCCGGCGGACAGCCTCCCGTACGGCCGGTACGGCGTCCCGCCCCCGAGCGGAGTTAGCGCCCGCGGTCCCGGGCCCCACCATCGCGGGCCGCGGCCGTCCCTGGCCGGCTCCCGGCCGCGCTGCCCCGCGTACGACCTCTGGACCTCTAAAGGGCCCCCGACGCCGTCCGCGCCGCCATCGCCGCACCGACGATCCCCGCGTTGTTCTGGAGCTGCGCCGGGATGATCTCCGCATCGATGCCCTCGATCAGCGGCAGGAACTTGTCGGCCTTCCGGCTGACGCCGCCGCCGATGATGAACAGTTCCGGCGAGAACAGCATCTCCACGTGCGCCAGGTACTTCTGGAGCCGTCGGGTCGCCCAGTGTTCCCAGGTCAGGTCCTCGTCCTCGCGCGCCTTCGACGAGGCGCGCTTCTCGGCGTCGTGGCCCTTGAGCTCCAGGTGGCCCAGTTCGGTGTTGGGGACGAGGACGCCGTCGCGGAAGACGGCCGAGCCGATGCCCGTACCGAGGGTGAGGAGGATGACGGTGCCCTGGCGGCCCCGGCCGGCGCCGAAGGACATCTCGGCGATGCCGGCGGCGTCGGCGTCGTTGAGGACGGTGACGGGCAGCCCGCCGAGGCGGTCGCCGAGGAGCTTGCCGGCGTCGACGCCGATCCAGTTCTTGTCGACGTTGGCGGCCGTACGGATCGTGGAGCCGGTCACGACGCCGGGGAAGGTGACGCCGACCGGTCCCGACCAGCCGAAGTGGCTGACGACCTCGACGACGCGGCCCGCGACGTCGTCGGGCGTCGCGGGCTGCGGGGTGAGTACCTTGTGGCGGGGCTGGGCGAGGTCGCCACGGGTCAGGTCCACGGGGGCGCCCTTGATGCCCGAGCCGCCGATGTCCACGCCGAAGACGTTGCCGAAGACGTTCATGGACTCCACGTTACGGGCAGGAGCGCTCCGTCACTGTCTCGACGGGCGAGCCGCTTCCGTGGCGTGCGCCCCGCACCGCCGGGCGACGGGCGGGGCACCGGACCTGGCGACGGACCGGGCGACGGACCAGGCTCCGGACCGGACGCCGGACCAGGCGCCGGACGGGTCACTCCTTGCCGAGGGACTCCGCCACAGCCCGCAGGTTCTTGTCGCGCAGTTCCTTCGGCAGCGAGAAGGTCAGCGTCTCGTCGGCCGTCTTGACCAGCTCGACGTCCAGGTAGCCGCGCTGCGACAGCCACTCCAGGACCTCCTGGACCAGCACGTCCGGCACCGACGCGCCCGAGGACAGACCGACGCTGGTGACACCCTCCAGCCAGCTCTCGTCGATCTCGCTCGCGAAGTCGACGAGGTACGCGGCGGGGGCGCCTGCCTGGAGGGCGACGTCGACCATGCGCTGCGAGTTCGAGGAGTTCTTCGAACCGACGACGATCACCAGCTCGGCCTGGCCGGCCAGCTCCTTGACGGCGATCTGACGGTTCTGCGTCGCGTAGCAGATGTCGTCGGACGGCGGGGAGATCAGCTCGGGGAAGCGCTCCTTCAGCGCGCCGACCGTCTCCATGGTCTCGTCCACCGAGAGGGTGGTCTGGGAGAGCCAGACGACCCGGGACGGGTCGCGGACCTCGATCTTCGCGACGTCGTCGGGGCCGTCGACGAGCTGGATGTGGTCGGGGGCCTCGCCGGAGGTGCCGACGACCTCCTCGTGGCCCTCGTGGCCGATGAGGAGGATGTCGAAGTCCTCGTTGGCGAACCGCACGGCCTCCTTGTGGACCTTGGTGACCAGCGGGCAGGTGGCGTCGATGGTGGCGAGCCGGCCTCGGCGGGCCTCCTCGTGCACGGTCGGGGCGACGCCGTGCGCGGAGAACATCACGATGTTGCCCGGCGGGACCTCGGTCGCCTGGTCGACGAAGATCGCGCCCTTCCGCTCCAGGGTGCGCACCACGTACTTGTTGTGGACGATCTCGTGCCGGACGTAGATCGGGGCGCCGTACTGCTCCAGGGCCTTCTCCACGGCGATCACGGCACGGTCCACACCCGCGCAGTAGCCGCGGGGGGCGGCGAGCAGGACACGCTTCGGGCGGGCGGACGCGGGCGTCGACGCGGGCGTTGCAGTCATGCGTCCCATCGTAAGGCCGCGCCGGTCGGCGTTTTGGTCAGCGGAATGCCCGGCGGCGTGGCCGAGACTGGCCCCATGGCGGACCCCCTGGCCCCGAACACCCCGAGCACCCCGGCGGCGGAGGACGGGCGGCTGCGGCGCGCGCTCGGGTTCCGCGATCTGGTCGTGTACGGGCTCCTCTTCATCGCCCCGATGGCCCCGGTCGGCGTCTTCGGCACGCTGGACGCGAAGTCCGGCGGCGCGGTGGCGCTGGTCTACCTGGTGGCGACGGTCGCGATGGCGTTCACGGCGTTCAGTTACGCGCAGATGGTGCGGGTCGTCCCGCAGGCCGGGTCGGTCTTCGCGTACGCGCGCAGGGCGCTGGGCGAGGGCACCGGCTTCATCGCGGGCTGGATGGCGATGCTCGACTACCTGCTCATCCCGGCCGTCGCCTATCTCTTCGCGGGCATCGCCATGGAGGCGCTGGTGCCGCAGGTGGACCGGTGGATCTGGACGGGGATCGCGGTCGTCGTCACCACGCTGCTCAATCTGTGGGGGGTACGGGCGGCGGCCCGCGTCGGCCTCGCGGTCCTCGCGATGGAGATCGGGGTGCTGCTGGTCTTCGTCGTCTCCGCGATCGTCGTGCTCACGCGGGACGGGGTGCGGCGCGAGTGGTGGTCGCCGCTCGTCGGCGACCACGGCTTCTCGGCGGTCGCGGTGCTCGGGGCGGTGTCGGTGGCGGTGCTGTCGTACCTCGGCTTCGACGCCATCGCGAGCTTCGCCGAGGAGGTGACCGGCGGCTCGGCGAAGGTGGCGCGGGCGGTGCTGTTCTGTCTGGCCCTGGCGGGTGTGCTGTTCGTGGCGCAGACCTGGCTGGTGGCGCTCCTGGAGCCGGAGACGTCGGCGAACCTGGCGGCGAACCCGGCGCTCCAGGGGCCGGCCTTCTACGACGCGGTCGACGTGTCGGTGGGCGGCTGGCTGCACGATCTCGTCGCGGTGTCCAAGGCGATCGGCGCGGCCTTCGCGGCGCTCGCCGGGCAGGCGGCGGGCGCGCGGCTGCTGTTCGCGATGGGACGGGGCCGGCGGCTGCCGAGGGCGCTGGCCCGGACGGACGGGGGCGTGCCGCGGGTGGCGCTGCTGGTGGCGGCGGTGATCACGCTGGTCGCGGCGGTGTGGGCGGCGCGCCGGGACAACGGGCTCGACGAGCTGGTGTCGGTGGTCAACGTCGGGGCGCTGACGGCCTTCGTCCTGCTGCACGCGAGCGTGATCGGATGGTTCGCGGTACGCCGGATGGCGGGGCCGCCGCGCCTGCTGCCGCATGTGGTGGCGCCGGTGGTGGGCGCGGCGATCCTGATCGCGGTGATCGTGGAGGCGTCGCCGTCGGCGCAGGTGGTGGGCGTGGTGTGGCTGGGTGTGGGGCTGGTGATCCTGGCGGTGCAGGGGGCGCGGCGGGAGGTGTGAGGCAGGGGCGGGGGTTGCTTCCGGGGCGGGGGCGGGGTCGGGGCGGGGCGGATTCCGGGTGGGGGCGGGCGGGGGCTGCGGGCTCCGTCGGATCGCCCGGGTCCCGGTCCGCCGGGGCGGCCCGCCCGTACGGTCGCCGTACCGATCACCGGGATCCCGGCCGCCCCGGCCCCGTCCCGTACGAGCCCTGCCCCACTGTCCGGGGTGGCCGTTACGCTCGGCGCATGGCTCTGAACACGTCCGCCGACACCCCGCTGCCCGTCGGGGAGGTCTCCCGGCTCATCGGGGGCTGGATCGACCGGCTCGGCGCGATCTGGGTCGAGGGGCAGATCACGCAGCTGTCCCGGCGCCCCGGCGCCGGGGTGGTGTTCCTGACGCTGCGCGACCCGTCGCACGACATCTCGATCAACGTCACCTGCTACCGCCAGGTCTTCGACGCCGTCGCCGACGTCGTCTCGGAGGGCGCCCGGGTCGTCGTGCACGCGAAGCCGGAGTGGTACGCGCCGCGGGGGCAGCTGTCGCTGCGCGCGGCGGAGATCCGCCCGGTGGGGGTCGGCGAGCTGCTGGCCCGGCTCGAACAGCTCAAGCGGTCGCTCGCCGCCGAGGGGCTGTTCGCGCTGGACCGCAAGAAGCCGGTGCCGTTCCTGCCCCGGCTGGTCGGGCTGGTCTGCGGGCGGGCGTCGGCGGCCGAGCGCGACGTCCTGGAGAACGCGCGGCGCCGCTGGCCCGCCGTCCGCTTCGAGGTGCGCAATGTGGCGGTGCAGGGCGTACGCGCCGTGCCGCAGGTCGTGCAGGCGGTCAAGGAGCTGGACGCCCACGGGGACGTGGACGTGATCATCGTGGCGCGCGGCGGCGGCAGCGTCGAGGACCTGCTGCCGTTCTCGGACGAGCAGCTGGTGCGGGCGGTGTCCGACTGCCGTACGCCGGTGGTCTCCGCCATCGGCCACGAGCCGGACACCCCGCTGCTCGACCTGGTCGCGGACCTGCGGGCGTCGACGCCGACGGACGCCGCCAAGAAGGTGGTGCCGGACGTGGGCGAGGAGCTGGAGCGGGTGCGGCTGCTGCGGGACCGGGCGCTGCGGACCGTACGGGGGCTGGTGGAGCGCGAGGAACGGGGTCTCGCGCAGGCGCTGGCCCGGCCGGTGATGGAGCATCCGCAGCGGATGGTGGAGGTCCGCGCGGACGAGATCGACGCGCTGCTCGCCCGCAGCAGACGGACCCTCGGGCATCTGCTCGACCGGGCCGACTCGGAGCTGGCGCACACCCGGGCGCGGGTGCGGGCCCTGTCGCCGGCGGCGACGCTGGAGCGGGGGTACGCGGTGCTCCAGCGGGCGGACGGCGCGGTGGTACGGGACCCGGCGGAGGTCGCGGACGGCGAGGAGCTGCGGGCGCGGGTGGCGGCGGGCGAGTTCGCGGTACGCCGGACGGCGGACGGCCCGGACTCCTGACCTCCTGCCTGCTCTCCCGGCCTCCTCTGGTCCACTCGGCCCGGACCGCGGGCCCTTCGGCTCTGGGCGGCGCGCGGACCTCGCGCGTATCCCGGATTCCGTGACGCGGACCCCGGGCCCCGTACCCCGGAGCTCGTATCCGGGACCTGTATCCGGGACCCGGCCTCACCTCACTCATCCCCTGTCCCATGTCCCATGTCCCACCAAGCCGAGCACGAACAGAAGTAAGGACCGGATCGATGGCAGCGAACGCGGCGAACACGACGGACGCGACGAACACCGACGAGAACCCCCTCGGCTACGAGCAGGCCCGCGACGAGCTCGTCGAGGTCGTACGGCGCCTGGAGGCGGGCGGCACGACCCTGGAGGAGTCGCTGGCGCTGTGGGAGCGCGGCGAGGAGCTGGCGAAGGTGTGCCGACGCCGGCTCGACGGGGCCCGGGCGCGGCTGGACGCGTCGCTGGCGGCCGAGCGTGGGGCGGAGGACGGAGGCCGCGAAGGAGCGGGCGAGTAGGGGACGGCGGGCCGACCTGCGGGAATGTGAAGCGGACCACTATCCGCTTGGACTCCGCCCGGGGTAGTTGAAACTTCACCTACCTTGGGCGTACGGTCATTCCATCACCCGGATCCCCCGCCGGGCGACCCGATCGTTTTTGGAGTACGCCGCATGTCTCTCGTCCTCGACGCCGCCGCTCAGGACCTCCTCTTCCGCGAGGCCCGGACCGCCAACACCTTCACCGACGAGCCGGTGACCGACGAGCAGATCCAGGCGATCTACGACCTGGTCAAGTACGGCCCGACCGCCTTCAACCAGACCCCGCTGCGCATCACCCTGGTCCGCTCCCCCGAGGCCCGCGAGCGCCTGGTCGGGCACATGGCCGAGGGCAACCAGGCCAAGACCCAGGCCGCCCCGCTGGTCGCGATCCTCTCCGCGGACAACGAGTTCCACGAGGAGCTCCCGGCCCTGCTGCCGCACTTCCCGCAGGCCAAGGACATGTTCTTCGCCGCGCGCCCGGTCCGCGAGCAGTCGGCCCTGCTGAACGCCGCCCTCCAGGCCGCGTACTTCATCGTCGGCGTGCGCGCCGCCGGCCTGGCCGCCGGCCCGATGACCGGTCTCGACTTCGCCGGCCTCCAGAAGGAGTTCCTGGACGACGACCACACCCCGCTGATGGTCGTCAACATCGGCAAGCCGGGCGACGACGCCTGGTTCCCGCGCTCCCCGCGCCTGGACTTCGAGCAGGTCGTCACCACGGTCTGAGCCGGATGACCCGGGCATAGACGAAGGCCCCCGGTGCGGCGACGCACCGGGGGCCTTCGTCATGCCTCATGTCGTGTCATGCCATGTCGTGGCACGTCATGTCGTGTCGTGTCGTGTCGTGTCGTGTCGTGCCAGGGGAACAGCGGCCCGGACGGACCCTCAGGCCTGCTTCGCCTGGAGCCGGCCCGCCATCTCGGCCAGCCGCTCGAACGACGCCGTGCCGGTCACGACCGTCGTCGCGCCGTCCTCGGTGCGCACGAGGGCGTCGTACTTCGGGCCCTCCCAGCGCTGCCACTCCTGGCCGCCCACGGTCTGCGTCTCCCCCGTGTTCTCGGCCTTCAGGGTGACCTCGGGGACGAACTTCTTCGGGTCCTTGGTCGACTGGTTGACCGCCACGTACTGCGTGTCGGGGTCCAGGAAGCCGAGCCGCCAGGAGTTGCCGTCCTCGCGCTTGTACGAGACGACCGTCGCCTTCCAGTCGTCGCCGAGCCCCTCGGGCGCCAGCACCGGATACGGCGCCGCCCGCTGGGCCGTCAGCAGCTCCACCCGGTAGTCCTTCGCCTTCACCGGGGTCGCCGTGTCGTCGTGCGGAATGAAGAGATACATCACACCCGCGGCGATCGCGATCACCCCGAGGGACTGGAACATCCCGCGTACCGTCTGCCTGCCTCGCTTACCTGCCACGGACCCATGGTCGCATCCGGGGGTCGCGCTCATACGTGGGCCCCTCTGCTCATTTTGTCAGCCTGGCGATAGAGTCACAGGCACCCTCTTGTTTTCCGGCCGTCGCCGTCGCCGCACAGAAAGGGACGCTTCGATGTCCGATCACCACCACCTGCCGCCCGAGCTGGAGGTCTCTCCCGAGGCCCCGGACCGCAACCTGGCCCTCGAACTGGTCCGCGTCACCGAGGCGGCGGCCATGGCCGCGGGCCGCTGGGTCGGCCGCGGCGACAAGAACGGCGCGGACGGCGCGGCGGTGAACGCCATGCGGACCCTGATCTCCACCGTCTCGATGAACGGCGTCGTCGTCATCGGCGAGGGCGAGAAGGACGAAGCCCCGATGCTCTTCAACGGGGAGCAGGTCGGCGACGGCACCAGCGCCGAGGTCGACATCGCGGTGGACCCGATCGACGGCACCACGCTCAACGCCAAGGGCATGCCGAACGCGATCGCCGTCCTGGCCGCCGCCGACCGCGGCACGATGTTCGACCCGTCCGCGGTCTTCTACATGGACAAGCTGGTCACCGGCCCCGAGGCCGCCGACTTCGTCGACATCAACGCCCCCGTCTCGGTCAACATCCGCCGGGTCGCCAAGGCCAAGGGCATGACGGCCGAGGACGTCACCGTGGTGATCCTCGACCGGCCCCGCCACGAGGGCATCGTCAAGGAGATCCGCGAGACCGGCGCCCGGATCAAGTTCATCTCCGACGGCGACGTGGCCGGCTCCATCATGGCCGCCCGCGAGGGCACCGGCGTCGACCTGCTGATGGGTATCGGCGGCACGCCCGAGGGCATCATCTCCGCCTGCGCCATAAAGTGCATGGGCGGTGTGATCCAGGGCAAGCTGTGGCCCAAGGACGACGCCGAGCGCCGGCGCGCCCTCGACGCCGGCCACGACCTGGACCGCGTCCTCACCACCAACGACCTGGTCTCGGGCGAGAACGTGTTCTTCGTCGCCACCGGCATCACCGACGGCGAGCTGCTGCGCGGGGTGCGCTACCGCGGCGAGACGGCGACCACCCAGTCGCTGGTCATGCGCTCGAAGTCCGGCACGATCCGGCAGATCGACTCCACGCACCGGCTGTCGAAGCTGCGCGCGTACAGCAACCTGGACTTCGACCGGGCGAAGTAGCACCGGTTCCGACGCCCTGCCCGCCGGCCACTTCACGGACGGCGCGCGGTACGGGCGGTGTGCGCGGTGCGCGGTGCGCGGTGCGCATCAAGCGGTACGGAAAGGGGTGCCCCCCTGTGCGGTGGGGGCACCCCTTCGCGTATCCCGTGGTCCGTAGTCCGTGGGCTGTGGTCCGGTTCCCGCGTCCCGTGGTCCGGTGGTCCTGTGATCCCGTAGTCCCGTGGTCCCGAATACGTTCCGGTCGGTCCGTCAGCCGGCCTGTGCGACCCGCTCGGCCGCCGCGGCCTTGCGCAGCTCGACCTCCCGGCGGCGGCGCCGGGCGAGGACGACCCGGCGCTCGGCGGCGGTGAGCCCGCCCCACACCCCGTACGGCTCGGGCTGGAGCAGGGCGTGCTCGCGGCAGTCGACCATCACGGGGCAGCGGGCGCAGACCCGCTTGGCCGCCTCCTCGCGGGACAGCCGAGCGGCGGTGGGCTCCTTGGAGGGAGCGAAGAAGAGACCGGCCTCGTCCCTGCGGCAGGCCGCCTCCGCGTGCCAGGGGCCCGCCTCGTCCTCCCGGGCGGGGGCACGCTGGGGCGGCACGGCGGCGACCCGGAGGGGCTGATGCGGCATCTGCAGCACGGTCTACTCCTGACGACGGCGTTCCGCGGGCGGGCAAGCGACGATGCAACGAGCCCTACCCGCTGTGCGCGCGCCTATGCACTGCGTGCGCCCCTGTTCCGGAGCACGGACGTCCGATGGCGAAAACCGGTCACCCGAAGAAGCGGATCGCGGGCGTCAGTGGCCGAGATATTTCCTCTTCTTGTCCTGAACCATCGCCTGAAGGTCGGTGATCCACTTGCCGCGCTTGGGCCGCGCCTCCACATTGCCGAAGACCGACCATCCGTTGACGACGATGACCGGCGCCTGCGGGTCGGTGCCCTCCAGCGTGGACACCTCGAAGTTGCCGAAGACGCCGGTGCCGTTGCCGCGCAGGCTCACGTTCTCCGGGACGCGGACCTCGACGTTGCCGAAGATCGAGGTGGCGTTGATGGTGGTGAGGCGCTGCTCGAAGATCGCCTCGGTCAGGTCGATCTCGATGTTGCCGAAGAGGGCGAAGGCGTTGGTGCGGCTGCTCACCCGCCAGCGGCCCTTGCGGGTGGACGCGGAGAAGACCGCGACCAGGTTCTCCGCCGGGCCGCCGGCCTGCTCGGGGTCGTACGCCGGGGTCTGGGCGTACCCCACCGCGGCCGCGGGCTCCGGGCCGCCGGGGTGGGCGGCGGGCAGATCGCGCACGATCGGCTCCAGCTCGCCGACGGTCTTGGCGCGGTAGACGGCCTCGATCCGCTCGGAGTGCTCCTCCGCGTCGAGCCGGCCCTCCGCCAGAGCGTCCCGGAGGATGTCCGCGATCCGGTCGCGGTCGGCGTCCGAGGCCCGCAACACCCCCTTCGGGTCCGCGTATTCGGGCCGGGCCGCGGGGGCGGATTCGGCGGGGGCGGCCGGCTGCTGGGGCTGCTTTTCGAGGTCCACGGCCCCAGCCTAGCGAAACGCGATAGATCGCGACCAGAGGCAAAACGTACCGACTGTGGACGTACGGAGGGCCGGGTGGTGGGGCGCGGCCCTCGAACGGTCTCCGAGCGGTCCCGCGAGCGGTCCGCGTGTGGTCCCGGGGCGGTCCACGAGGTGACCCCCGAGGGATCCGCGAGTGATCCGCGAGCGATCCGCGCGTGCTCTCGGCAGGCGGCCCGGAGGGCGGCCCGGCTCCCGTACGCGCGCGTGGTCCGACTCCCGCCTCTACGCGCGCGTGCCGGGACATGGCGGCGTGGCCGGCGTACCCGACCCGCGTGAGCTGCCGCACACCCCACGGGGCCCGCGCCCTCGTCCGCCGTCCGCGCGGCATACGCTGGAGGGCGCGCCGCCAACGGAGGCGGTGCTGCTGTCGCCGAGTGAGGAATGGCCACCCCATGCCCGAGTTTGCGTACTCCGATCTGCTCCCGGTCGGCGAGGACACCACGCCCTACCGTCTGGTGACCTCCGAAGGTGTCTCCACCTTCGAGGCCGACGGCCGGACGTTCCTCAAGGTCGAGCCGGAGGCCCTGCGCACGCTCGCCGCCGAGGCCATCCACGACATCCAGCACTACCTGCGCCCGGCCCACCTGGCCCAGCTGCGGCGGATCATCGACGACCCGGAGGCGTCGGCGAACGACAAGTTCGTGGCGCTCGACCTGCTGAAGAACGCCAACATCGCCGCCGCCGGCGTGCTGCCCATGTGCCAGGACACCGGCACCGCGATCGTCATGGGCAAGCGCGGCCAGAACGTGCTCACCCAGGGCGATGACGCGAAGGCCCTCTCGCACGGCATCTACGACGCGTACACCAAGCTCAACCTGCGCTACTCCCAGATGGCCCCGGTGACCATGTGGGAGGAGAAGAACACCGGCTCGAACCTGCCGGCGCAGATCGAGCTGTACGCGACCGACGGCGGCGCGTACAAGTTCCTCTTCATGGCCAAGGGCGGCGGCTCGGCCAACAAGTCCTTCCTCTACCAGGAGACGAAGGCGGTCCTCAACGAGGCCTCCATGATGAAGTTCCTGGAGGAGAAGATCCGTTCGCTCGGCACGGCGGCCTGCCCGCCGTACCACCTGGCGATCGTGGTCGGCGGCACCAGCGCCGAGTTCGCGCTGAAGACCGCCAAGTACGCCTCCGCGCACTACCTGGACGAGCTGCCCACCGAGGGCTCCGCCGAGACCGGCCACGGTTTCCGCGACCAGGAGCTGGAGGAGAAGGTCTTCGAGCTGACGCAGAAGATCGGCATCGGCGCGCAGTTCGGCGGCAAGTACTTCTGCCACGACGTGCGCGTGGTGCGGCTGCCCCGGCACGGTGCCTCGCTGCCCGTCGCGATCGCCGTGTCCTGCTCGGCGGACCGTCAGGCCGTCGCGAAGATCACCGCCGAGGGCGTCTTCCTGGAGCAGCTGGAGACCGACCCGGCGCGCTTCCTGCCGGACACCGAGGACACCCACCTGGACGCGGGCGAGGTCGTGAAGATCGACCTCAACCAGCCGATGGACGACATCCTCGCCGAGCTGACCAAGTACCCGGTGAAGACCCGCCTGTCGCTGACCGGTCCGCTGGTCGTGGCGCGCGACATCGCGCACGCCAAGATCAAGGAGCGGCTGGACGCGGGCGAGGAGATGCCGCAGTACCTGAAGGACCACCCGGTCTACTACGCGGGTCCGGCGAAGACTCCCGAAGGCTACGCCTCCGGTTCCTTCGGCCCGACGACGGCCGGCCGGATGGACTCGTACGTGGAGCAGTTCCAGGCGGCGGGCGGCTCGAAGGTCATGCTGGCCAAGGGCAACCGCAGCAAGCAGGTCACGGACGCGTGCGACGCGCACGGCGGCTTCTACCTCGGCTCGATCGGCGGCCCGGCGGCGCGGCTCGCGCAGGACTGCATCAAGAAGGTCGAGGTCGTCGAGTACGAGGAGCTCGGCATGGAGGCGGTCTGGAAGATCGAGGTCGAGGACTTCCCGGCGTTCATCGTCGTCGACGACAAGGGCAACGACTTCTTCCAGAACCCGGCCCCGGAGCCGACGTTCACCCACATCCCGGTGCGGGGCCCCGGCCTCGGCTGATCCGGCGGCGCGTAGGGGACGAGAGCCCCCGGCCACGTGAGTTCCCGTGGCCGGGGGCTCTCGGCGTATCCGCGCCGGTGCCGGCCGGTCGCCGACGATCCCGGTCGCCGACGATCCCGGTCGCCGACGATCCCGGCCGGCGCCGGTCGCCCGGCGGGACCGGCCGCCGAACCGACGGGTCCTGTCGGCCCGACGAGATCTGCCGGCCCGACAGGACCGTCAAAAAGTCGCTACCGAGCGGTAGCCTTCCCGTCGCCTGGTGGCCAGGATGGGACGCGAGCATGACAAGCACCCGTCCCCCGAGCCTGTCGACCTCCAGGAGTCCCCCTTGCCCTCCACCGCCGTCAAGGCCAAGGCAGCCGCCGCCCTCGGCATCAGCGCCCTCCTGCTCGCCGTCCCCGCCCCGGCCGCCACCGCCGCCACCGCCTCCGCGCCCGCCACCCACACGGCCTCGGCCGCCGCCCTCGCCGATGTCGACTACGGCACCTGGCGCCAGGACGTGGCCGCCGTGACCGCGCAGGCGGGCCCGTATCTCAAGGAGCGCGCCGACCGCGCCAAGGCGGGCGAGAAGCAGGCTGTCGTCCTCGACATCGACAACTCCTCCCTGGAGACGGACTTCCACCCGTTCTGGGAGCTGCCGACCCCCGCCATCCCGGAGATCCGCGCGCTGGTGCGGGACGCGCACGCGCGCGGGACCGCGATCTTCTTCGTCACCGCGCGGCCCGGGATCATCCAGTCCCTGACGGAGTGGAACCTGAAGGAGGTCGGCTATCCGGTCGACGGGCTGTACGTGCGCTCGCTGCCGGACCTGTTCACCGGCGTCGGCGCGTACAAGACGGCCAAGCGCGCGGAGATCGAGGCCAAGGGCTACACGATCGTCGCGAACATCGGCAACAACACCACGGACCTGGAGGGCGGGCACGCCGAGCGCACCTTCAAGCTGCCGGACTACGGCGGCAAGCTGTCGTAATCCCGGTGATCGGCAGGGCGCGGGTCCGGGATGATGGGCATATGCCGGAACGATCCATACGGGTGGCCGTGACCCCCGCCGCCCTCGCCCTGCTCGCCGCGGGACTGCTCACCGCGTGCGGGACGGAGGCCGAGCCGTCCGAGCCCGCCGCCCGGCCGAAGGCCACCGCCACCACCACGGCCACGGCCACGCCCGCCGCTTCGTCCGCACCCGCCGCGGCCCCGGCCGGCGGTTCGCTCGGCGGTCCGGGCACGGCCTGCGACCTGCCCGTCTCGTTCACCCTCGCCGCTAATTGGGAGCCGAAGGCCATCAAGAAGGCCGACGATCCGGACCTCGACGAACTCCGCCACCAGGGCCCGGCCACCGCGGTCTGCGAGGTGGACGCCAAGCCCGCCGGGAACATCGGCTTCCTGCGGGTGTGGACCGCCCCGAAGGACATGAAGGTCCGCCCGGCCCTCGAAGGGTTCGTGAAGGCGGAGGACAAGGCCTCGGACATCGCCTACCGCGACGTCAAGGCCGGTGCGCTGTCCGCCGTGGAGCTCACGTACACGGTGCGCGACTTCGACGGCGAGACGGTTCCGAAGCGGGCGTTCGCGGTCGCCACCCCGCAGGGCCCGGTCATCGTCCACCTCGGCGGCTTCGACGCCGAGGAGCACCGGGCGTTGCTCCCGGCCTACGAGCTCGCGCGCACCGGCCTGAAGCTCCGCTGACCGGACTCCGCCGGCCGGTCCGGGACTCCGCCGACCGGCCGGGGATCCGGCCGACGACCACCGCGCCCCCGCCCTTACCACATCGGTACGGGCGGGGGCGCGGCCCGCGAAGGGTGAACGGCGGTCAGGCGATACGGCGGCCTGGCGATACGGAAGCGATACGGATCAGACGAAGCGCTGGTTCGCCGAGCCGTTGCAGCTCTGCAGCCTGACCTGTTCCTTGGCCGCGCCCTGGGTGAGGCACAGTCCGGTCGCGGAGGCCGGGCGGATCGTGGCGCCGTCGCGGACGAACTTCTGGTTGGCGCCGCCGTGGCAGTTCCAGATGATCAGCGGCGTGCCGGCCGTGTACGTCCCGCCGCGCACGTCCAGGCAGCGGTCCTGGCTGAGCCCGGTGTGCAGGGTGGTGCGGGCGGTGTCGTACCACCAGTTCTGGTTGCGGCCGCCGTGGCAGTCCCAGCCGAGGACGGCCGTGTCGTTGGCGGACACCGCGCCGTCGACGTCGAGACAGTTGCCCGTGGCGGCGTTCTTCAGCGGCTGGTAGACGTCGTCCCAGGCGAGCGGGAAGAGCACCGGGCTGCCGGAGGAGTTCACGTCCGCGCAGCCGGCCTCGCGCACGTTCGCGTTGTAGATCTGGGTGAGGCAGGACGCGAAGGCGGCGTGGCCGCGGGCGTTGGGGTGGAAGGACTGGCGGACGGAGTTCTCGTCCGGCAGGCCGGGCTTGGAGAGGTCGATGTAGAGGCCGCGGGCCCAGGTGTTGTCGGTGCAGACCTCGTGGCCGTGGAAGAGCCGCGAGTTGTCGAGGAAGACGGCATTGGTGTCGGCGGCCGCCTTGCGCATGCCGCGCTCGAAGGAGGGGACGGCGACGTCACGGGCCCACTGGGTGTCGGCGTCGTAGCCCATGCCGCCGCAGATCAGCTTGCCGGGGAAGTCCGGGTTGTCCCGGAAGTCGGGGCCGATCGGGCTCGGGTAGCCCATGACGACGAGCTTGTAGTCGGCGTCGGCGTACCCGGCGTCACGCATCACGCCGCGCAGATCGCGCACCGTCTGCTCGACCTTGGGCACGAGCCCGTCGACGCGGGTCTGCCAGCCGGGCGAGTACTTGTCCTTGCAGGCCCCCTGGGAGAGCAGATAGCGCTCGACGCAGTCGGTCATGACGGGCCCGAACTGGAGGTCGTCGTTGGCGCCGGCCACCAGGACCACCATCTTGATGCGGGTGTTGCGGGCCTTGACGGCCAGGTTGTCGCTCTGGACGAGTTCGTCGGCGTACTGCTTCGAGCCGCCGACACGGATGTTGCCGGTGTACGCGCCGGAGCAGGCCACGTTGAACGTGAGGTCCGCGGGGATTCCGGTGCGGTGGATGGCGGCGTCGGGCGAGCGGTGGCACCAGTTGTCGGGGCCGTTGGTCGGCGACTCGTACGTACCGACGCCCTCGCCGGAGATCTCGCTGTCGCCGAGCGAGATCAGCCCGGTCCTGCGCTGGGCGAGCGGGCGCTCCTCGGGGCTGCCGTAGATCTTCGTCGCCTCGGCCGCCCGGATCGCCTCCAGTTCGGGCGACAGGGGGACGGATGCCAGGGGTGCGGCGGAGACGGTCGCCGGGCCGGTCCCGGCCGCGGTGCTCGTACCGGCCGCTTCGGCGGGGGCGGCGGTGAACGAGCCGAGCGCGGCGGCGGCCGCCGCGGCCGCGGCGATGGGCCAGCGGAGTCTGTACCTGGTGCGCTGCATTGCGCCTCCTGGAAGTGGGGTTACCCACGGTTTTTACTGGCCGGTAAGCGACTTGGGAATAGGTCGAACACGACAAGTGCTCAACTTTTGCAGGAGGTTGAGATGACGAACGACAGCAGCCACCAGGACCGGCGCGACGATCACCGGGCCGGGCGGCCGACGGCCCACACCGAGCACACCGAGGGCCCTGACGCGTACCCGGCCGAGTACCGGGTCGAGCACGACTCCATGGGCGAGGTGCGCGTCCCCGCCCACGCCAAGTGGCGGGCCCAGACCCAGCGCGCGGTGGAGAACTTCCCCGTCAGCGGCCAGCGCCTGGAGCGCGCCCACATCGAGGCCCTCGCCCGGATCAAGGGCGCCGCCGCGAAGGTCAACGCGGAGCTGGGCGTCCTCGACAAGGACGTCGCCGAGGCGATCCGGCAGGCGGCGGCCGAGGTCGCCGAGGGGCGCTGGGACGCGCACTTCCCGGTGGACGTCTTCCAGACGGGTTCCGGCACCTCCTCCAACATGAACACCAACGAGGTGCTCGCCACCCTCGCCACCGAGCGGCTGGGCCGCGACGTCCACCCCAACGACCACGTCAACGCCTCGCAGTCGTCCAACGACGTCTTCCCGTCCTCGATCCACATCGCCGCCACCGCCGCGGTCACCCGGGACCTGGTGCCGGCGCTGGAACACCTGGCGTCGGCGCTGGAACGGAAATCAGCCGAATTCGTGAGGGTCGTCAAATCGGGTCGCACCCATTTGATGGACGCCACCCCGGTCACCCTGGGGCAGGAATTCGGGGGGTACGCGGCCCAGATCCGGTACGGAGTGGAGCGGCTGCGCGCCACCCTGCCGCGGCTCGCCGAACTCCCCCTCGGCGGCACCGCCGTCGGCACCGGGATCAACACCCCGCACGGCTTCTCCGCCGCCGTCATCGCCGAGGTGGCGCGGGCCACCGGGCTGCCGTTGACCGAGGCCCGGGACCACTTCGAGGCGCAGGGCGCCCGGGACGGCCTGGTGGAGACCTCGGGCCAGCTGCGGACCATCGCCGTCTCGCTCACGAAGATCTCCAACGACCTGCGCTGGATGGCCAGCGGCCCGCGCACCGGCCTCGCCGAGATCAACCTGCCGGACCTCCAGCCCGGTTCCTCGATCATGCCGGGCAAGGTCAATCCGGTCGTCCCGGAGGCAGTCCTGATGGTCGCGGCCCAGGTCACGGGCAACGACACCACCGTGGCGGTGGCGGGTGCGGCGGGCAATTTCGAGCTCAACGTGATGCTCCCGGTGATCGCGAAGAACCTCCTGGAGTCCGTACGGCTGCTGGCGAACGCGTCCCGGCTGCTCGCCGACCGGACGGTGGACGGGATCACGGCGAACGTCGAACGGGCGCGCGAGTACGCCGAGTCCTCGCCGTCCGTGGTGACTCCGCTGAACCGTTACATCGGGTATGAGGAGGCGGCCAAGGTCGCCAAGAAGGCGCTCGCCGAGCGCCGGACGATCCGCGAGGTGGTCCTCGCGGGCGGGTACGTGGAGCGGGGCGATCTGACCTTGGAACAGCTCGACGAGGCCCTCGACGTCCTGCGGATGACCCGGCCCTGACACCGGCCGGAACGGGCCTGGGGCGGGGCACGGCGCGGGGCGCGGGAAGGGTTCGGTCACGGGCGGCGCGGCGGCTTCACCAGCGGGTCCGCCGCCCCTCCCGGCCCCGCTCAGGCCCCCGTCCGCCACCCCGCCGGGCCCTCGCCCGGACCGCCCCCGGACCCCCGCCCGAACCCCCGCCCCGACCCCCTCCCCAGGCCCCGTCCCCGACCCCCGCCCGGGGTGGCGCGCATGGTGGCGCAGTGGGTGGCGCGCCGGTCGGCCCGGGGTTCCGAACGGCCCGTCACCCCCTAAACTCTGCCCATGACAGCATCCGGCCGCCCACCGCACTGGGCACCGGGGGACCACATCCTCTGGCGCTACCGCGACAACGGCACCGGCGACGTGCACATCTGCCGCCCGGTCACCGTGGTCCAGGACACCCCGGAGCTGCTCGCGGTCTGGATGGCGCCCGGCACCGAATGCGTCAAACCGGTCCTGGCCGACGGCTCCCCCATACACGAGGAACCGCTGTCCACCCGGTACACCGCCCCCCGTACCACGATCCGGGCGCCGTGGCACGGCGCCGGGGTGCTCAAGCTGGCCCGGCCGGACGAGCCGTGGTCGGTGTGGCTGTTCTGGGAGGGCGACTGGCTCTTCCGCAGCTGGTACGTGAACCTGGAGTCGCCCCGCACCCGTTGGGCCGGGGGCATCGACTCCGAGGACCACTTCCTCGACATCTCCGTCTTCCCCGACCACAGCTGGCTGTGGCGCGACGAGGACGAGTTCGCCGAGGCCCAGCGGACCGGACTGCTCGACGCCGCGCAGGCGGAGCGGGTCCGGACGGCGGGGCAGGCGGCCGTCGAGGTGATCCGGGCGTGGGGCGCGCCGTTCTCGGCCGGCTGGGAAAGCTGGCGGCCCGACCCGGGCTGGCCGGTCCCCGTCCTGCCCGAGGACTGGGACCGTACCGCCGTCCATACGGCACCCCGAGCCCCTTGATGCGCCCCCGGGGGGCAACCGTAGGATCGTCCTCCGCAAGCAGTCGGCGTCGGAGCCGCACGTCACAGACCCGGCCGCGACCCGTGAGCGGGTAGCGGCACACCAGCAACCGAGCAGCATCCGAGCAGCACCGGACCGCTGACCGGCCGTCGGCCGGCCACCGGTTCATCCATGAAGGCCACCCGAGGGGGAGAGCAGTGCCGGAGCCGTGCGCGGACGCCCCCACCGCCTTCCCCACATCGACCTCGTGCCGGGGGTTTAGCCCTGCCGATGGAGCGGCATCGGCGAGAAGAGCGCGTGCAACGCACCACCGGCCCGGACGGACGGAATCCCAGGCGTGACGGAGCATCCCACCTCCCACGAAGGCCGTAAGGCGATGGCCGAACGGCCGCAGGAACGCGCCCGCCCCCGCCAGGAGACGGCGCCGGGCGAGGCGCAGAGCGCCGCGCAGAACGCGGCCCCGAACGCGGCGCCGGCGAGCGCGTCGCCCCAGGTGACGGCGACCAGTACGACCACGAGTACGACGGCGAGCGCGACTGTGACGAGCCAGACCATGACGAACCCGACCGTGCCGGGCCCGGCTGTGACGAGCCCCGCCGTGACGAGCCCGACGGCGAACACGACCGCGAGCGCGACGGCGACGGACCCGGCGGCCGGTGCCGCTGCGACCACGGCGGCCGCCGTCGCCGTGCC
>NZ_JBEYZX010000076.1:0-19136 GCF_040646255.1 Streptomyces sp. NPDC046203 | reverse complement strand
GACCTGCACTCTGGGCGAGGAGGGCGAGGTCATCCCGATCGAACTGGCCCACCTCGCACCCGACCGGGAGAACCGGCTCGGCCGAGCCCCTCGGGCCGGGCGGCCGGGACCCCGTGCCGGGAGGCGAGGGTGAGGGCGAGCCGGGCGACCGCCGAGGCGACGGCGATGGCGACCGTGCCGTGCGCCCAGCCCTCCCCGTACAGCTCGGCGAGCGCGGCGACCTGCGCGAACAGGACGAAGACGAGGGCGAGTACGCCGAACGGCCCGATGTCGGACCGCTTCATCACCCGCAGCGCCTCCTCGGCGGGCTTGGCGCTGCCGAGGCCGTCGGCGGTGTCGGCGAGACCGTCGAGGTGCAGCCCGCGCGTGAGCAGGGCGGGGACCACGGTGGTGAGGACGGCGGCGACCAGCGGGCTCGCGCCGAGCAGCAGGGACAACCCGCCGGCCGAGGCGGCGAACAGGCCGACGACGAGGCCCGCGAGCGGGGCGCAGAGCATCCCGGACCGGGCCGCGTCACGGTCCCAGCGGGTGATGCGGGCGGGCAGCACGGTGAGAGTGCCGAAAGCGAAACGCAGGCCGTCCATCCGCGGAAGGGTAGTGCCCCGGTAAGGTCGGCAAATCATCGATAACAGAACGAAACCATACGAAAACTGATCATTCGGCAGAGGGTGGCATGGGTCACTGGTTCTCGCGCAATATCGTCGAACCCGGGAAGCTCCCGATGCTGCTCGCCCTGACCGCCTTCGTGCTGACCTTCCTGGTCACCCGCACCATCACCCGGCTGATCCGGGCCGGCAAGGGCCCGTTCCGCGACCTCTCCTCGGGCGGGACGCACATCCACCACGTGGTGCCGGGCGTCGTCCTCACCGTGCTCGGCGGGTTCGGGGCGGTGGCCAGCGGGCGGTACGGCCTGGGGGCGGCCGTCTTCGCGGTGCTCTTCGGGGCCGGCGCGGGGCTGGTGCTCGACGAGTTCGCGCTGATCCTCCACCTCGACGACGTCTACTGGACGGACGAGGGCCGCAAGAGCGTGGAGGTGGTGGTCTTCACCGCCGCGCTGGTCCTGCTCGGGCTCGTCGGCTTCGCGCCGTTCGGGGTGAACGACGTGACCGCCGACGAGCGCCAGAACCGGGCCGCCTTCCTCGTCTCCCTGGCCGTCAACTTCCTCTTCGTCCTCGTCACCCTGGTCAAGGGCAAGTTCCGGACCGCCGTGATCGGCACCCTGATCCCCTTCGTCGCCCTCGTCGGCGCCCTCCGGCTGGCCCGCCCCGGATCCTGGTGGGCCCGCCGCTTCTACCGGCGCCGCCCCCGCGCCCGGGCCCGCTCCCGGATCCGCGGCTACCGGGGCGACAAGCGCTGGACCCGGGTGCGCCGCAAGGTCCAGGACCTGATCGGCGGCTTTCAGGAACGGACGCCGGGCCGGGGCTCCACGTCGGACTGAAGCAGGGGGGAACGGACGGCCGGCCGGGGCGCGGAGACGGAGACGGAGGCGGACACGGACCCGAGACGCGGCCCGGACCCCCCGGAGCCGGAGCCGGACCCGCCCTCGGATCCGGACCCGCCCTCGGGCCCGGCCTCCCGTTCCGAAGGCGCCTCCGACGCTTCCGACAGCGACCCGGATCCCGGTGAGCCGCCCCCGGTCCGCCGCCGGCGCCGCCGCTCCCGCCACTCCTGGACGGCGACGACGATCCCCACCGCCACGAGCGCCGCGATGTGCTCCTTGCCGGCCAGGTTGTTCTTGACCAGCACCTCCACCACCATCGCGACGACCACGAGGATCGCGGTCCAGCGAGCGCGGCGGCGCCAGCACACGTACACGGCGAGCGCGACGACCGCCGCCGACGGACCGGTGTCCACCACCTGCGCGTCGGCCGCGGGCAGTCCCAGCGGGTTGTCCGGCCCGAGCGCCAGGGCCACGCGCGCGTAGAGAGTGCCGGCCAGCGTCGCCGCGTACGCGAGGAACAGCGTCCGGCCCCGGCCCAGACAGATCTCGGCGATCCCGAACACCACCAGGACCTGCGCGAGCGCGCCCCACACCGGCAGGTCGAGCGCCGGTACGAAGAGGGACAGCGGGGTTCGGAGGAGCGCGAGCCCGAGCGGGTCCGCGGCCCGCACCGAGCCGAGGTCCTGGACCGGCTGATAGCCCCAGTCCTGGTTCTGGACGATCTGGAGGACCGAGGTGAGGAGGACCGCGGTCAGGGTCAGCGGGATCGCCCGCCACCGCCGTACGACCAGGGCCTCCCGCACGGTCCCGTACAGCGGCCCCCACTCGCGGCGCGCGAACGCCCGCACGGCCCCGCGGCTCACCTTCTGCCTTCCAGATGCCTGCGGTGCAGCCACTTGGGCAGCCCCGGGGCCTCCAGGAAGCCCTCGGCGCGGCCGGCGGCGAGGCCGATGCGCAGCAGGTCGGCGCTCTTCTCGAACAGCATGAAACGGGGCTCCCAGATCGGTCGGTACTTGGCGTTGGCGCGGTACAGCGACTCGATCTGCCACCAGCGGGAGAAGAAGCTCAGCAGTGAACGCCACAGCCGCAGCACCGGCCCCGCCCCGAGCCTCGAGCCACGTTCGAAGACGGATCTGAACATCGCGAAGTTGAGCGAGACATGAAGGATTCCGATCTTCCCCGCCCGCTGGAGGAGCTCGATGACCATGAACTCCATCAGACCGTTCTCGGAATCCCGGTCGCGGCGCATCAGGTCGAGGGACAGGCCCTCGGGCCCCCACGGTACGAAGGACAGCAAAGCCCGCAGGTCACCGCGGTCGTCGGTGCATTCCAGCATCACGCAGCGGCCGTCCCGCGGATCGCCGAGCCGGCCGAGCGCCATCGAGAAACCGCGCTCGGTCGCGCCGTCGCGCCAGTCGTCCGCCTTGCGGACGAGGGTCGCCATCTCGTCGGCCGGGATCTCGTCGTGGCGGCGGATCCGGACCTGGTAGCCCGCCCGTTTGACCCGGTTGAACGCCTGGCGCACCGTGCGCATGGCCCGCCCGTCGAGGGTGAACTCCCTGGTCTCCACGATCGCCTCGTCGCCCAGTTCCAGGGCGTCCAGACCGTGCCGGGCGTAGATCGTGCCGGCCTCCTCGCTCGCGCCCATCACCGCCGGGATCCAGCCGTGCTCACGCGCCTCGGCCAGCCATGGCTCGATGGCGCCGGGCCATGCCTCCGGGTCGCCGATCGGGTCGCCGGAGGCCAGCGACACCCCGCCGACCACCCGGTAGGCGATGGCCGCCTTCGCGCTGGGCGACCAGACGACGCTCTTCTCGCGGCGGGTCGCGAAGTAGCCGAGGGAGTCCCGCTCGCCGTACCCGGCCAGCAGCGTCCGCAGCCGCTCCTCGTCCTCCTCGGTGAGCGGATCGACCGCGCGGCGGGACCGGAAGGCCGCGTAGAGCACCGCGATGAGCAGCAGCGTGGACATCACGTTGATGACCACGTCCACCCAGCCGGGGGTGGTGATGCCGGGCAGCCGGTCCGCGTCGGTGGCCAGCGTGACCAGCCGCATCGTGCCGTACCGCCAGCGCTCCGGGAAGGTCGAGGCGCCGGGCGTCCGGTTGGTGACGGTGACCAGGAGCGCGGCGAGCAGCGACGCGGTCAGCAGCCCGCCCACCGCCACGACCGCGGCGAGCAGCGGATTGGAACGGTCGCCCTTCGCGTAGAACTCCCGGCGGCCGGTGAGCAGCGCGCCGAAGAAGGCCGCCGTCAACACGAACGACACCCAGTTCTGGGCGTGCTCCCGGATCTCCGGGAAGAACATGACGAGCGCGAAGAGCAGCAGGAACAGCCCGCACAGCACGAAGTTCAGGATCCACGCGGCCCGCTTGCGGCGGCGCATGGTGATCGCCAGGAAGAGGGTGAAGACCCCGGAGGCGAAGCCGGCGGTGAGCATGTACGGGGTGAAGAAGTCGTGCTGGTTGTGCCGGCGCAGATCCTGGCCGAACGAAACCCAGACGGCACTCAGGAAGTTGACGAAGGTGACGGCGCGCAGATACCAGACGGCGAACGCGGCCCCGCGCCGGGAACGGGCCGTGCTCCGGGCCGCTCCGGTGACGGGCAGGCGGACTTCTCCCATGAAAGGTGATCATATGGGGCATCGCATGGTGTGACAGGTCGAGCACCCATGGCGACCACCTTCGAGTGGTGTCGCCCGGATGCCCGGCCCCGTCGTCCGGCCGTGTGAGAACGGGTCAGAGGGCGTCGGCGGCGGCCTCGGCGTCCGCCGCGTCCTCGGCCCCGGCCGGCTCTGCCTTCTCAGCCTTCTCCGGCAGTTCCGCCGCCAGCGCGGCCGCGGCCCGGACCAGCGGCAGCGCGAGCAGCGCCCCGGTCCCCTCGCCCACCATGACCCCGTGGTCGAGCAGCGGGTCGAGCGCCATCCGGTCCAGCGCCTTCGCCTGCGCCGGCTCCCCGCTCACCTGGCCCGCCAGCCACCAGTCCGGCGCCCGGAACGCCGACCGCTGCGCCACCAGCGCGCACGCCGCGCCCACCACACCGTCGAGCACCACCGGCATCCGGCGCACCGACGCCTGGAGCAGGAAGCCCGTCATCGCCGCGAGATCCGCGCCGCCGACCGTCGAAAGAAGGGCCAGCTGGTCGCCCAGGACCGGCCGGGCCCGGCGCAGCGCGTCACGGATCGCCGCGCACTTGCGCATCCACGCCAGGTCGTCGATCCCGGCGCCGCCGCGACCGGTCACCACCGAGGCGTCCGTCCCGCACAGCGCCGCGATCAGCGTCGACGCCGGGGTGGTGCCGCCCACGCTCAGATCGCCGAGCACGACCAGGTCGGTACCGGAGTCGGCCTCCTCGTCGGCGACCGCGATCCCCAGTTCGAGGGCCGCCAGCGCCTCCTCGGCGGTCAGCGCGTCCTCGATGTCGATCCGCCCGCTGCCACGCCGCACCCGGCGCCGGGTCACCTCGGCCGGCAGCAGCTCCGGGTCGCAGTCCAGCCCCGCGTCCACCACCCGCACCGGCACCTGCTGCGCCCGCGCGAGGACCGCCACCGGGCTCGCGCCGTCGAGCACCGCGCGCACCAGTTCGTACGCGCTGCCCGCGGGCCGCCCGGACACGTCCAGCGAGGCCACCCCGTGGTCGCCCGCGAACAGCACCACCTTCGGCTGCTCCACCGGCGCGACCGGCACCCGGCCCTGGGCCGCCGACAGCCACTCGCCGAGCTCGTCGAGGCGTCCGAGCGCCCCGGGGCGGACGTCCAGCCGCTCCCTGCGCTCCTCGGCGTCACGGCGGATCCCCCCGTCGGGGCGCTGGATCAGATCGGAGAAGTCGTCGAGGTTCAAGGTGTGTTCCGCCTAGTGACGTCAATCGGTCGGTAAGTCGGTCGGGATTCGTTCGTGGGCTCGTACATCAATCGTCCGAACCCTACCCGGGCCCCCGCCGTCTCCCCCCTCACGAATCCCTTCTCCCCACCTACTCCCCGCACTCGCCCACCTCCCTCCCCTCCCACCTACCTCCCCCCACCCCGCAACCCCGAACGCGCCCCCCACGCCCCGCACCCGCACAACGCAGCGCCCCCCACCCGCACAGCGCCGCGTTACCTCAGCACCACCCCCTGCCCCGCCACCACCAGCACCACCTGCTCGCACTCCCCGGCGACCGCCGCGTTCAGCCGCCCCAGCTCGTCCCGGAACCGCCGCCCCGACGCCGTCGCCGGCACCACCCCCGAGCCGACCTCGTTCGTCACCGCGACCACCGTCCGCGACGTCGCCCGCACCGCCGCCACGAGTTCCGCCATCCGCTCGGCGAGCGCCCGCCGCCCGCCGTTGTCCCAGACGGCGTCGTCCCAGGCGCCCACCTGGTCCATGGCGTCCGTGAGCCAGAGCGACAGACAGTCGACGAGCAGGGCCGGACCGTCCTCCGCGAGCAGCGGGACGAGGTCGGTCGTCTCCTCGGTGCGCCAGCCGGCGGGCCGCCGCTCGCGGTGCAGACCGACCCGCTGGGCCCAGTCCGCGTCGCCGTCGCGGGTGCCGCCGGTCGCCACGTACACGACTTCGGGGAAGGTTTCGAGGCGCCGTTCGGCTTCCACCGACTTGCCGGACCGGGCTCCGCCCGTGACGAGCGTGCGGCGCGGTACGTCGGGTACGGCGTGGTACTCGCCGACGTACAGCGTCGTCCCGTCCGGGACCGTCCGGGCCCCGGCCGCCGCGAGCCGCCGGTCCAGTTCGGGGCCGGTCGGCGCGTCGTGGTCGAGATGGACGGCGATCACGTCGGTGCTCGCCGCGACGGCGCCGGTCGCCCGCAGCCGGGCCAGCGCGTCGGGGCGGCCGGTCACATCCGCCAGCACCATGTCGTACGGCACCCGGTGGTCGTCGGGGAGTCCGGCGGGCGCTCCGCCGCGCGGCAGGTACAGCAGCCGTTCGCCGTCGGCCGACACCACCTCGTACCCGGTGCCCGGGGCGTCCATCGGTACGGCCCGTACCCGGTGGCCGCTGATGAGGGTCAGTTCCCGCCCGTCCGGTACGCGGCCCGCCGCTGGCAGCCCGGCGGGCACCTCCACGGCCGGCCCGTCGTGCGGCCGGGTCAACAGCACTTGCCGTACGCCCACGAGGGAGTGACCGGCACGGGCGGCGGCCAGCGCGGCCCCGGGGGTGAGGTCGAGCAGCAGGGCCCCGTCCACCAGGAGCGAGGTCGCGGCCCGGGCGCGCGGGCCGCGGGACAGCGCGCACACCGCGCAGGGGCAGTCGGGGCGGGGGAGTCCGAGGGGCGCGCCGGTGCCGAGCAGAGTCAGTTCCACACTCGGATTTTCCCGCGCTGCCGCGAGCCGTGCGCGCCCGGCTACGCTGCGGGCAGCAAACCGATCATCCGGTGAGTGCCGGCATCCCCAGGAGGCGGACATGGCATGGACGTGGCGGTTCGAGAAGTCCGACGGCAGCGAGGTCGCCCCGTCGGTGACCCCGGAGGAGGAGTTCACCACTCAGGGCGACGCGGAGACCTGGCTCGGTGAGAACTGGCGTGATCTGCTCGACGGCGGAGCGGACCAGGCGACGCTCGCGGAGGACGGCACGACGATCTACGGCCCGATGCCGCTGAACGCCGAGGGCTGAGCCGGACCCGCTCCGGCGGGTCATCCGGCGGGTCGGGGGCCGGACCCGGGGCCCACGTCGGCCTCCGGCCCGGCCCTGCCCGCCGGACCCCGGTGGGCCCCGGTGGGCCCCGGTGGGGCAGGGCCGGGTAGGGCTCACATCTCGCCCAACGTGACCTCCGCCTGCTCCTCCTTCCCGCCCCGGGTGAACACCACGGTCACCTTGTCGCCCGGCCGGTGCGGCGCCAGCGCCTCGGCGAGCGAGGTGATGGTGGTGACCGGGGCGCCACCGACCTTGGTGATCACGTCCCCGGTCCGCAGCCCCGCGTCGGCGGCGGCCCCGCCCGCCGTGGCGCGCACGATCGCGACCCCGCTCGGCTCGTAGGTGTCCCCGAGGACCGTGCGGCCGGTGATGTTCAGCGCGGCCCGGCCCGAGTCGGTCACCCGGCCGTGCTGGATGATCTGACCGGCCACGGTCCGCACCATCGACGCGGGGATCGCGAACCCGATGCCCGGCGCCGAACCGCCGCCCAGCGCCGGATCGACCGCCGCGAGCGTCGGGATGCCGATGACCTCGCTGTTCAGATTCACCAGGGCGCCCCCGCTGTTGCCCGGGTTGATCGCGGCGGAGGTCTGCACCATGTTGGCGATGGTGGCTCCGGTGCCGCCGCCCTCGCCGCCCTCGCTGACCGTGCGCCCGGTCGCCGAGACGATGCCCTGGGTGACGCTGCCGGACAGGCCGAGGGGCGAGCCCATCGCCAGCACGATCTGGCCCATGTCGACCTTCGACGAGTCGCCGAACGTCGCCGCCCGCAGCCCCTGCGGCACGGTGTCCAGCTTGATCACGGCGAGATCCTGCTCGGGGTACGAGGAGACCAGCCGCGCCGTCACCGTCTGGCCGCCGGTCGCCGCCGACACCTTGAAGCTCCGGTCCTGGCCGATGACGTGCGCGTTCGTGACGACATGCCCCTGGACGTCGTAGACGACCCCGGAGCCGAGGCTCTGCGAGGACTCGATCTGGACGACGGACGGCAGGACGTTCCTGATCACCCGCTGGTAGTCGTCCTGGAGCTGGTTCGACACCAGCGGCGAGGCGGCGAGCGGCGAGGCCGCCCGGGGGGAGGTGGCGTGCGGGGAGACGGCCGGGGCGGGGTGCGCGGCGCGGGGGACGAGTCCGCTCGCGCAGCCACTCGTCAGAGCGA
This sequence comes from Streptomyces sp. NPDC046203, assembly GCF_040646255.1. Taxonomy (NCBI): domain Bacteria; kingdom Bacillati; phylum Actinomycetota; class Actinomycetes; order Kitasatosporales; family Streptomycetaceae; genus Streptomyces; species Streptomyces sp. NPDC046203. Next base: position 10,915 of record NZ_JBEYZX010000076.1, on the reverse strand, counting down.
CGGCACCGGCCATGGCGACGAGGGAGCGCAGGAGACGTCTCATGCCCCGAGTCTCCGCGCCGCCACGCCGTCATGCCTCGGTGAAGTCGCCCGATCGGGTGCGTGGAGCGGCGGGGCGGCGGCCCGGCGCGCGGGCCGGGAAGGCCGAAGACCGGGAACGGCCCGGAAGCCGAAAAGCAAAGGCCCGGGGCACGAAGACCCCGGGCGTGAAGATCAGAGCGGACCCCGAGCGGACCCCAAGCGGACCCTCACCGGATTCCGGGCCGCATTCCGGTCCGGACCCCGAGCCGGTCAGCCCCGGACGCCGCAGAGGTGGAGCAGTCCCGCGATCCGGCGGTACGGCTCGATCCGCCCGGCCCGGTCCTCGGCGGCGAGCAGCCGCTCCAGCTCGTCCGCCGCCGGCAGCCCCAGATCGCCCGGGATGTTGTCGGAGAAGACCCGCACCCCGTACCAGGCGTGCAGCGGCGCGGCGATCCCGGCCAGGGTCGCGGTGAGGGAGTCGAGCCGGTCGGCCCGCCCTTCGACCCCGTTGCGGTCGGTGTAGACGTCCGAGTCGAAGGCGGCCAGCGCCCCGGACCACTCCCCGGCGAGGCCCGGCCGCATGGCCAGCGCCTCCGCGTTCCGTACCACCAGGGAGAGCAGCCCGCCGGGGGCCAGCATCCGGGCCAGACCGGCGAGCAGGGCGTCGGGCTCCTCGGCGTACATCAGCACGCCGTGGCACAGCACGACGTCGAAGCTGCCGGGCAGGAAGTGCACCCCGGTCTCGCGGCCGTCGCCGTGGATCAGCCGCACCCGCTCGCGGATGCCGGCCGGTTCGGTCGCCAGCGACTCGCGGGCGGCCTGGAGCAGCTCGGGATCGGACTCCAGGCCGGTCACGGTGTGACCGGCCCGGGCGAGCCGCAGGGCCTGGGAGCCCTCGCCCATGCCCGCGTCGAGGATCCGCAGCCGCTGCCCCACGGGGTAGCGGGCGGCTATCTGCTCGTCGATCTGCCGCGCGACCAGTTCCTGGCGGACGGTGTCGCGCAGCCCGCCGGGAACGGTCGGCCAGTGACCGACGACGGGCAGCACCTCACCCGGGCCCGAGGGCTCCGTGCTCAGGGTCGTTCTCCGCGCTTGACCTGCGGCTTCGGCAGACGCAGCCGGCGGATCTGGAGCGAGCGCATCAGCGCGTACGGGATGGCGCCGCGCTTCGGCTCGTTCGGGAAGCGCGTGCTCAGCTGCTTGCGCAGCCGGATCCACGTGACGACCGAGTCGACCACGATCAGCACGATCAGCGCGGCCCACAGCAGCAGCGCGATGTCCTGGAGACGGCGGTTGGAGTTGCCGAAGAACGACAGCACCAGGATGACGATGGCCATCGGCAGGAAGGTCTCGGCCACGGCGAACCGCGAGTCGATGAAGTCACGGGCGAAGCGCCGCACCGGACCCTTGTCGCGGACCGGCAGATAGCGCTCGTCGCCGCTGTTCAGCGCCTCGCGCTGGCGGGCGAGGTCCACCCGGCGGGCCTCGCGCTGGCGCTTGGCGGCCTCCTTGCGGTCCATCGGCGCGGACTGCGCGCGGCGCCGCTGGGACTGCGCCTCGCTCCGCTTCGGAGTCGGGCGGCCCTTGGGGGCCTCGGGGTCACGGGGATTCTTGGAGAGGTCCGCCGTCACCTGCTGGGCGGAGGCCTTCTCATCCTTCGAACGGCTACGGAACACAACGCCAAGGGTACGTGGTGCCCGGTGCGTGACCCAGCGCGGGCGGGAACGATCCGCTAACGGAGCGCGTCCCCACCTGTGAAAGCAAGGGTCCCACTACTCCCTGGGCGGGAGGGCGCGCGGCGTCCAGTCGTCCTTGGGGAGGAGCACATCGGGTCCCGGACAGTGCGGTAATGGAGACATGAACCGTAGTGTGGTTCATGTTGGAGTGCTGGAGCCCAGTCCGTCAGAAGGGGGCGCGCGAAGCCCATGAGCGGTGTCATGAAGCGTATGGGGATGATCTTCCGCGCGAAGGCAAACAAGGCCCTCGACCGGGCCGAGGATCCGCGCGAGACCCTTGATTACTCGTATCAGAAGCAGCTGGAGCTGCTGCAGAAGGTGCGCCGCGGCGTCGCCGACGTGGCGACCTCCCGCAAGCGCCTGGAGCTGCAGCTGAACCAGCTCCAGGGACAGTCCGCCAAGCTGGAGGACCAGGGCCGCAAGGCGCTGGCGCTCGGCCGCGAGGACCTGGCGCGTGAGGCGCTGTCCCGCAGGTCCGCGCTGCAGCAGCAGGTCAGCGACCTGGAAGTGCAGCACCAGACCCTGCAGGGCGAGGAGGAGAAGCTGACGCTCGCGGCGCAGCGCCTCCAGGCCAAGGTCGACGCCTTCCGCACGAAGAAGGAGACGATCAAGGCCACGTACACGGCGGCCCAGGCGCAGACCCGGATCGCCGAGTCGTTCTCCGGCATCTCGGAGGAGATGAGCGACGTCGGTCTCGCGATCCAGCGGGCCGAGGACAAGACCGCGCAGCTCCAGGCGCGCGCCGGCGCGATCGACGAGCTGCTCGCCTCGGGCGCGCTCGACGACCAGTCGGGGCTCGCCAAGGACGACATCCAGGCGGAGCTGGACCGGCTCTCCGGCGGCACCGACGTCGAGCTGGAGCTCCAGCGGATGAAGGCGGAGCTGGCCGGCGGTCCCTCGGCGCAGCAGCAGGCCATCGAGGGCGGTTCCGGCACCGGCCAGAACCAGCAGAACCAGCAGCACCAGTCCCACCCGCGCTACGAGAAGTAGGACGTCGTCATGATCGTACGGATCATGGGGGAGGGCCAGTGGAAGCTGGCCGACAGCCATTTCGCCGAGCTGAACGCGCTCGACGACGAGCTTCTGGCCGAGATGGAGGACGGTGACGAGGCCGGTTTCCGCCGGACTCTCGGCGGCCTCCTCGACGCCGTCCGCCGGCTCGGCGAACCGCTCCCGGACGACGCCCTGGAGCCCTCCGAGCTGATCCTTCCGGCACCGGAGGCGAGCCTCGACGAGGTCCGCGCCATGCTCTCGGACGGCGGGCTCATCCCGGGCTGAACCGGTAGACGGCCCCGGCCCCGGTCCCGGCCCCGGGGTCCCGGTCCGGGGTCGCACCACGGCCCGCGACCCCGGTCGCCGGGCCAGGCCGGCAGCCGACCTACCCGGAGGCCGGCTCCCCGTCCCCTAGGGGATTTGCCGGGGATTTCTTCACGCGCTCCACTCCACGACCCCCGTGTCCCGCTCCGCCCAGGAGCCGGGGCGCGGGGGTCGTTCGGGTCCGGGCCGACCCCGTACGGTGTCCGGATGACCGACGGCAGCTTGTTCCCCCGGGTCCGGACACGGCTGCGGGCGCATCCGCTCGCCCTGGACACGGGGCTCGCCGCGCTCGTCTTCCTGAGCATGCTCGTCGCCTCCTTCGCCGACCGGCACGGCGCCCCCGACGGCGGGGCCACCTTCGGTCGGCACACCCCCACCACCGCCGGAGTGGTGCTGATGCTGGCCGGGTCCGCCGCGCTGGTGCTGCGGCGCGGCCGGCCCATCGAGGTGCTGGCCGTCACGACCGCCGTCTCGCTGGTCGACGTGATCGGCGAGCCCCGCCCCGCGCCGGTCATCTTCGGCGCCGTCATCGCGCTGTACACCGTCGCCTCCCGCACCGACCGGCCCACCACCTGGAAGCTCGGGCTCGTCACCATGACCGCGCTGACCGGCGGCGCCATGTTCTTCGGACCCAACCCCTGGTACGCGCAGGAGAACCTCGGCGTCTTCGCCTGGACCGGCATGGCGGCGGCGGCCGGTGACGCGGTGCGCAGCCGCCGGGCGTTCATCGACGCCATCCAGGAGCGGGCCGAGCGCGCCGAACGCACCCGCGAGGAGGAGGCCCGGCGGCGGGTCGCCGAGGAGCGGCTGCGGATCGCCCGCGATCTGCACGACGTCGTCGCGCACCACATCGCGCTGGTCAACGTCCAGGCCGGGGTCGCCGCGCACGTCATGGACAAACGCCCCGACCAGGCCAAGGAGGCCCTCGCGCATGTACGTACGGCCTCCCGCTCGGCACTTGACGAACTACGCGCCACGGTCGGGCTGCTGCGTCAGTCCGGCGACCCGGAGGCGCCTACCGAGCCGGTGTCCGGTCTCGCCGTCCTCGACGACCTGCTGGCCACCTTCCGTAACGCCGGTCTGCCGGTCGACGTCACCCGCACGGACACCGACACCGCCGGGGGCGCGCCGCTGCCGGCGGCCGTCGACCTCGCCGCGTACCGGATCATCCAGGAGGCGCTGACCAACGTCCGCAAGCACGCCGGATCCGAGGCCCGCGCCGAGGTCAGCGTGCTCCGGGTCGGCCGTACGGTGGAGGTCACCGTCCTCGACGACGGCGCCGGGCGGCAAACCCCGGCGGAGCCCGCGGACGACGGCGGCGGGCACGGTCTGGTCGGGATGCGCGAGCGGGTGACCGCCCTCGGCGGCGCGCTCACGGCCGCACCCCGCTACGGGGGCGGTTTCCGGGTGCAGGCGATACTTCCGGTGTCCGGCGAGCGCCGTACGGGGGAGGACGACCGCACATGACCGGGACCCGGCACGACAGCCGGCGGGAAAGTCGACGCGAAGACCGGCGCGAAGATTGGCGCGAAGCCGGGCACGGCACCGGCCCGCACCCCGACCACGACCCCCTGCCGGAGGCCGGGGACGCGGCCAGGACCGGGGCCGGGACCGGAGCCGAGGCCGGATCCGAGCCCGGCCCCGCGCGCCCCATCCGGGTGCTGCTCGCCGACGACCAGGCCCTCCTGCGCAGCGCCTTCCGGGTCCTGGTCGACTCCGAGCCGGACATGGAGGTCGTCGCCGAGGCGGCCGACGGCGCCCAGGCCGTCGAGCGGGCCCGCGCCACCCGCCCCGACGTGGTCCTCATGGACATCCGGATGCCCGGCACGGACGGACTCACCGCCACCCGCCTGATCACCGGCGACCCCGCGCTGTGCGCCGTACGGATCGTCATGCTCACCACGTTCGAGGTCGACGAGTACGTGGTGCGCTCGCTGCGCGCCGGCGCCTCCGGCTTCCTCGGCAAGGGCGCCGAACCCGACGAACTCCTCGACGCCATCCGGATCGCGCACGCGGGCGAGGCCCTGCTCTCCCCGGCCGCCACCAAGGGTCTGATCACCCGTTTCCTCGCCCAGGGCGGCGGCGCCGAGCTGGAGGACGGCCGGGCGCCCGGCTACGCGGAACGGCTGGCCGCGCTGACCGCCCGCGAGCGCGAGGTGCTGATCCTGGTGGCGGGCGGCCGCTCCAACGACGAGATCGCCGGGCTGCTCGACGTCAGCCCGCTCACCGTCAAGACCCATGTGAACCGGACCATGGCCAAGCTCGGCGCCCGCGACCGGGCCCAACTGGTGGTGACCGCCTACGAGTCGGGACTGGTCCGCCCCCGGACGGAGTGAGGCGCGGGGAGCGGGAGCCCTCGGCGGAGCGGGGTACGGGAACGGGCACACCGCCGCCGTACCACCGCCGTACCGCCGCCGTACTACCGAGAGATGCACCGCCGTACCGCGCACGCGGACCGGCCCGTACTCCAGACGCGGTATACGCGGCCCGGGGATCCGGCACCGGGGGGCGAGGAATTCACCCGTTCGGATGGCTGATGGTATAGACGCGCACCCGTCGGCCCGTCCCGGCCGGGACGGGTGACCAGCACGCCGAGTACGCCAGTACGCCACCAGAAGAGAGTCCCCATGTCCTGGCTGTCGAGATTCAGCCTCGCGCAACGGGCCCTGATAGGGCTGATGTCCCTCGTCGCGCTCCTCTTCGGAGCGATAGCGATCCCGCAGCTGAAGCAGCAGCTGCTCCCCACCATCGAGCTCCCGATGGTCTCGATCCTCGCCCCGTACCCGGGGGCCTCTCCCGACGTGGTCGAGAAGCAGGTCGTCGAGCCGCTGGAGAACAGCCTCAAGGCCGTCTCCGGCATCAAGAGCGTCACCTCCACCGCCTCCGAGGGCAGCGCCGTCGTCATGGCCGGCTTCGACTACGGGGACGAGGGCACCAAGCAGCTCGTCGCCGACGTCCAGCAGGCCGTCAACCGGGCCCGGGCCAAGATGCCGTCGACGGTCGACCCGCAGGTGATCGCCGGTTCCACCGACGACATGCCGACGGTCGTGCTCGCCGTCACCTCCGACAAGGACCAGCAGGCGCTCGCCGACCAGCTGGACAAGACGGTCGTCCCCGCCCTCCAGGACATCGACGGCGTCGCCCAGGTCAGCGTGAGCGGTGTCCAGGACCTCCAGGTCTCCGTCACCCCCGACGACCGCAAGCTGGCCGAGGCCGGTCTGACGCCGATGAAGCTCACCGAGGCGATCAAGAACGGCGGCGGCACCATGCCCGCCGGCGCCTTCGCCGAGGACGGCATGAGCCGCACCGTCCAGGTCGGCGGCGGCTACACCGCGCTCCGGCAGATCGAGGACCTGCGGATCAAGCCCGAGAAGGGCCGGGCGGTCCGGCTCGGCGACGTGGCCACCGTGAAGCAGGAGGAGGCCAACCGGGTCTCGCTGACCCGTACCAACGGCCGGCCCAGCCTCGCCGTCATGGCCACCATGGACAAGGACGGCAGCGCCGTCGCCATCTCCGACGCCGTCCGGGACAAGCTGCCCGACCTGCGCCGCGACCTCGGCGCGGGCGCCGAGCTGACCGTGGTCTCCGACCAGGGCCCGGCCGTCGCCAAGTCCATCTCCGGTCTCACCACCGAGGGCGCGCTCGGCCTGGTCATGGCCGTGCTGGTCATCCTGGTCTTCCTCGCCTCGCTGCGCTCGACCCTGGTCACCGCGGTCTCCATCCCGCTCTCCGTGGTCCTCGCGCTCATCGTGCTGTGGACCCGCGACCTGTCGCTCAACATGCTGACCCTCGGCGCGCTCACCATCGCCATCGGCCGGGTCGTCGACGACTCCATCGTGGTCCTGGAGAACATCAAGCGGCACCTCGGCTACGGCGAGGAGCGCCACTCCGCGATCGTCACCGCGGTCAAGGAGGTCGCCGGCGCGGTCACCGCCTCGACCCTCACCACCGTCGCCGTCTTCCTGCCGATCGGCCTGGTCGGCGGCATGATCGGCGAGCTGTTCGGCTCCTTCAGCCTCACCGTCACCGCCGCCCTGCTGGCCTCGCTGCTGGTGTCGCTGACGGTCGTGCCGGTCCTGTCGTACTGGTTCCTGCGCGCCCCCAAGGGCACCTCGGGCGACCCGGAGCGGGCCCGCCGCGAGGCCGAGGAGAAGGAGGCGAAGAGCCGACTCCAGCGCGCGTACGTGCGGGTGCTCGGGTTCGCCACCCGGCGCCGTCTCACCAGCCTCGCCATCGCCCTGGTGGTGCTGGTCGTCACCTTCGGCATGGGCGGTCTGCTGAAGACCAACTTCTTCGACCAGGGTGAGCAGGAAGTCCTGTCGATCAAGCAGAAGCTGCCGCCGGGCACCAGCCTCGCCGCCTCCGACGAGGCCGCGAAGAAGGTCGAGAAGGTCCTCGCCGAGACCAAGGGCGTCAAGGACTACCAGGTCACCGTGGGCTCCTCCGGCTTCATGGCGGCCTTCGGCGGCGGCACCGGCTCCAACCAGGCCTCGTACCAGGTGACCCTGGACGACTCCGCCTCCTCGGAGAAGACCAGCGACGCCCTGCACCAGGCGCTCGCCAAGCTCGACGGCATCGGCGAGACCAAGGTCTCCGCGGGCAGCGGCTTCGGCAGCCAGAACCTGAGCGTGGTCGTCAAGGCATCCGACCCCGAGCTGCTGAAGAAGGCGTCCGAGCAGGTCAAGAAGGCCGTCGGGGAGCTCAAGAACGTCACCGACGTGCAGAGCGACCTCTCCCAGTCGGTGCCCCGGATCTCGGTGACGGCCACCCCGAAGGCCGCCGACGCCGGGTTCGACAACGCGACCCTCGGCATGATCGTCGCCCAGGCGGTGCACGGCACCCCGGCCGCCAAGGCCGTCCTCGACGACACCGAGCGGGACGTCGTCATCACCTCGGCGCGTCCGGCCACCACCCTCGCCGAGCTGAAGGCGCTGCCGCTCGGCCCGGTGAAGCTGGGTGACATCGCGGACGTACGCCTGGTGCCCGGCCCGGTCTCGCTGGCCCGGATCGACGGCGCCCGCACCGCCACCGTCACGGCCCAGCCGACCACGGACGACACCGGTTCGGTCAGCCTCGACCTCCAGAAGAAGCTCGACGCGCTGGACCTGCCCGAGGGCGCGACCGTGTCCATCGGCGGTGTCTCGCAGGACCAGTCCGAGGCCCTGGTCAACATGCTCCTGGCGATGCTCGCCGCCGTGGCGATCGTCTTCATGCTGCTGGTCGCGACCTTCCGCTCGCTGATCCAGCCGCTGATCCTGCTGGTCTCCATCCCGTTCGCCGCCACCGGCGCGATCGGTCTGCTGGTCGTGACCGGCACCCCGATGGGCGTCCCGGCGATGATCGGCATGCTGATGCTGATCGGCATCGTGGTCACCAACGCGATCGTCCTGATCGACCTGATCAACCAGTACCGGGCCCAGGGCCTCGGCGTCATCGAGGCCGTGATCGAGGGCGGTCGGCACCGGCTGCGCCCGATCCTCATGACGGCGCTGGCGACGATCTTCGCGCTGATCCCGATGGCGCTCGGCGTCACCGGCGAGGGCGGCTTCATCGCCCAGCCGCTGGCCGTGGTGGTGATCGGCGGTCTGGTCACCTCGACGCTGCTGACGCTGCTGCTCGTGCCGACGCTCTACGCGATGGTGGAGCTCCGCAAGGAGCGCCGCGCGAAGAAGAAGGCCGACAAGCGGGCGGCGAAGGCCGGGGACGGCGACGGTGACGGCGACACCTCCGTCCCGCCGTCGGCGAAGGAGGAGCCGGCCGCGGTCTGATCCGTACGGCCTGATCCGTACGGCACGACCCGGCCTCACGTACAGACGAAGGGGTGCCCCGCATCGCGCGGGGCACCCCTTCGGTGTGCCGGTGTGCTGGCGTATCGGTGTGCTGGCGTATCGGTCTGCCGTACGAGGAATCGTTACGGCAGCGCCAGCATCCGCTCCAGCGCGAGCTTGGCGAAGTGCTCGGTCTCCTGGTCGACCTGGATCCGGTTGACCAGGTTGCCCTCGGCCAGCGACTCCAGCGCCCAGACCAGGTGCGGCAGGTCGATGCGGTTCATGGTCGAGCAGAAGCAGACCGTCTTGTCGAGGAAGACGATCTCCTTGCCCTCGGGGGCGAAACGGTTCGCCAGTCGGCGGACCAGATTCAGCTCGGTGCCGATCGCCCACTTCGAGCCGGCCGGGGCCGCCTCCAGGGCCTTGATGATGTACTCCGTCGAGCCCACGTAGTCGGCCGCGGCGACGACCTCGTGCCGGCACTCGGGGTGGACCAGGACGTTGACGCCCGGTATCCGCTCGCGGACCTCGTTCACCGAGTCCAGGCTGAAGCGGCCGTGCACCGAGCAGTGCCCGCGCCACAGGATCATCTTCGCGGCGCGCAGCTCCTCGGCGGTCAGCCCGCCGTTCGGCTTGTGCGGGTTGTAGACCACGCAGTCGTCCAGGGACAGGCCCATGTCGCGCACGGCGGTGTTCCGGCCCAGGTGCTGGTCCGGCAGGAACAGCACCTTCTCGCCCTGCTCGAAGGCCCACTCCAGGGCCTTCTTGGCGTTGGAGGAGGTGCAGATGGTGCCGCCGTGCCGGCCGGTGAAGGCCTTGATGTCGGCGGAGGAGTTCATGTACGAGACGGGCACGACGCTCGTCTCGATCCCCGCGTCGGTCAGCACGTCCCAGCACTCGGCGACCTGCTCGGCGGTGGCCATGTCGGCCATCGAGCAGCCGGCCGCCAGGTCCGGCAGGACGACCTTCTGGTCGTCGCCGGTCAGGATGTCCGCCGACTCGGCCATGAAGTGCACACCGCAGAAGACGATGTACTCGGCCTCCGGGCGGGCCGCCGCGTCCCGCGCGAGCTTGAACGAGTCGCCCGTGACGTCGGCGAACTGGATGACCTCGTCGCGCTGGTAGTGGTGGCCGAGTACGAAGACCTTGTCCCCGAGCTTCTCCTTGGCCGCGCGGGCGCGCGCCACCAGATCCGGGTCGGAGGGCGAGGGCAGGTCGCCGGGGCACTCCACGCCGCGCTCGCTCTTCGGGTCGGCCTCCCGGCCGAGCAGGAGGAGGGCGAGCGGCGTCGGCTGGACGTCCAGGGGCTGGGCGGTGGTCACGTCACGCACCCTTTCTACGGGTTGCCTGTCACACTTTTCGTCTAAATGACGCTATCTATCATATCCGGTTCGTGTCAGTTTGACGATGGCCATAGTGTCGATGTGACGTATTCGCCCTCCGGGCGCACGGCGGGACCGCCGCCGGATGTCGTGTGCGAGCATGAAAGGGAAAGACGTGCCCGGCCCGGAATGAATCCGCGGCCCCGCCGGTTGCACCGTCGGCAAGCAGTCTCCGTACCAACCCGGGAGAGAAGCAGATGTCCGTATCGGACGATCAGACCACTGTCAGCGACGGCATCCTCCTGTCCGACGCCGCCGCGGCCAAGGTCAAGGCCCTGCTCGACCAGGAAGGCCGCGACGACCTGGCCCTGCGTGTCGCCGTCCAGCCCGGTGGCTGCTCCGGCCTGCGTTACCAGCTGTTCTTCGACGAGCGTTCGCTCGACGGTGACGTCGTCAAGGACTTCGACGGCGTCAAGGTCGTCACCGACCGCATGAGCGCCCCGTACCTGGGCGGCGCCTCGATCGACTTCGTCGACACCATCGAGAAGCAGGGCTTCACGATCGACAACCCCAACGCCACGGGCTCCTGCGCCTGCGGCGACAGCTTCAGCTAAGCCCTGAGGCTCGGTACGAGAAGGGCGGCACCCGGTTCTCCGCTGGCCCCGCCCCACACCCCTCCCGAACACCGAAAGGCGGCCCCCGTGCGGGCCACGACCCTGTGGAGACAACCCCGTGCCTGGATGGCGGTGAT
>NZ_JBEYZX010000075.1:0-20072 GCF_040646255.1 Streptomyces sp. NPDC046203 | reverse complement strand
GATGTCGAGGTGGCCGCCGCGGGCAGCGGCGCCGCCGCGCGGCGGGCGCTGGACCGGGCCGCGGCGGAAGGGCGGCGGTTCGACGTCCTGCTGGTCGACGCCGATCTGGGCGGCGCCGACGGGGTCGCGCTGGTGGCGGAGCTGCGCGAGGGACGGCCCGCGCTGCGGGTGGTGGTGCTCGCCGAGAAGGACGACGCCCCGCGCGCCGCGCTCGCCCTCCAGGCCGGCGCGTCCGGCTGGGTCGCCAAGGACTGCTCGCTCCAGCGGCTGCTCGCGGTCGTGCGCGGGGTGCTGCGCGACGAGACGCATCTGCCGCCCGCCCTGCTCACCGGGGTGCTGCGGGAGCTGACCGAGGCCCGCCGGCACCGTACGGAGAGCGAGCGGCTCGTCGAGTCGCTCACCCCGCGCGAGCAGGAGGTGCTGCGCTGCATGGTGGCCGGGCTCGGGCGCAAGGCGGTCGCGGAGCGGCTGTTCCTGTCCCCGCACACGGTGCGGACGCATATGCAGAACGTGCTGGGGAAGCTGGGCGTGCACTCCACCCTCGCCGCCGTCGCGCTCGCCCGCCGGGCCGGTGTCGGGCCCGTGGAGGAAGCCGCCTCGTAGGCCGTCGTCCGGGGCGGCCGGTCCCGCGCCGAAGTGTGCGGGCTCGGTCCGGGACGTGCGGCCCAGGGTGCTCAGTCTGGAGTGTTCAGCCCGGGAGCCCAGGATGTTCAGCCCAGGGTGCTCAGTCCGGGGTGCTCAGCCCGGGACGTTGTCGAACGGGGCCGTCAACTGACGCAGCAGGGTGGCCAGTTCGGTGCGCTCGGCGGGGGACAGGCGGGCCAGGATGGCGCGCTCCTGGGCGAGCAGGCCGGCCAGTGACTGGTCGGCGCGGTCACGGCCCTCGGCGGTGAGGCGGACCAGCACCCCGCGCCGGTCGCTCGGGTCGGGGAGCCGTTCGACCAGGCCCTTCTTGGTGAGCCGGTCGATCCTGTTGGTCATCGTGCCCGAGGTGACCAGGGTCTGGGTGAGCAGCTGGCCCGGGGAGAGCTGGTACGGGGCGCCCGCGCGGCGCAGCGACGTGAGGACGTCGAACTCCCAGGGCTCCAGATGGTGCTCGGAGAAGGCGAGCCGACGGGCGCGGTCGAGGTGGCGGGCCAGGCGGGAGACGCGGCTGAGCACCTCGAGCGGTTCCACGTCGAGGTCGGGGCGCTCGCGGCGCCATGCAGCGACCAGTCGGTCGACCTCGTCCTCCATGACGATCAGTGTAGAGGGTCTGTTGATATAAAGTCTCTTCAAATCGAGTATCTTGACGTCAAGATATAGTCTTGTGGACTATGGGGAAGGGACCGGGCCGGGACTACCCGTTCCGTTTCGGTCATCCGTTCCAGCGAGGGAGCTTCGACCCATGCGTTCCGTGGACTTCGCCGCACCGACGTGGGACCCGCAGCAGTATCTGCGGCATGCGGAACACCGCACCCGTCCGTTCCTCGATCTGCTCGCGCGAATACCGCCTCTGCCCAGCCACGACCAGGACCGGCCCGCCCGGATCGCCGACATCGGGTGCGGCCCCGGCAATGTCACCGCGCTGCTCGGCGACCGCTGGCCCGACGCCCACATCACCGGCTTCGACCTGTCGCCCGAGATGCTGGAGCAGGCCGAGAAGGACTGGTCCGGCACCACTGCCGGCGGCGGCTGGCTCGACTTCCGGCAGGCCGACGCGGCGCACTGGACGCCCGAGGAGCCGTACGACCTGATCGTCTCCAACGCCGCCCTCCAATGGGTGCCCAACCACCCGGAGTCCTTCCCGCTGTGGATGGACGGGCTCAGACCCGGCGGAGTGCTGGCCTTCCAGGTCCCCGGCAACTTCACCGCGCCCAGCCACGCCCTGCTCGGCGAGTTGTGCGAGACCCCCGAGTGGCGCGGCCGGGTCGGCGACCAGGGCCGGCGGTTCGTCCACATCCTGGAGCCCGCCGAGTACCTCCACCGGCTGTCGGACCTCGGGGACGGCGTCGACGTGTGGGAGACCACGTACCACCAGATGCTCTCCGGCGAGGACGCCGTCCTCGACTGGGTGAAGGGCACCGCCCTGCGGCCCGTCCTCACCGCCCTCGGCGACGACCCGGCCGCGGTCGACGCCTTCCTCCGCGCGTACCGGGAGCGGCTGCGCGAGGTCTATCCGCGGGGCCCGCACGGCACCGCCTTCCCGTTCCGCAGGATCTTCGCCCTCGTCCGGAAGGCCGCGCAGACATGCTCGTAGCGCTCGACCACGTCCAGCTCGCCGCCCCCGCGGGCAGCGAACCGCTCCTGCGCGCCTACTACGAGGGCGTGCTCGGGATGAGCGAGATCCCGAAGCCGCCCGTCCTCGCCGCCCGGGGCGGCTGCTGGTTCGCGGCGGCCGGCGGTGCGGTCCAGGTGCACGTGGGGGTGGAGCACGACTTCAAACCCGCCAGGAAGGCCCACCCGGGGCTGCGGGTGAGCGGCATCGAGGCGTTCGCCGCGCGGGTCGCCACCCATGGCGGGGCCGTCGTCTGGGACGACAACCTCCCCGGGCACCGGCGGTTCTACTCCGAGGACCCGGTGGGCAACCGGCTGGAGTTCCTGGAGCCGGTCGCCCCCTACGAGCCGGAGGGAGTGGACCGGCCGGCTGAGCCGGAGCGGCCGGAGGGTCCGGCGGGTCCGGACGCGTCCCCCGAGTCCACCCGACCGGTGCGCTGATACGGCGGAGGGGCGCCGCACCTCTCGGTGCGACGCCCCTCCGCGCCCGGCTTCCGCGCCCTGCCTGGCTCCGCGCCCGGCTTCCGCCCCGGCGCTCCGCGCTCAGTTCTTGCGATGCCCTATCAGCCGGGGCTTCTGCTCCAGACCGTCGAGCCCGTGCCAGGCCAGGTTCACCAGATGCGCGGCGACCTCCGCCTTCTTCGGCTTGCGTACGTCCAGCCACCACTGACCGGTCAGCGCCACACTGCCCACCAGCGCCTGCGCGTACAGCGGCGCCAGCTTCGGGTCGAAGCCCCGGGCCTTGAACTCCAGGCCCAGGATGTCCTCCACCTGGGTGGCGATATCGCTGATCAGCGACGCGAACGTGCCCGTCGACTGCCCCGCCGGCGAGTCCCGCACCAGGATCCGGAAACCGTCCGTGTACCGCTCGATGTAGTCGAGCAGCGCGAACGCCGCCTGTTCGAGGAGTTCACGCGGATGCCCGGCGGTCAGCGCCCCCGTCACCATGTCGAGCAGCTGGCGCATCTCCCGGTCGACCACGACCGCGTACAGGCCCTCCTTGCCGCCGAAGTGCTCGTACACCACCGGCTTGGACACCCCGGCCTTCGCCGCGATCTCCTCCACCGAGGTGCCCTCGAAGCCCTTCGCCGCGAAGAGCGTGCGACCGATGTCGAGGAGCTGTTCACGGCGCTCCGCGCCCGTCATCCTCACCCGGCGGCCGCGCCGGGGCTTCTGCTCGTTCGTACCGCTGGTACCGCCGTCGATCGCCACGTCCTCCATCATGCCGCGTCTGCGGCCGGTGTCCGGCGCCGGGCGTCGATCCGGTCCTTGCCCGGCCAGCGCACGTCGGACGCCCAGCCCAGCAGCTCGAACCAGCGGATCAGCCGGGCGCTGGAGTCGATCTGGCCGCGCAGCACCCCGTGCCGCGCCGACGTCGGGTCGGCGTGGTGCAGGTTGTGCCAGGACTCGCCGCACGACAGCACCGCCAGCCACCACACGTTGCCCGAACGGTCCCGCGACTTGAACGGACGCTTGCCCACCGCGTGGCAGATCGAGTTGATCGACCAGGTGACGTGGTGCAGCAGCGCCACCCGCACCAGCGAGCCCCAGAAGAACGCGGTGAACGCGCCCCACCACGACATCGTGACCAGCCCGCCCACCAGCGGCGGCAGCAGCAGCGACACGATCGTCCACATGACGAACTGCCGGGAGATACGGCGGATCGCCGGGTCCTTGATCAGATCGGGCGCGTACTTCTGCTGCGGCGTCTGCTCCTCGTCGAACATCCAGCCGATGTGGGCCCACCACAGGCCCTTCATCAGCGCCGGCACCGTCTCGCCGTACCGCCACGGCGAATGCGGATCGCCCTCCGCGTCCGAGAACCGGTGGTGCTTGCGGTGGTCCGCCACCCAGCGCACCACCGGACCCTCGACCGCCAGCGACCCCATGATCGCCAGCGCGATCCGCAGCGGACGCTTCGCCTTGAACGCGCCGTGCGTGAAGTAGCGGTGGAAGCCGATCGTGATGCCGTGGCAGCCGATGTAGTACATCGCCGTCATCAGCCCCAGATCCAGCCAGCTCACCCCCCAGCCCCAGGCCAGCGGCACCGCCGCGAGCAGAGCGAGGAAGGGCACCAAGATGAACAGCAGCAGCGTGATCTGCTCGATCGAACGCTTGCTGTCCCCGCCCAGCGTGGCGGACGGCCCGGCCTGGCCGGCGGCGGGCGAGGCGGTCCGCTCGGTCGCGGACGTCACCTCGGAGGTTGTGGTCATGGGTGTCCCTTGGGAAGAGCGTGAGGGTGGGGGTGCCTAGGGGCTGCCCGGAGACATAGCTACGCCTCCGTAACCTACGGCATCGTAAGTATGGCAGCGCCTTCCCGCCCGGCAAGACCGGCAAACCGGGGCATGGCCCGTGCCGCGCACCCGGACACCTATCCTGGGTGCGCCGGACAGCGCGGTCCGCAAGCCTGCAGAACCCCTCCAGACGTGCTCAAACACTGCAAGGAGCCACACCTGTGAGCAGTGCCGACCAGACCCCCACCGCCAGCTCCGAGCTGCGCTCCGACATCCGCCGACTGGGCGACCTGCTGGGCGAGACCCTCGTCCGCCAGGAGGGCCCCGCGCTCCTGGAACTCGTCGAGAAGGTGCGCCGCCTCACCCGCGAGGACGGCGACGCCGCCGCCGAGCTGCTGCGCGGAGTCGAACTGGAGACCGCCGCCCAGCTCGTGCGCGCGTTCTCCACCTACTTCCACCTCGCCAACGTCACCGAACAGGTGCACCGGGGCCGCGAACTGCGCGACAAGCGGGCCGCCGAGGGCGGACTGCTCGCCCGTACGGCCGACATGCTCAAGGACGGCGACGCCGACCACGTACGCGCCACCATCCGCAACCTCAACGTGCGGCCGGTCTTCACCGCCCACCCCACCGAGGCCGCCCGCCGCTCCGTCCTCAACAAGCTGCGCCGCATCGCCGCCCTCCTCGACACCCCCGTCATCGAGGCCGACCGGCGCCGCCACGACCTGCGGCTCGCCGAGAACATCGACCTCATCTGGCAGACCGACGAACTCCGCGTGGTCCGCCCGGAGCCCTCCGACGAGGCCCGCAACGCCATCTACTACCTCGACGAACTGCACGCCGACGCCGTCGGCGACGTCCTGGAGGACCTGGCCGCCGAACTGGAGCGCGTCGGCTTCGAACTGCCCGCCGGCACCCGCCCCCTCACCTTCGGCACCTGGATCGGCGGCGACCGCGACGGCAACCCCAACGTCACCCCGCAGGTCACCTGGGACGTCCTGATCCTCCAGCACGAGCACGGCATCACCGACGCCCTCGAACTCGTCGACTTCCTGCGCGGACTGCTCTCCAACTCCATCCGGTACGCGGGCGCCACCGAGGAACTCCTCGAATCGCTCCAGGCCGACCTCGAACGCCTCCCCGAGATCAGCCCCCGCTACAAGCGCCTCAACGCCGAGGAGCCCTACCGGCTCAAGGTCACCTGCGTCCGCCAGAAGCTCCTCAACACCCGCGACCGCCTCGCCAAGGGCACCCCCCACCAGGACGGCCGCGACTACCTCGGCACCGACGAGCTGCTGCGCGACCTCACCCTCGTCCAGACCTCCCTGCGCGAACACCGCGGCGGCCTGTTCGCCGACGGCCGGATGGACCGCACCATCCGCACCCTCGCCGCCTTCGGCCTCCAGCTCGCCACCATGGACGTCCGCGAACACGCCGACGCCCACCACCACGCCCTCGGCCAGCTCTTCGACCGGCTCGGCGAGGAATCCTGGCGCTACGCCGACATGCCCCGCGAGTACCGCCAGAAGCTCCTCGCCAAGGAACTCCGCTCGCGCCGCCCCCTCGCCCCCACCCCGGCCCCGCTCGACGCCGCCGGACAGAAGACCCTCGGCGTCTTCGGGACCGTCGGCCGCGCCCTGGAGGTCTTCGGCCCGCACGTCATCGAGTCGTACATCATCTCCATGTGCCAGGGCGCCGACGACGTCTTCGCCGCCACCGTCCTCGCCCGCGAGGCCGGCCTGCTCGACCTGCACGCCGGCTGGGCGAAGATCGGCATCGTCCCCCTCCTGGAGACCACCGACGAGCTCAGGGCCGCCGACGTCATCCTCAACGACATGCTCGCCGACCCCTCCTACCGCCGGCTCGTCTCCCTGCGCGGCGACGTCCAGGAGGTCATGCTCGGCTACTCCGACTCCTCGAAGTTCGGCGGCATCACCACCTCCCAGTGGGAGATCCACCGCGCCCAGCGCCGGCTGCGCGACGTCGCCCACCGCTACGGCGTACGGCTCCGCCTCTTCCACGGCCGAGGCGGCACCGTCGGCCGAGGCGGCGGCCCCTCCCACGACGCGATCCTCGCCCAGCCCTGGGGCACCCTGGAGGGCGAGATCAAGGTCACCGAGCAGGGCGAGGTCATCTCCGACAAGTACCTCATCCCGTCCCTCGCCCGCGAGAACCTCGAACTGACCGTCGCCGCCACCCTCCAGGCATCCGCCCTGCACACCGCGCCGCGCCAGTCCGACGAGGCCCTCGCCCGCTGGGACGCCGCGATGGACACCGTCTCCGACGCCGCCCACGGCGCGTACCGGCGGCTCGTCGAGGACCCCGACCTGCCCGCGTACTTCTTCGCCTCCACCCCCGTCGACCAGCTCGCCGACCTCCACCTCGGCTCCCGCCCCTCCCGCCGCCCCGACTCCGGCGCCGGACTCGACGGACTGCGCGCCATCCCCTGGGTGTTCGGCTGGACCCAGTCCCGGCAAATCGTCCCCGGCTGGTACGGCGTGGGCTCCGGCCTCAAGGCCCTGCGCGAAGCCGGCCTCGACGCCGTCCTCGGCGAGATGTACGAACAGTGGCACTTCTTCCGCAACTTCGTCTCCAACGTCGAGATGACGCTGGCCAAGACCGACCTGCGGATCGCCCGCCACTACGTCGACACCCTCGTCCCCGACGACCTGCGGCACGTCTTCGAGACCATCGAGACCGAACACGCCCGCACCGTCGCCGAGGTGCTCAAGGTGACCGGCGGCGAGCGGCTGCTCGACTCCAACCCCGTCCTCCAGCAGACCTTCGCCATCCGCGACGCCTACCTGGACCCCATCTCCTACCTCCAGGTCGCCCTCCTCGACCGGCAGCGCGCCGCCGCCGAGGCGGGAGCGGAACCCGACCCGCTGCTCGCCCGCGCCCTGCTGCTCACCGTCAACGGAGTGGCGGCCGGACTGCGCAACACCGGCTGAGGCAACCCGCGTTCGATACGAACGCGGATACGGATACGGATACGGATACGAGAAGTGCCCCCGTGGATCGCTCCACGGGGGCACTTCTGTCAGCGAAGGGCGGCGGGTGACGGACGACGGGTCAGCCCGGGTCTTTCGGGGTGATGTGCCGTCATCACCGCCCTTGCCGCCGGGACTCAGCCCTGCTGGGCCTTGCGGCGACGGCTCACCAGGAAGGCACCGGCGGCCGCGAGGACCACGGCGACACCGGCGATGATGCCGACGGGGGCGCTGGAACCGGTCTGGGCCAGGTCGCCCTCGGTGCTGCCGTTCTCGCCGCCGTTGGAGCCGGTGCCGTTGTCGCCACCGGTGGAGCCGGTCGCGGGCGTGGTGGCGGAGGGCGACGGGGTGCCCGCGGTCTCGCCCGGGGTGCCCGGGGTCTCACCGGGGGTGCCGGGGGTCTCACCGGGGGTGCCCGGCGTCTCGCCCGGGGTGCCCGGGGTCTCACCCGGGGTGCCGGGGGTCTCGCCCGGCTCACCCGGCGTCTCGCCCGGGGTGCCCGGGGTCTCGCCGGGGGTGCCCGGCGTCTCGCCCGGAGTGCCGGGGGTCTCGCCCGGGGTCGGCTCGACCGGCGTACCGGGCTCGCCCGGCTCGGTCTCGTCGCACTTGACCCAGAAGACCTTCTGCTTGCCGTTGCCGTTCTCGCCCACGAAGTTCCAGGTGAGCTTGTAGTGGCCGTTCGGCAGCTTCAGGTCGTCGGTGCGGCCGTGGCCGGAACCGTCCATCGTGAGCGAACCCGAGGTGCCCTCCAGGTCCTTGGTCGGCGCCTGGCCCTTGATCGACCAGGAGACCTTCTGGGCGCCGTCGAACTTGAAGCCGTCGAGGTAGAACGCGCAGACGTGCGGCTCGTTCTGCATGAGCTCTTCGCCGGTCTTGGCATCGTGGATCTTCACGGTGCCGTTGTCGCCCTTGGCCTTGCCGGTGGCGGAGGCCACCGGAGCGAGCAGCAGGGAAGCCGCGGTGACCGAGCTGACCACCGTGGCGGCGGATATGAGGATGCGTCGCATAGGGCTGCTGTCCATCTGAGAGACGAATGGGAGAGGTGCCGTGAGAGGTGGCGGGGGCAGCCTATCCATCACATAAAGTCACGCTATACCCAAGGGTCGTTCGCCAAGCGGCCAAAAGATCACAATCACCCGCGAAACACCCCGGTGGCGCGTACGGAACCGGCCCCACCGCCCCCGGAACGCGTCGGGAGCACCGCCGAAGCGCCTCTCGAACGCCCCCGGAGCAGCCTCCCGGATCAGCTCCCGCCGGCCCTCACAGCAGGAAGAACGCCCCCAGCAGCACCGCCGCACCCGCCGCCGCGAACGACCACGCCGTCCGCACCAGCCGCATCCCGCCCCCGACCAGCGGAGCCGCCAGCAACAACGCGCCCCCGAACGGCAGCCACGCGTGCAGACCACCGCCCCAGCCCGCCCGCACCGCCTCGTCCGTCCCCGGCTTCACCACCACGGACAGCGTCTCGCCCCGCTCCGCCGCCACCGTATGAGCGATCGTCAGCGCGTGCAGCGACGACCCCGCGACATCCGACACGAAACGACCACTGCACACGTCCTCGGTACAGCCGGTCACCGTCAGCGTCCCGTGCTCACGCCCCGACAACAGCACATGCTGCGCCGAGCCCCACGAGGTCCACGCCCCCGCCACCAGCAGAAGCAGAACGACGAGGGCCACAGCGGCATTACGAGCGAACGTCATGACCCGCGATCGTACAGTCGTACCCGCGAGACCCCGGGCGCTCCACCACCGGCCGCACCCCCAAGCCTCCCGGCTCCCCTACGCGTTGTACGCCGACTGCGCCCGCTCCAGGCCCTCCGTCACCAGACACTCCACCGCGTCCGCCGCCCGGTCCACGAAGTAGTCCAGCTCCTTGCGCTCCGTCGACGAGAAGTCCTTCAGCACGAAGTCCGCCACCTGCATCCGGCCCGGCGGACGCCCGATCCCGAACCGCATCCGGTGATACTCCGGCCCCATCGACTTCGTCATCGACTTCAGACCGTTGTGACCGTTGTCCCCGCCACCGAGCTTCAGCCGCAGCACCCCGTAGTCGATGTCCAGCTCGTCGTGGATCGCCACCACCCGCGCCGTCGGCACCTTGTAGAAGTCCCGCAGCGCCGTCACCGGACCACCCGACAGGTTCATGAACGACATCGGCTTGACCAGCACCACCCGGCGGCTGCCCGGCCCCATCGGACCGATCCGCCCCTCCAGGACCTGCGCCTGCGCCTTCTGCGCCCGCTTGAAGCTCCCGCCGATCCGCCCGGCCAGCAGATCCGCCACCATGAAGCCCACGTTGTGCCGGTTGCCCGTGTACTCCGGGCCCGGGTTGCCGAGGCCGACGATCAGCCAGGGGGCGTTCGCGTCGTCCGTCATATGCGTCTCGTCTCCTCGTGTCCTCGAATGCGCGCACCCCGCACACACCGGCATATGCCGTCGTGCGTACGGGGGCAAAAGAAACGGGGTGACGGGCCCGTTGGGCCCCTCACCCCGTCACGTCAGGCAGAGCCTACGGCTCAGGCCTCGTCGCCCTCGGCCTCGGCCTCGGCGGCCGGCTCCTCGGCCTGCGCGGCCAGGACCTGCAGGACGACGGCGTCGGCCTCGGTCACCAGGGAGACACCCTTCGGCAGCGCGATGTCCTTCGCCAGGATGGAGGCACCGGCCTCCAGGCCCGCGATGGAGACCGTCAGGGCCTCGGGCAGGTGGGTGGCCTCGGCCTCGACGGAGACCGTGTTCAGCACGTGCTCCAGCAGGTTGCCACCGACGGCCAGCTCGCCCTCGGCGACGACCGGAACCTCGACGGTGACCTTCTCGCCACGCTTGACCAGGAGCAGGTCGACGTGCTCGAGGAAGCCCTTCAGCGGGTCGCGCTGGGCGGCCTTCGGGATGGCGAGCTCGGAGCCCTTGCCCTCGATGTCCAGGGAGAGCAGGACGTTCGGCGTACGCAGCGCCATGGTCAGCTCGTGGGCCGGGAGGGTGATGTGGACCGGCTCGGTCTTGTGGCCGTAGAGGACCGCGGGGACCTGGTCGGCACGGCGGATCTTGCGGGCGGCGCCCTTGCCGAACTCGGTGCGGAGGGCGGCGGAGATCTTCACGTCGGACATGTGCACTCCTCGTAGAAAGGTGACGGATGTGTCTGTCACCCGGCCACGACCTGCACGATGGCCTGCTACGAAGAGCGCGTCGATAACGGACCGCCGGAACCTCGTACGACACGCGTACGGCTCCGGCCTCCCTCGCCGAGCAACCACGACAGTCTAGCCGTCCCCCTCCGGCCCGCCCAAATGGATCACCCGGGGAGGGGCGGGGCGGCACTCGGCACCGGCTGTGGGCGTGCGGGCGTGTGGGCATGCGGGCGTGTGGGCGCGTGCGGGCATGCGAAAGGGCCCGCTTCCTTCGTACGCGCACAGAAGACACGTACGAAGGAAGCGGGCCCCACGCTCAAGCCCTGTGGATCGGACGATCAGCCCGTCGGACGGTCAGGCCATCAGGCGATCAGACCGTCATGCGATCCGGAGGAGGCTCAGTGCTCCTCGAAGAGGCTCGTCACCGAACCGTCCTCGAAGACCTCGCGCACCGCGCGCGCGATCGTCGGAGCGATCGACAGGACGGTGATCTTGTCCAGCTCCAGCGAACCCGGGTCCGGCAGCGTGTCCGTGAACACGAACTCGCTCACCTTGGAGTTCTTCAGCCGGTCCGCGGCCGGACCGGACAGGATGCCGTGCGTGGCCGTCACGATGACGTCCTCCGCACCGTGCGCGAACAGCGCGTCCGCGGCGGCGCAGATCGTGCCACCGGTGTCGACCATGTCGTCGACCAGGACACAGACGCGGCCCTTCACGTCACCGACGACCTCGTGGACCGTCACCTGGTTGGCGACGTCCTTGTCACGGCGCTTGTGCACGATCGCCAGCGGCGCGTCCAGACGGTCGCACCAGCGGTCCGCGACCCGGACCCGGCCGGCGTCCGGGGACACGATCGTCAGCTTCTTGCGGTCCACCTTGGTGCCGACGTAGTCCGCGAGGACCGGCAGCGCCGACAGGTGGTCCACCGGGCCGTCGAAGAAGCCCTGGATCTGGTCCGTGTGCAGGTCCACGGTCAGGATGCGGTCCGCACCGGCCGTCTTCATCAGGTCGGCGATCAGACGGGCCGAGATCGGCTCGCGACCGCGGTGCTTCTTGTCCTGACGGGCGTAGCCGTAGGACGGGATGATCACGGTGACGCTGCGGGCCGAAGCCCGCTTCAGCGCGTCGACCATGATGAGCTGCTCCATGATCCACTTGTTGATCGGAGCCGTGTGGCTCTGGATCAGGAAGCAGTCCGCACCGCGCGCGGACTCCTGGAAGCGGACGTAGATCTCACCGTTGGCGAAGTCGAACGCCTTGGTCGGAACGAGATCGACACCCAGCTGGTGCGCGACCTCCTCGGCCAGCTCGGGGTGGGCGCGGCCGGAGAAGAGCATGAGCTTCTTCTCGCCGGTCGTCTTGATCCCGGTCACAGCACTGTCTCCTCGACGGGTTCTCTGGCCGCTGATCCCCGCGCTCGATGCGCGTGTGTGCGAGCCAGCCGAATTTATGTGCACGTATCACGGTACGCCGTGTCCGGCGCGCTCGTTTCCGGTCAGCTTTCGCCCACGGCCTTCTCCCCGGCCGTCGAAGCGGCCTGAGCGGCCGCGCTCCCCGGCCGCTTCCGGGCCACCCAACCCTCGATATTCCGCTGCTGGCCACGGGCGACGGCCAGCGCGCCGGCCGGCACGTCCTTCGTGATCACGGACCCGGCGGCGGTGTAAGCACCGTCCCCGATAGTGACAGGAGCCACAAACATGTTGTCCGACCCCGTCTTGCAGTGGGACCCCACCGTCGTGTGGTGCTTGGCCTCGCCGTCGTAGTTCACGAAGACACTCGCCGCACCGATGTTCGTGTACTCGCCGATCGTCGCGTCCCCCACGTACGACAGGTGCGGAACCTTCGTCCCCTCGCCGATCGTCGCGTTCTTCATCTCGACATACGTACCCGCCTTGGCCTTCGCGCCAAGCGCCGTACCCGGCCGCAGATACGCGTACGGACCCACCGAGGCGCCCTCGCCCACCACGGCCGAATCCGCGACCGTGTTGTCCACCCGCGCCCCGCGGCCCACCGTCGTGTCCGTGAGCCGCGTGTTCGGGCCCACCACCGCGTCCTCGCCGAGATGCGTGGCACCCAGCAGCAGCGTGTTCGGCAGCACCGTCACATCCGGCTCGAACGTCACCGTCACATCGAGATGCGTCGACGCCGGGTCCACCACCGTCACGCCCGCGAGCATCGCCCGCTCCAGCAGGCGCCGGTTCAGCAGCAGACGCGCCTCGGACAACTGCACCCGGTTGTTGATCCCCAGGATCTCCCGGTGATCGCCGGCGACCGACGCGCCCACCCGGTGACCGGCCTCGCGCAGGATCCCCAGCACATCGGTGAGGTACTCCTCGCCCTGGCTGTTGTCCGTCCGCACCTTGCCCAGCGCGTCCGCGAGCAGCGCCCCGTCGAACGCGAACACCCCGGAGTTGATCTCCCGGATCGCCCGCTGCTCGTCCGACGCGTCCTTGTGCTCCACGATCTCGGTCACGGCACCCGTGGCGGCATCGCGCACGATCCGCCCGTACCCGGTGGAGTCCGGCACCTCGGCCGTCAGCACCGTCACCGCGTTGCCGTCCGCCGCGTGCGTCGCCGCCAGCGCCTTCAGGGTCTCGCCGGACAGCAGTGGCGTGTCGCCGCACACCACGACCACGGTCCCCTCGGGCGTACGGCCCAGCTCCTCCAGGGCGGTCCGCACCGCGTGCCCGGTGCCGAGCTGCTTCTCCTGTACGGCGGTACGCGTCCCCGGGTACCCCTCCTCCAGGTGCGCGGCGACCCGCTCCCGCGCGTGCCCGACGACCACGATCAGGTCCTCGGGCTCCAGCTCACGGGCGGCGGACACCACGTGCCCGACGAGCGAACGCCCGGCGATCTCGTGGAGGACCTTGGGAGTCTTCGACTTCATGCGGGTGCCCTCACCCGCTGCGAGGACGACGACGGCTGCCGGGCGATTGGCGCTCACGGATATGCCCTTCGGCTTCGGGTGTCGGACGTCCGCAGGATACCGGGGGGTATGGGGCGGGGCATGAGTAAGGGCCCCGACCTGGAGTGGTCGGGACCCGAACTGTGTTGCTCCCGGGGCAGGAGTCGAACCTGCGTCGTACCTGGATTCAAAGTCCAGTTGCCCCTGCCGACAGAGCAACCCGGGATAGCGGGGCCAGCCTACGTGGTTAGACGCTGAGCCTCTACCACCAAGCCGGACCACCATCCCTCGATGCGTTGATACAGGCCCGCTCCCTGGCGAACGTTGATGGCCAGGCAGCCGTAGTAGTCGTCGCCGACGTTCTTCCGCACCGTCTTGGGGTTGTGCCGCTTCAAGGTCGTCTTGCCGAGTGTGGTGACGTCGACCTGTGCCAGATCGGCCCAGTAGCGTTCCGCCCTTTCGATATCGGCGTTCTCGTGGATCATGACGTGGAAACGCAACCGCTCGCGATCGATCCCGAGCAGAGTCAGCCAGGCGAGATAGATTCTGATCATGTTGGGGTCGCTGTTGACGAACGTGACCGACTCGCGGCGGTCGTACGGTTTGCTCTTCGCGCCCTCTGCCCAATAGAGGCCGACACCGACGAGGAACAGCTCGCGCTCCGTCATATTCCCGACCTCGTCCCGGGCCGTGTTCTTACGCGCTTGGCGTTGCTCCTCGCGGATGCGCAGTGTCGCCTCCCACCCCTTCCTGGCGATCGCCGACGCCTCCTCCCGTGTCCGTTTCCGCTCCGGTTTCGGCAGGTCCCGTACCCACAGCGAGATCGAGCTCTTCGAGCAGCCCAGCTCCAGCTGGATCTGGTCGTAGGTCCTGCCCTCCAGGCGCAGTGCGCGGGCGCGCTCGCGGAGGTCGTCCTTGGCGTTGGGGCGGCGGGTCCAGTCGGGTGGGGGTTCGCCTTTGACGAGGCGGTTGAGGAGGTCGTTGTTGTGGATCTTCAGGCGGTCGCGGATCTGGCGGAGGCTGAGGCCCTCGCGGCGCAGGGCGACGGCTTGCCGGCGGAGGTCCTCGAAGTCGGTGGGGCGGGTGGTGCGGCGGTGGGGGTCGAGTGGCGTGGGCGGTCCGGGAGGCCCGGGTGGTGTGGGCGGTGGGGGTGTCGTGGAGGTCATGGGACTCAGGTTCGCCCGGAATGTGGGGGTCCGGGTCGAAAATTCGGGCGATTCGTTAGTTCGAGGGACGGGTGTGCGCACGAGGTTGACGGGCGCCGTTCCAGGGCGCGTCGGCGGGGGGAAAATCGGTGGCACCCGCCCGTAGGGTGGGTGCCATGACCGCAACGGGGGCAGATCAGGACGTGACGGGCGCCCGGGGCGTCTCGCGCAGCTGGTGGTGGTGGGGGAAGCGCCGCAGTGTGGCGCTGGATGTCGCGCTGGCCGTGGTGTCGGCGCTGGAGTGCGGGGCGGAAGGGGTCGCGTTCGCGCACCGGGTGTCGTTGCCGGTGCCGCTGGGCGTGCTGATCGGTCTCGCCGTGGGGTCCGTACTGGTGGTGCGGCGCCGGTGGCCGATAACGGTCGTGCTGTTCTCGGTGGCGATGGCGCCGGCCGAGATGGGTTTCCTGATGGGGATCGTCGGTCTGTACACGCTGGCCGCGTCCGAGGTGCCGCGGCGGTTCACGGCGTCGCTGGCGGTGATGTCGACGGTCGCGATGTTCGTCGTGATGGTGTCCCGGATGCGCGAGGACGTCGCGCAGGCGGATATGGGGCAGCAGGATTTCGATCCGAGCGGCTGGTACGTGCCGGTCGTGTCGTTGTTCATGACGCTGGGGCTGAACGCTCCGCCGGTGCTGCTCGGCCTTTACATAGGTGCGCGCCGGCGGCTGATGGAGTCGTTGCGGGAGCGGGCGGACAGTCTGGAGCAGGAGCTGTCGTTGCTCGCGGACCGGGCGGAGCAGCGGGCGCAGTGGGCGCGGCAGGAGGAGCGGCGGCGGATCGCTCGGGAGATGCACGACGTGGTGGCGCACCGGGTGTCGTTGATGGTGGTGCACGCGGCGGCGTTGCAGGCGGTGGCGTTGAAGGATCCGCAGAAGGCGGTGCGGAACGCGGCGCTGGTGGGGGACATGGGCCGGCAGGCGTTGACGGAGCTGCGGGAGATGTTGGGGGTGCTGCGGGAGGAGGCTCCGGTGGCGGGTCCCGCGGTGCCGCCGTTGGCGGCGGTGGGCCGGGCTGCCGCGGCTGCGGCGGAGGCGGCGGTGTCGGTCTCGGGGGTTCCGGCGGAGCAGGGGTATCCGGGGTATCCGGGGCGTCCGGGGGACGTGGGTGCCGAGGGGGCTGTGGGGGGTGCGGCCGAGGCGGGCGACGGGCCGAGGCTGGACGCGCTGGAGGCGTTGGTGGAGCAGTCGCGTCAGGCGGGTGCGGTGGTGGAGTTCGTGGTGATGGGGGAGGTGCGTGTGTACGCGGCGGCGGTGGAGCGGACGGCGTACCGGGTGGTGCAGGAGGCGTTGACGAACGTGCACAAGCACGCGGCGGGTGCCGAGGTGGTGGTGCGGCTCGCGCATCGGGGGGCGGAGGTGGCGATGCAGGTGGAGAACGGTCCGTCGGACGCGTCGGCGGCGGCCGCGGATCTGCCGAGCGGGGGCAATGGTCTGGTGGGGATGCGGGAGCGGGTGACCCGGCTGGGCGGGGTGTTCGTGTCGGGGCCGACGGACGCGGGCGGTTTCCGGGTGAGCGCGGTGCTGCCGGTGCCGGTGGTTCCGGTGGTCCCGGTGGTTCCGGCGGGGGCGTGAGTGTCCTGGAGGCCGGGGACCTGTGGTCCTTCGGTCTCCCCGTACTTCCCCGGTCTCAGGGGCCGGCGGTCAGGCGGGTGGGCTGGGTGCCGGTGACGAGGGTGGCGAGGGCGGCGTCGATGTCGCGGCCGAGGTACCAGTCCCCGGTGTGGTCGATGCTGTAGACGCGGCCTTCGGTGTCCATGGCGAGGATGGCGCGCTGTTCGCTGTTCTCGCCTTCTTCGCCGAGGGGGGCGAGTTCGGTGTCGAGGGCGCGGCCGAGGTCGCCGAGGGTGCGGGCGAGGTGGAGTCCGGCGAGGGGGTCGAAGAGCAGGGGGGCGGGGGCTATCTGCCGCCCGTGTCCGGGGGGTGTGACGCGCAGTCCGCCGAATTCGGCCCAGGCTTCGACGACGGCGGGGAAGACGTGGTGCCGGTGGCCCGCGGGTGAGGTGTGGGCGCGGAGGGTGTCGGCCCATTGTTCGGCGCGTTGGATGTCCCAGCGGCCGGGCTGCCAGCCGGCCTCGCGGAGGGCGGCGTCGACGTTGACCGGGAAGCGGGTGCTGGTGAGGTCGGGCATGCGGGCGCGTTCAGCCGTTCTGCGTGGGGATCGTCGGGCGCGGGGTGGTGCCGGTGGTGCGCGTGGTGCGCGTGGTGCCGGGGGTGCCGCCGGGGGCGGTGAGGTCGACCGTACGGACGCCGAAGTGGGCCAGCATGGCGGCGCAGGAGCGGCAGGGCGCGGCGTAGCTGCCGTGCAGGGGGTCGCCGTCCTCGCGGATGCGGCGGGTGGTGAGTTTGGCGTGCTTGAGGGCGCGCCGGGCTTCGCTCGCGGTGAGCGGTTTGCGCTGGGCGCGCTTGGAACGGCTGTTCTCGGTGGCGGTCAGGTGCCGGGAGAGCAGGATCGCCTCGGGGCAGCGGCCGGTGAAGCGTTCCCTCTGGCCGCTGGTGAGGGTGTCGAGGAAGTCCTGGACCAGAGGGTGCAGGGTGGGTGCCGTCTCGCCGCGGGCGGCGGTGCAGGTGAGTGTTTCGCCGCGGACGGAGAGGGCGGCGCCGACGGTCGGCAGGATGCCGTCGCGGCGCTGGCGCAGGGTGGGCGCGTGGTGGGTGACGGCGTCGTTGCCCCAGGCGAGACGCGGGTCACCCTGTGTGGGCGGTGGTGCCGGTGTGGTTCGTGTGTTCATGGCGCTGGTCTTCCCCTCCGCAATCCCCCCGAGTTGCGTGAACAGCCTGCCAAATGCGGTGCCCGATGGGAAAGCTGGGGCGGTCAAACGGTGGTGGGTGTGTCGTGGCGGGGGTGAGTGGGGTGACGTCGGGGTGACGGATCGTCACTGCAACGGGGCGGTGGCGGGGCGGCGATGAGGCCGCGACGAGGCGGGGACGGCCCGGGTACGGGCCGGGGATACGGCCGGTCGCGGGCCGGGCACGGACCGGGGACGAGGCGGGGGCGGGGCGGTCGGCCGGGGCCGGGACGGGCCGGGTAGGGGTCTTGTGACAGCGCTTAGGCTGTGGGCCCGGGCCGGTCGGACGCAGGACGAGGCCGCAGCTCGGCAGAAGCCACGGAACGCCACTTTGGGGGCAATCGCCATGACGACAGGTCGGCTCGGCCAGCACACCGTGCCGCCGAACGCGGCGTACGCCGGGCAGGTCGTGCATTTCCCGGATCCGGTCCGGGCCTCCCGTCATCCCCGCGGGGTGCGGATGGACGAGCACGGCTACCCGGATTTCTCTTCGTACGCGCGCGCGGCGGCGGAGATCGCCGATCCGCCGGACGGTTTCGGTGTCGACGAACTGCGGTTGACGGATTACGTGTCGGCGAACGCGGCGCTGGCCGCGACGGGGCACGAGCTGTGGGACACGATCCCGGCGGTGGCGACGCCGCACGGCTGGACGTGGCATCACGTGGTGGGTTCGCGGCGGCTGGAGCTGATCCCGGTCGAGGTGAAGGCACTGCTGCGGCATCACGGTGGTGTGGTGACGGCGACGTCGGTGGACCAGTCGAAGCGGGGCACGCGTCCGCTGCAGGAGACGCGGCCGGCGCACTTCGGGCTGCCGAAGCGCGGGGTCGCGGTGTCGGAGCAGCAGGTGCAGGGCGTCGAGGAGGATCTGGGGTACCGCCTGCCGGGCGCGTACCGGTCCTTCCTGAAGGCGGCGGGCGGCTGCGCTCCGGTGGGCACGGCGCTGGACGCCGAGTTGGGGCTGCTGGTCGACCAGCCGTTCTTCACGGTGCGTGAGGAGGCGGGGATCAACGACCTGGTCTACGTCAACAAGTGCCTGCGCGACCATCTGACGAAGGACTACCTGGGGGTGGCCTTCGTCCAGGGCGGTCTGCTGGCGCTGAAGGTGCGGGGCGAGGCGGTCGGGTCGGTGTGGTTCTGCGCGTACGACGACGCGCGGGACGGCGGCGAGCAGGCGGCGACCTGGTCGGTGGCCGAGCGGGTGGAGCGGCTGCTGCTGCCCTGTGGCGCGGATTTCGACGCGTTCCTCCAGCGTCTCGCGGGCAGTCCGCCGGAGTTGGAGACGGTGGCGAATCTGATGGTGGACGGCGGCTTCGCGCGTGCCGTGCCCGTGGTCCCGGTGGGGGAGTGAACTGGCTGTGGTGACGTTCGCGCAGGCGCAGGAGCGCGCCGAGGAGTGGATCAACGGCGATGTGCCGGCGTATCTCCATCGTGAGGTGCGGGTACGGGAGTTCGGGCTCGGGTTCGTGGTCTGGGCCGAGGACCGCGAGGAGGCGCCGACCTCGGACGGGGACCGGCTGCGGCTGGTCGTCGCGCGGGACAGCGGCGAGGCGACGCTGTGGCCGGGGCTGCCGGTGGGCGAGGTGATCCGGCGGTACGAGGAGGAGTACGGCGCGGTGGCGGACGGGGCGCCCGTGGAGGCGGCTCCGGCGGCGGCGCGGATCGATCTGAACCAGACGTCGTTCCTGCTGAGTCCGCCGGAGTGGTTGCAGGAGGCGGCGGACAAGATCGGGCTGCCGCCGGTGGCGTCGAACGCGTCGCAGGCGACGGCGGACGCCTCGCAGGAGACGACGTCTCCGTCGGGGTCGGACGAGTCGGCGGGACCGGGCGCTTCGGGGGCTTCGGGTGCTCCGAGTGTTCCGAGTGCTCCGGGCGCTCTGAGTGGTCAGGATGCCCCGAGCGCTCCGGCCAGTACAGGTGCTTCGGCTGCTCCGGTTGCTCCGGTCGCGGGCGAGGAGCCCGCCGCCCCCACGCCGCCCCCCGCCGCGCCCCCCGCTTCCGTCCCGGCTTCCGCGCCGTCCGCGGCCGTATCCGGTGCCACCCCCTCCGGCACCGGTGCGTCCGCTTCCGACGGCGAGATGCCGGACGGCTATGTGCCGACGGCGTCCGACGGGGTGCCCGTGCACGGTCCGTGGGCGGACGCCAACGCGAGCGCGGGCGGTGCGGACGGTGCCGTTCCGCTGCCGGCGACGGTGTTCGCGCCGCCGCTGTCGGGTGCGGACGACGAGGACGCGCCGCCGCCCGTGGTGGGCGCGGACGCGCCGACCGCGCTGATGCACGGGGGCAGCGCGCTGCCCTCGACGGCGATCGCGCCCGCCGTGAACCCGGCGTCGAACCCGGCGTCCCGGCCCTCGCCCCCGCCCGTGTCCCCGCCGCCGGCCCCGATCCCGTCGCCCGCGCGGCCCCCGCAGACGCCCCCGGGCCCGCCCGTCCCGCAGACGCCTCCGGGCCCGCCGGTGCCGTCCGCCGCGCCGGGTGGGAGCGCGCGCGACGCCTTGTACAGCCGGTTGAGGTTGGACATGGCCTCCTCGCCGGAGACCTCCGCGTCCGTGCCCTCGGCCTTGTGGTCCAGCTC
>NZ_JBEYZX010000074.1:0-20155 GCF_040646255.1 Streptomyces sp. NPDC046203 | reverse complement strand
CGGGAGTGCGGCGGGACCAGGTGGGGGCTCCCAGCAGGGGCGGCGGCCGGGCGCCCCCGGGAATCCGGGGGCGCACGGCCGTCAGGGGCGCAGTTCCCTGGCCTCGAAGCGGCCCTCCCCGAGGACCAGGACGAACGAGACCTGCTGGCCCTCGGAGAGTCCGCCGCCGCCCTCGATGTCCTCGGCGCGGAAGTAGACGGGCTCCTCGGAACCGATGGCGACGACGAATCCGTAGCCGGAGCCGCGGTCGTAGGACTGGACGAAGCCGACGCTCCTGTCCGTTTCCATGGGGATCCTTCCTTCGCGCGAGGGGGGTGTCCTCTGCTCGGTACCCCTCGCGGCCACCGGGATCCCGCCGGCGCGTCCGATGCCACCGGAGTGCCCCGCGGATCACCCGCGGGGCGGAACCCCGGTCGCGGCCGTCAGATCCCGGGGATCTGCCGGGCCTGGAAGGCGGCGCGGACGGCGTCCGCCGCGCTCGTGCCGTACATGCGCTGTGCCGTCGTGACGGTCTGCCGCGCCGCGTCCGCGAAGGAGGTGTCGGCGGCGAAGCCGAACTGGGCGTTCACGATGATCCGGTCGGCGGTCCGGGCGCCGAGCGCGCCGCGGATGTCCCACAGGGCGCGGGACCAGATCTCGCCGTCGGCGTGGACCTCGCCGATCCGGTCGGCGTAGACCTTGGAGCCGTCGAGCCGGCGCAGGCAGTGCGGGGTGCCGGAGTACGGGGTGGAGTCCCAGTCGGCGACACAGGCGAGCTCGGTCTTGATCGGCCAGCCGTAGCGGCCGGCGGCGTGCGCGCCGACCTCGACGGCCAGGTAGTCGCCGAAGGCCTCGCCGATCGCGCCGGCCTCCGGGGAGGTGCCGAAGCCGGGGACCTGGGCGTTGTGCACGGCGTGGCCGTACTCGTGGACGATCACCTCGGCGTCCTCGGCGTCGTCGACGCCGCCCTTGCCGAAGCGGATCTCGTTCTTCTTGTCGGTGAAGAAGGAGTTGTCGGCGCCGTACTGGTTGATCCGGACGGCCTGGGGACGGTCGTTGGCGCCGGGCAGTTCGCTGCCGAAGCCGAGGCCCTGAAGGTACTCCTGGGCCTCGTTGACCCAGAAGTACGCCATGACCTGCTCGAACTGGTCGTCGCTGCGGTTGTACCCGCCGACCGCGGCGAGCTTGGCGGCGGGGCCCGTCGAGGACCTGATGTACGCCCAGCGACCGGAGAGCGTGCCGCTGCCGTCGAGGTTGCGCAGCTCGGCGAGGGTGTAGGCGGACGCGGGCACCGCGTCGGCGGAGTCCTTGGCGTCGGTGAGCGTCTGGTCGCCCGTGGACTGGACGGGGTTGACCATGAAGATGCGGGCCTGCGGGCCGGTCGCCGCCGGGGTGGCGGGGGCCGGGGCGGCGGCCGAGGCGGCACCGGTCGGGGCTATCAGCGCCACGGCGGCGGTGGCCGCGGCGATCAGGCCGAGGGATGTGCGGCGTGCCATCAACGTCCTCCGTTGGGATGCGAGATGCGAGGGGGTGGCGTGGTGCGGGCGTGATCATCGCGCAGTGGGACGCCCCGCGTCGAGAGCCGGCAGATCACGGTTCGGCGGCTCGTCCCGGCGGGCGGAAGACCGGCGGGCAGCATGAAGAGACCGGGCAGCGCGGAGAGACCGGGCGGCCGGTGAGGCCGGGTGGTCCATCCCGGTGGTCCGTCCCGGTGGTCCAGCCCGAAGGCCAGTCCTGGCGATCGGCCCCGGCGCTCAGTCCTGGCGGCTGCTGTCGTCCCGCAGCCAGGTCTCGAAGTCGCGGGACCTGATCGCCCGGCGCGCGGCGCGGCGGGCGACGAGCGCGGCGGCGAGGAAGACGAGGAGGGCGGGCAGCAGCGCGGGGTCGGCGCGCAGCAGGGCGCGCAGGTCGGCCGTCCCGGTGCGGGCGGAGGCGTGGGCGGCGGGCCCTTCGACCTTCGACTCCCTTTGTTCTTGCTCCAGTTGGGCGGTGGAGGTGGCCGCGCGGACGCGGCGGCGGATCAGGTCGGGCCAGGTACGGGGCGGGCGGACGACGACCCGGGCGGTACGGACGACGGCGCGCTCCCGCTCGGTGAAGGCAAGCGAGGCGGCGAGATCGTCGGCCATCAGAGGCGGCAGGGCGGCGATCCGAGCGTGGCCCGCGCCGGACACGGCGATCACGCCTCGGCCGAACAGGCCGTCGCGGACGGCGGGCAGCCGCTGCCAGACCCGGTAGTAGGCCCGGACGGGCCAGGTGCAGCCCGCCATCGGCAGATGCCGTTCGGGGGCCGCGGCCAGGACCGGCTCGGGTCCGGTGAGGGCGGCGGCGAGTTCCCGGGCGTCGGCGGCGCCGAGTTCGACGTCGGCGTCCACGTAGATCCGGGGGAAGCCCCGGGCGTGCGCGTCGCCGAGGCGCAGGGCGTGGTGTTTGGACGGGACGGGGGTCTCGACGACCCGGACGCGCGGGCCGTGGGCGGCGGCGACGGACGCGGTCGCGTCCGTACAGCCGTTGCACACCACGAGCACGTCGAACTCGTCCTCGGCCGTGCCGTGCAGGAGGCCGGCCAGGAGCCGGCCGAGGGTGCGTTCCTCATTGTGCGCGGGAATCACGATGCTGGGCACGGGGTCAGTATGACCGTCCCGCCCTCCTCCCGCGTTTCTTTCGAGGATCTCCGGGAGTTTTCCACAACTCCTGGATGGGCTGCCCGAGTTGGTCTAGATTGAGCGCTGCCGGATCCGCCTGGGTCGCGTCTTCTCTCTCCTCCTGGGCGGTTTCTGTGTTCTGTGTGGACATGGCCGCGGCTGGGGAGACTCGCGTCCGGTCCGCATCGTTCTGTTCAGGCGGAAGAGCCGCGTTCCCTCGTCGGCCACCGCCGTCCTTCCCTTGTCCGCGAACCGTCGTGTCCGCGGGCCGACCAAGGGGGACGGGCGCGGTGGTGTCCGGGGGTGCGCGCGAAGCGCCCTTGGGGGGAATGGATGACCGTCCTGCCGGTCACGCATGAGCGGCACCGTGTCGAATCCTCGTATGCCGACCACTCGAACTCCGGCTTCCACCGCCCGCGGTGGAAGCGGAGACACCAACTCGTCCTGCTGGCCACGGACACCGTCGCCGCCATGGCCGCCGCACTCCTTGTGCTGCGGACCGGCGGCGGCCATTGGCCGGCCGTCCTCTGCCTGCCACCGGCCTGGGCCGGATCGCTGGCAGCGCACCACGCCTATGCCCCGGCCTCGTTCGGCTCCGGCGGCGGGCTGTACCGGCAGGTCCTGCGGGCCGCACTCGTCGTGCCCGCGCTCGCCGCGCTGCTCGGCTGGGGCCTCGCGGGCGAGCCGGAGCTGCCACGCGAGATGATCCTGGCGGTGCCGCTCGCCGCCGCGCTGTCCCTGACCGCCCGGTTCGCGCTGCGGCGCCGGCTGCGCGGCCTGTGGGCGCGGGGCCGGCACCGTACGACCGCCGTACTCGTCGGCCCTTCGGCCGGAATAGCGGAACTTCTCACCGCGCTGTTGCGCGACAGCCGGGCCGGCGCTCCGGCCGCCGCCGTGTTCCAGGGGATGGACCTGGCCGGGGTGTGCCTGACCGATCCCGAGGGCGCCGAGGCGGTGGACGTCTGCGGGGTCCCGGTGCTCGGCGGACTCGCCGAAGTCCAGGTCGCGTTACGGGCGTTCGGGGGCGGCAGCGCCGTGGTGGCGTTACCGGGCCCGGAGCTCGACGCGGCACAGATGCGCCGGCTGTCGTGGAGCACCGCCGCCGCCGGAGGCGAGTTCCTCATCGCCCCGGGATTCGGCGATGTGTCGGCCGCGCGACTGACGGTCCGGCCGGTCGGCGGAATGCCTCTGATACAGGTCCGGGCGCCCCGGCTGTCGCGGCTTTCCCGGCTCCCGAAGGAACTGATGGAGCGTCTGATAGCCGCACTGCTCCTGCTGTTGCTCTCGCCGCTGATGGGCGCGGTCGCCCTGGCGGTACGGCTCGGCAGCCGGGGCCCGACCCTGTTCCGGCAGGTCCGGGTGGGCCTGCACGGCAAGCCGTTCACCATGCTGAAGTTCCGTACGATGCGGACCGACGCGGAGGAGCGCCGGGCGGAACTCGCCCACGCCAACCACAACAGCGACGGCCTGTTGTTCAAGGTTCGCGACGATCCCCGCATCACCCGGGTGGGCGCCACCCTGCGCCGCTACTCTCTCGACGAACTCCCGCAATTGCTCAATGTGTTGACGGGACGGATGTCCCTGATCGGACCACGGCCCCCGCTTCCCGAGGAGGTCGCCGGCTACAGCCACGAGGTCCGGCGCAGACTGCTCGTGAAGCCGGGGCTGACCGGCCTGTGGCAGGTCAGCGGCCGCTCCGACCTGCCCTGGGACGAGGCGGTGCGCCTCGACCTGGCGTATGTGGACAACTGGTCGCTGGGCCTGGACACGGTGATCCTGCTGCGCACCGGCCCCGCCGTCGTACGCGGCACGGGCGCGTACTGACAGGGCTCCCCGCACCACACGAAGACCGCGCCCCGACCCGCACCACCCCGAGCACCCCGCACCGCCCAGCACCACCGCGCACGCCCAGCACCACCGCGCCGCGCCGGCATCTCCCGCCGCCGGCCGGCACGCCCACTGACCTGGAGGGGAACACGTTGAACGACGCCGACCGATCCGACGAGCGGCTGGGAGTCGCCGTCATAGGCGCCGGCTACTGGGGTCCCAACCTCGTCCGCAACTTCCAGGCCTGCGACCGTTTCCGGCTGCGCTGGCTGTGCGATCTGGACGCCGGGCGCGCCCGGCACGTCCTCGGCGAGTACTCCACGGTGCGGGCCACCGACGACTACGCGGCGGTGCTCGCCGACCCCGAGGTGCACGCGGTCGCCGTCGCGACCCCGGCGGGCACCCATGTGGACGTGGCGCTCGCGGCGCTGCGCGCGGGCAAGCACGTGCTCGTCGAGAAGCCGCTGGCCACCACGTACGCCGACGGGCTGCGGCTGGTGACGGAGGCCGAGGAGCGCGGGCTCACCCTGATGTGCGACCACACCTACTGCTACACCCCGGCCGTGACGAAGATCCGCGAGCTGGTACGCGAGGGCGCTCTCGGCGACGTCCACTACGTGGACTCGGTGCGGATCAATCTGGGCCTGGTCCAGCGGGACATCGACGTGCTGTGGGACCTGGCCCCGCACGATCTGTCCATCCTCGACTTCATCCTGCCCGAGCATGTGCACCCGGTGGCGGTCGCGGCGCACGGCGCCGACCCGATCGGTGCGGGCCGGGACTGCATTACGTATCTGACCCTCCAGCTCAGCACGGGCGCCATCGCGCACGTGCACGTCAACTGGCTCTCCCCCACCAAGGTCCGCACGACCATGGTCGGCGGCGCCAAGCGGACGCTGATCTGGGACGACCTGAACCCGGCGCAGCGCATCGCGGTCTTCGACCGGGGCGTGGACCTGGCCACGCCGCGGGACCTGGGCGCGGACGAGCGGCGTCAGGCCCTCATCTCGTACCGCAGCGGCGACATGGTCGCCCCCGCCCTCGGGGAGCGGGAGGCGCTGGGCGCCATGGTCGGCGAGTTCGCGGCGGCGATCACCGGGCGGCGGGCGCCGCTGACCGACGGGCGGGCGGGCCTGCGGGTGCTGGACATCCTGGAGGCGGCGTCGCGGAGCCTGTCGTTCCGCGGTGCGGTCGTCGGGCTGCGGACCGGTCCGGAGCGGTCCGAGCGGAACGTGGACACGACGGCGGGAGCGGGACGTTGAACGACTTCCAGGGCAAGCGGATCCTGGTCACCGGCGGGGCCGGCACCATCGGCTCCCATGTGACGGACCTCCTTCTCGAGGGCGGCGCGCGCGAGGTGGTCGTGCTCGACAACCTGGTGCGCGGGCGGCGGGCCAATCTGGCCGGAGCGCTGGCGAGCGGGCGGGTGGAGCTCGTCGAGGGCGACATCCGCGACGCGGCCACGGTGCGGCGGGTGACGGCGGGCGCCGATCTCGTCTTCCATCTGGCGGCGATCCGCATCACCCAGTGCGCGGAGGAGCCCCGGCTGGCCAACGAGGTGATGGTGGACGGGACGTTCAACGTCCTGGAGGCCGCGGCGGCGGCCGGGGTGGGCAAGGTGATCGCCTCGTCGTCGGCCTCGGTCTACGGTCTGGCGGAGTCCTTCCCGACGACCGAGCGCCACCACCCGTACAACAACGACACGTTCTACGGGGCGGCGAAGGCGTTCAACGAGGGGATGCTGCGCAGTTTCCACGCCATGTACGGCCTGGACTACGTGGCGCTGCGCTACTTCAACGTGTACGGGCCGCGGATGGACATCCACGGCCTCTACACCGAGGTGCTGATCCGCTGGATGGAGCGGATCGAGGCGGGCGAACCGCCACTGATCCTCGGCGACGGCACCCAGACGATGGACTTCGTCCATGTCCGCGACATCGCGCGGGCGAACATCCTGGCGGCGCGCGCGGACGTCACGGACGAGGTGTTCAACGTGGCGAGCGCGACCGAGACCTCGCTGCGGGAACTCGCCGACGCGCTCCTCGACGCCATGGACTCCGGTCTGGAGCCGGTGCACGGCCCGGCCCGTGCGGTGAACGGGGTGACGCGACGGCTCGCGGACACCTCGCTCGCGGCGGAACGGATCGGGTTCAAGGCGGAGATCGGTCTGCGGGACGGGCTGCGGGACCTGGTCGCGTGGTGGCGCGCGGAACGCTCCGCCACCGCCACCGGCACCGGCGCCGCCACCACCACCGCCACCGCCGCCGTCCCCGCCGCCGAACCGAAGGCAGAGGCGGAGGCACCCGCGCGGATCCCGGTCATGGTGCCGTGGCTGGGCGAGGAGGAGGCGCGGGCCGCCGCCGAGGCGGTGCGGTCCGGCTGGGTCGCGCAGGGCCCGAGGGTGGCCGCCTTCGAGGCGGCCTTCGCCAAGCGGGTCGGGGCGCGGCACGGTGTGGCCGTCAGCTCCTGCACCACCGCGCTGCATCTGTCGCTGCTCGCGCTGGGGCTCGGCCCCGGCGACGAGGTGGTGGTGCCGTCGCTGTCCTTCATCGCCACCGCCAACGCCGTCCGGTACGTGGGCGCGGTCCCGGTCTTCGCCGATGTCGACCTGGCCACCGGCAATGTGACCCCGGACACCGTCGACGCGGTCCGCACCCCCCGCACCCGGGCCGTGCTCGCGGTGCACCAGGCGGGGGTGCCGGCGGACGTCGGCGCGCTGCGGGCGGCCTGCGCGGACTGGGGGCTGCCGCTGGTGGAGGACGCGGCCTGCGCGATCGGCTCGACGGTGGACGGCGGGCCGGTCGGGCGGGGCGCGCTGCTCGCGGCCTGGTCGTTCCATCCGCGCAAGCTGCTGACCACCGGCGAGGGCGGCATGGTCACCACGGACGACCCGGAGTGGGCGGCGCGGCTGCGCCGGCTGCGCGAGCACGGGATGGACGTGTCGGCGGCCGAGCGGCACGCGAGCGGGAAGCCGGTCCTGGAACGCTATCTGGAGACCGGGTTCAACTACCGGATGACCGACATCCAGGCCGCGGTCGGTCTGGCGCAATTGGAGAAGCTGGCCGCCCTGGTCGCCCGCCGCCGCGAACTCGCGGCCCGCTACGGCGAGTTGCTGGCCGATGTGCCGGGGCTCACGCCGGTGCGGGATCCCGCGTACGGGCAGGGCAACGTCCAGTCGTACTGGGTGCTGCTCGCCGAGGACTTCCCGGTCGGCCGGGACCGGCTGCTCGAACTGCTCGCCGAGGCCGGGGTGTCGGCCCGTCGGGGCATCATGGCGAGCCATCTCGAACCCGCCTACGCGGGGCACCCGGTGGCGCCGCTGCCGGTGACCGAGCGGCTCGCCCGCGACTCGCTGATCCTGCCGCTGTTCCACACGATGACCGGGGAGCAGCAGGACCGGGTGGCCGCCGTCCTGCGGGACGCGGCGGTACGCCGGTGAGCCGCACCCTGGTCGTCATCGGCGCCGGCGGCTTCGCGCGGGAGACCGCGCAGGCCGCCCTCGCCGCCGGTCTGCCGCTCGCGGGCCATCTCGACGACGACCCGGCGCTGCACGGCACCGAGGTCGGCGGCGTCCCCGTGCTCGGCGGCACCGAGCGGGCCGCCGAGCTGCCCGAGGACACGGTGTTCTCGGTGTGCGTGGGCAACCCGCGCGACTACGCCTCCCGGGCCCGGCTGGTGGACCGTCTCGGGCTGCCGGAGGACCGGTACGCCACGGTGGTCCACCCCACGGTGGCGATCGCGGACGACTGCGTCCTCGGCCCCGGCACGGTGCTGCTCGCGCACACCGTCCTGACGGCGGCCGTGCGGCTGGGCCGGCATGTCGCGGTGATGCCGCATACGGTCCTCACCCACGACGACCGGGTCGGCGACTTCGCGACGCTCGCCTCGGGCGTGCGGCTCGGCGGCGCCGCCCGGATCGGGGCAGGCGCCTATCTCGGCGCGGGCGCGCTGGTCCGCGAGGGGACGGCGATCGGCGCCTGGTCCCTCGTCGGGATGGGCGCCGTGGTCCTCGCCGACGTGCCGCCGGGCGAGGTGTGGGCCGGGTCCCCGGCCCGCCGACTGCGCGCCGCACCGCCCTTTGCCCTCGACCGGCTCGCCCGGTCGGGCCTGCCCGAAGGCCCCGCGCGACCCCGTACGTCCTTACGACCCGACCACCACCACGACGACGCCGCCCGGAGCTTCCGGGCGGTCCCGGCACGAGGAGCGAACGGCTGATGGACCGGATCCCCCTGGTCGACCTGCGGGCGGCCCACGCGGAGGTCGACGCGGAGGTACGCGCCGGATTCGACCGGATCCTCGCGGACACGGCGTTCATCGGCGGCGAGGAAGTCGCCGCGTTCGAGCGCGAGTACGCCGAGTTCGGTGGCGTCGCCCATGTCGTGGGCGTCGCCAATGGCACGGACGCGCTGGAACTGGCGCTGCGGGCGAGCGGTGTGGAGCCCGGCGACGAAGTGGTGCTGCCCGCCAACACGTTCATCGCCACCGCCGGGGCGGTGACCCGGGCCGGGGCCCGTCCCGTCCTGGTGGACTGCGCGCCGGACACGCTGCTCCTCGACCCCCGGGCCGCCGTCGCCGCCGCCGGCTCCGCGACCCGCGCGGTGGTGCCGGTCCATCTGTACGGGCAGTGCGCCGACGTCGCCGCCCTCGCGGCCGGACTCCCGCCGCACGTACGGATCGTGGAGGACGCGGCGCAGAGCCAGGGCGCGAGCCGGGCCGGCCGTACCCCGGGGCGCGGCGGCATCGCGGGGACCAGTTTCTACCCGGGCAAGAACCTCGGCGCGTACGGCGACGCGGGCGCGGTGCTCACCGACGACGCGGGCGCCGCCGCCCTGGTGCGGGCCCTCGCCAACCACGGCGGAGTGGCCAAGTACCGGCACGAGGTACCGGGGTTCAACAGCCGGCTCGACGGGCTCCAGGCCGTGGTGCTGCGGGCGAAGCTGCGCCGGCTCGCGGCCGGGAACGCGGCCCGGCGGGCGGCGGCGGCCCGTTACGACGAACTCCTCGCCCCGCTCGCCGAGGCCGGCCGGGTGATCCGGCCGGTCACGGACGAGGGGAACACGCACGTCTGGCATCTGTACGTGGTGCGGGTCCCCGGGTCCGACCGCGACACGGTGGTGGAGAAGCTCGGCGCCGAGGGCGTGGGCGCGGGTGTGCACTACCCGGCACCGGTCCATCTGACGCCCGCGTACCACCGACTCGGCTACGGGCGGGGCGACTTCCCGCACGCCGAGGCCGCCGCCTCGGAGATCCTCTCGCTCCCGCTGTTCCCGCAGATCACCCCAGACCAGCAGCGCCGGGTCGTCGACGCGCTGGTGCACGCGCTCGCCTGAGCGCGCCCGCCGGCCGGCCGCCCCGGCCGGGACCGTTTCCGCCCTTGAAAGGCCCCGCGATGCCGAAGCAGTTCCGACGGACCAGAACCGCCGTGTTCGCCCTGGTCGCCCTCGTGGCCGCGCTGTTCCTCCCGTCGGCCGGACCCGCGAGCGCCGTCGCCGACCCGTGCGGCACGGGCGGCAACCCGATCGTGTGCGAGAACTCCAAGGCGGGCACGCCGATGTCCGACTGGTTCTCCGGGAACAGCTACGGCGACATCGCGGGCTTCGCGACGAAGGTGAGCGCGCAGCCCGGCGAGACCGTCCAGTTCAAGATCCAGTCGCCGGTCGCGTACCACGTCGCTGTCTTCCGGCTCGGCTGGTACGGCGGTGACGGCGCCCGGCAGATATCGACGGCCGCGCAGGCCGCGCAGACCTATCCCGCCAACTACACCACCAAGCGCGCCGATTGCCTCTCCGACAAGACGACGGGGCTGCTCGACTGCGGCAACTGGCCGGTCACCGCGTCCTGGACGGTGCCGGCCGACGCCGTCTCGGGGCTCTACATCGTCAACTTCGACCAGGCGGACGGCAACGGCCTGATGCCGTATCCCGTCATCGTGCGCAACGACGCCAGTACCTCCGACATCCTCGTCCAGACGGCGGACCAGACCTGGCAGGCGTACAACGACTGGGGCGGTGCCAATCTCTACGACGGCAACGGTCCGGCGCCCGACGGGCGTGCGTACAAGGTCAGTTACAACCGTCCGATGGACATCGGCGGCGACAACGGCGTCTACGGCTCCGAGTTCGAGATGATCTCCTGGCTGGAACGCAACGGCTACGACGTGAGCTACACCTCCGGTGTCGACGTCGCCACCCGGGGCGCCACGATCCTGCCCAAGCACCGGATGTACATGTCGCAGGGGCACGACGAGTACTGGACGGCCGAGCAGTTCACCAATGTCCTCAATGCCCGCAAGGGCGGCCAGCACCAGGGGTACTTCGCGGGCAACGAGATCTTCTGGAAGACCCGGCTGGAGCCGGCCATCGACTCCGGCAAGGCGGCCGACCGGACCCTGGTCTGCTACAAGGAGACCAAGCTGAAGTTCCCGACGCCGAACGGCGTGCCCGACCCCAGCACCACCTGGACGGGTACCTGGATGGACCCGGACAGCACCAAGGGCGGGGCGCCGTACCGGCCGCAGAACCTCCTGACCGGCTCGCTGTTCCAGGTGAACGGCTACCGCAGCGACGCCATCAAGGTCCCGGCGGCGTACGCGAAGATGCGGCTGTGGCGCAACACCTCGGTCGCCTCGCTGACCGGCAGCCAGGTCGCCACCTTCCCGACGGGGACCCTCGGCTACGAGTGGGACGCCGACGTCGAGAACGCCTCGCGGCCGTCCGGCGAGATCCGGATGTCGTCGACGTCCGTCGACATCCAGGACGGCAAGTACCTGCTCGACTGGGGCAACTCCTACGGGAACGGCACCGCCACCCACAGTCTGGTCGCCTTCCGTGACCAGACCTCCAAGGCGCTGGTGTTCGGCACCGGCACCGTGCAGTGGTCGTGGGGGCTCACCAACGTACCGACGTCCGACCCGGCGGGCGGGGTCGTCACCGAGGACAAGCGGATGCAGCAGGCGACCGTGAACATCCTCGCCGACATGGGGATCCAGCCGAAGAGTCTGCAGTCCACCCTGGTCGCCGCCACCGCCTCCACCGACACCACCGGCCCCGCCGTCACCGTGACGAGCCCCGCCCCGAACAGCTCCGTCCCCGCGCTGCGCCAAATCACCGTCACCGGTACGGCCGCGGACACCGGCGGCGGCGTGGTCGCCCGGGTCGAGGTGTCCACGGACGGCGGCACCACCTGGCGCGCCGCCGACGGCACCGCCTCGTGGAGCTACACCTGGACGCCGATGACCCAGGGCTCCGTCCAGCTCAAGGTCCGGGCCGTGGACGACAGCGTCAACATAGGCACCGTGACGACGGTGCCGCTGACCGTGGTGGCCCAGCAGTGCCCGTGCACCGTCTGGCCCGCCTCCGCCGCGCCCACCACCCCCAACGGCGCCGACGGCAGCTCCGTCGAACTCGGCGTGAAGATCCGCAGCTCCGTCCCCGGCACGATCACCGGCATCCGCTTCTACAAGAGCGCCGCCAACACCGGTACGCACAAGGGAAGTCTGTGGTCCGCGTCCGGGCAGTTGCTCGCCACCGGCACCTTCACCGGCGAGACCGCGTCGGGCTGGCAGCAGATGAAGTTCGCCACCCCGGTGCCGGTGAAGGCCGACACCACCTACATCGCCTCGTACTTCGCCCCGAAGGGCGGATACGCCTACGACGAGGGCTACTTCACCTCCCAGGGCGCCGGTCTCGCCCCGCTGACGGCGCTGAAGACCGGTACGGACGGCGGCAACGGCGTCTACCAGTACACCTCTTCCGGCGCCTTCCCCGCCCAGTCCGCGAACGGGGCGAACTACTGGGTGGACGCCATCCTGGAGACCGGCACCGCGAGCACCGTGCCGCCGACCGTCACCGCTCGGACCCCCGCGGCGGACGCCACCGGCGTGTCGATCACCGCGCCGCTCTCCGCCGAGTTCAACACGGCGGTGGACGCCGGCACGCTGGTATTCACCGTGAAGGACCAGAACGGCGCGGCCGTGCCGGGCAAGGCGACGCTGAGCGCGGACGGCCGCACCGCCGCCTTCACCCTGTCGGGGCAGCTCGCCCTCGGCGCCCCCTACACGGTGTCCGCGCAGGCCGCCGACCTGTGGGGCAATGTGATGACGGCACCGGCCGAATGGACCTTCACCACCAGCGCCACCCCGCCGCCCACCGCCTGTCCGTGTGATCTGTGGGGCGCCGAGGCCGTCCCGTCGAAGGCCGCGGAGACCAATGACGCCAACTCGCTGGAGCTGGGCACCCGGTTCCAGTCGGCGGTGGACGGCAAGGTCACCGGTGTCACCTTCTACAAGTCCGGCACCAACACCGGTACGCACACCGGCAGTCTGTGGAGCGACACCGGCACCCTGCTGGCCAGTGGAACCTTCACCGGCGAGACGGCGACCGGATGGCAGCGGCTCACCTTCGCCACTCCGGTGCCCGTCACCGCCGGGACCCGCTATGTCGTCTCGTACCACGCGCCGAACGGCAACTACGCCTCGGACGGCGGCTACTTCGGCACCGCGTTTCTGAACTATCCGTTGAGCGCTCCGGCGAGCACCTCGGACCGGCCCAACGGCCTCTACAGATACGGGACCGCGAGCGCCTTCCCGACCTCCTCGTACAACGCCACGAACTACTGGGTCGGCCCGCTCTTCGCGACGGGCTGACCCACCGGCCGGGCTCCGGTCCGCCACGGACCGGCCCCGGGGACTCGACGCCCCACCGGCCCATCCGGCCCACCGACTCGTCGCCCCCGACCCCACCGACCCGATCCGCCCCACCTGCCTCGGCCGCCGAACCGGCCTCCACGGAAAGACGGGGAACGCCCCACATGAGCTCAGTCAGCGTCGTGATCCCCTGCTACAAGTACGGCCACTTCCTGGCCGACTGCGTACGCAGTGTGCTCGACGAACAGCCCGGTCTCGACGTACGGGTGCTGATCATCGACGACGCGTCCCCCGACGACTCGGCGGAGGTGGCCCGAAAGCTCGCGGCCGGCGACCCGAGAATCGAGGTACGGGTCCACGAGACGAACCGGGGGCACATCGCCACGTACAACGAGGGGCTCCTGGAGTGGGCGGACGGCGACTACGTCGTCCTGCTGTCCGCCGACGACCGGCTCGTCCCCGGGGCGCTCGTCCGGGCCGCCGCACTGCTCGACGCGCACCCGGAGGCGGGCTTCTGCTACGGGCGGCCGCTGCGCTTCGAGCACGGCGGCCCCCTGCCGGCGGCCCGCACCCAGGGCACCGGATCAGTCGTCTACCCCGGGCACTGGTGGCTGGAGCGGCGCTTCCGCGAGGGCACCGGGTGCATCACCTCGCCCGAGGTGATGGTGCGCACCAGCCTCCAGCGGAAGGTCGGCGGCTACGACCCGGAGCTGCCGCACGCGGGCGACATCGAGATGTGGATGCGGCTCGCCGC
This sequence comes from Streptomyces sp. NPDC046203, assembly GCF_040646255.1. NCBI lineage: Bacteria > Bacillati > Actinomycetota > Actinomycetes > Kitasatosporales > Streptomycetaceae > Streptomyces > Streptomyces sp. NPDC046203. Next base: position 6,309 of record NZ_JBEYZX010000074.1, on the reverse strand, counting down.
CCACGCGGACGTCGGCTACGTCCAGGGCGCGGACCAGGCGTACTACCGGGTGCACGGACACAACATGTCCACCACGGACTTCGGCGGCCAGCTCGACGACATCCGCCAGCGCCGGGCGGCCTTCACCGCGGTCCTCGACAAGTGCGGCGACCGGCTCCCCCAGGCCGGCCGGCTGGCCGAACTGGTCGACACCCGGCTGGCCCGGCAGGCACTGCGGCGCGCCTACCGGGCGTACGACCGGGGGCGCACCGGTGTGGTGCCGGTGGCCGAGCTGGAGGCCTTCGCCCGCGCGTGCCGCCCGGACGCCGAGTCGCTGCCGGAGTACCGGGCGCTGCGGCTGCGGCGCCGGATCGGCGCGCGGACCATGCCGTACCTCCAGCCGCTCATCCTGTCGGCGGTGGCCGACCGGGCGCGCGAGTGGCTGTGGTGGCGGTCCTGGCGGCGGCGCGGCATCTGACCGGCGCCCGCGGCCCCTCCGTCCCCTTCGCTCTTCCCTCCTGCTTCTCCCTCAAGTCCCTCCGTGGAAAGGCATGTCCGTGAACTACCGGGTGCAGCCCACCGCCCAGGTCGACGCCCAGGCGGTCGTCGGCGCCGGCACCAGCGTGTGGGAGCTCGCGCAGATCCGCGAGGACGCCCGCCTCGGCGAGAACTGTGTGATCGGCCGGGGTGCCTACATCGGCCCCGGGGTCACCCTCGGCGACAACTGCAAGCTGCAGAACCACGCCCTGGTGTACGAGCCCGCCGTCCTCGGCGACGGCGTCTTCATCGGCCCGGCGGCCGTGCTCACCAACGACCACCATCCGCGCGCCGTCGATCCGGACGGGCGGCTGAAGCGGGGTGGCGACTGGGAGCCGGTCCCCGTCCGGGTCGGCGAGGGCGCGGCGGTCGGGGCCCGCGCGGTGTGCGTCGCGCCGGTGACGATCGGCCGCTGGGCGCTGGTCGCGGCCGGTGCGGTGGTCACTTCGGACGTACCCGACTTCGCCCTGGTGATGGGGGTGCCCGCGCGGCAGACCGGCTGGGTCGGCCGGGCGGGCGAACGGCTGACCCCGGATCCGGCTCGGCCCGGGGTGTGGTGCTGTCCGCGGACGGGCGCGCTGTACGAGGAGTCGGACGGACGGCTCACGGAGTGCGATGCGCCGCGGTGAGCCGGCGTGCGGCGCGGCGCCGGCGCCGCGCCGTCGCGTACCGCTCGGACCACAGCGCGGACACCACGCCCACCAGGGCGGCGAGCGCGCCCGCCCCGGCCACGGCACGGGTGCGATTGGGCGGCAGGGCGACGGTGCCGGGACGGTTGAGCAGGTCGACGGTGAGCAGGCTCGCCGCCGGTACGTTCTGCCGTGCCTGGAGGGCGGCCAGATGCCGGCCGTACACCCCGACGATCGCCTGGACGACCCGGTCGGCCTCCTCGGGCGCGGTCTGTTCGGCCTCGATCTGGAGGGTGGGGATCGAGTAGGACGGGGTGGCGCTGGTGCCGCTGTTGCGCGGCGTGAGGCGATAGGTTCCGTGCACTCCCGCCTTCTTCAACTCGGCTTTTCCTTCGGCTGCTTGGAGCTGCTGGACCACCGCGTAGGAGACCGTGGCCAGCGAGGGCCGGAGGTTGGTGAGCTGGTTGGGCTGATTGCCGGTGCGCGGCGGCTTCACCACGAGGACGGCCGAGCTCTGGTAGCGGGGCGGGGGCCGCAGCGCCGGGTAGCAGGCGGTGGCGGTGACGAGCGCCGTGAACAGCAGGACGTGCCAGCGGCGCAGCAGCACCCGGGTGAATCCCTCGGGGGTCAGCGCCCCGGCCCCCGCTCCGGGATCCGCGGCCGCATCGGCGGCGGTACTGGTGGCCGGACCCGTGGCCGTCGTCGCGGCTCTCGCACCCGTTTTCACGTCTGTGCCCCCGTCCGTGGTCATCGGGACCGATACTGGCACCACCGGGGGCGGCAGGGGGAGGATTCGTGAGCATCGCCGACATCTTCCGTGTGCTGTACCGGCGTTGGTACGTGATGGTGCCGCTGACCCTGCTGAGCCTGCTGGCAGGCGGCTACCTCGCGACGACGGTCCCGGTGACCTACGAGTCGCGCGCCGAAATGGCGCTGCTGAACTCGGCGCGGGTCGCCCGGCCGGCCCCCAGCTACGGCAACCCGCTGGCGTACACGAGCGGTTCGCTGATCGGGACGGCCGATGTGCTGATCCGGGCCCTCCAGTCGCCGGAGACGGTACGGTCGCTGCGCGAGCGCGGGGTCACGGACGCCTACGGGGTCGACTTCGCCGCCAACGCGGACGGTCCGTTGCTCACCTTGACGGTCACCGGCGAGGACCGGACGCGGGTGCTCGACGAGACACGGCGGATCACCGACTACGCGGCCGAGCAACTGCGCACCCTGCAAAGGCAGGTGAAGGTTCCCGAGGGCTACGAGGTGCGGTCGGCCCGGATCGTGCCGCCGCAGAAGCCGGTGTCGGAGCCCAAGTCCCGCTATCAGAAGGTCGCCGCCGTGGTGGCGTTCGGCCTCACCGGGGCCTTCGTCCTGTCCTTCGTGGTGGAGGCATGGGCGGCCGCCCGGCGCCGTGCGCGCGGGCTCCCGGAGCCCCGGGGGGCCGCCCCGTCGGCGCCCCGGCCGGGCGCGGGCCGGATCCGTACCCTGCTGACCCGTCCGCTCGACGCCACGGCGGTGCTCACCGGCTATCTGGCGCTCGCCCTCTTCCTGCCGTCGAACCTGGCGCTGCCCGCGCTGGGCGGTGCCGGCACCCCGGCGAACGTGTTCGCGCTCCTCGGGCTGTTCTGGTACCTCGCGACCTGGTCCCGCGGCCGGATCGCGCCCGCGCCCGGCACCCGTACCGTACGGACGGTGATGCTGGTCCTGGCGCTGGCCGTGCTGCTCTCGTACGTCGCCAACCAGGACCGGATCAGCTCGCAGAAGGAGATACTGGCGGCCGACCGGGGACTGATCGTGCTCCTGGTGTGGGTGTCGCTGGTGGTCGTGGCCTCGGCCGGGATCCAGGACCGCAAGCGGCTGGACGTGTTGCTGCGCCGGCTGGTGGTGATGGGGTCGGTGGTGGCCGCGCTGGGTCTGTACGACTTCTTCACCGGCACCAACATCGCCGACTCGCTGCACATCCCCGGGCTCAACTCGAGCGTGGCGAGCGTCTCGGTCCTGGACCGGGGCTCGTTCACCCGGCCCCGGTCGCTCACCGCGCATCCGCTGGAGTTCAGCGGCATGCTGGCGATCCTGCTGCCGTTCGCCCTCGCACAAGCCCTCGATCCGGCGCGCCGGGCCGCCGGGGCGCTGCGCCGGTGGGCCCCCGTGGTGCTGCTGGGCGGCGGGCTGCCGCTGACGGTGTCGCGCACCTCGATCATCGGCGTCCTGGTCGTCGTGCTGATCATGATGCCGCGCTGGAAGCCGCAGCGGCGCTGGACCGCGATCGGCATCCTGTTCGGGTCGGTCGCGGTGTTCAAGGTGCTCGTGCCGGGACTGATCGGCACCATCACCGGGCTGTTCGCGGGAAGCCTCAACAACGCGGACAGCAGCACCCAGGCCCGGACCATCAAGTACCCGAAGATCTACGAGTACTTCACTCAGGATCCGCTCTTCGGGCGGGCCTTCGGCACCTTCACGCCGGAGCGCTACTTCTTCACCGACAACCAGTATCTGCTCACGCTCGCCGAACTCGGCGTGCTCGGCGTGGCGTGCCTGCTGCTGCTCGGGCTCACCGGGGTGCACCAGGGCGGCGCGATCCGGCGCCTCGCGGGCGACGAGGCGGACCGGGAGCTGGGGCAGGCGTTCTTCGCGACGTCGATGGTGGCGCTGGTCATCGGCGCCACCTTCGACACGCTCAGCTTCCCCATGTTCGCCGGGGTGTTCTTCCTGCTGCTGGGCCTCGGCGCCAGCTGTCTCGGCTTCGTACGGCGGGAGGCGGCCGCGCGCACCTCGACGCCCGGGCCCCCCGCCGATCCTCTCGCCCGTCCCTCCGACTCGCCTCAGCTCGTGGAGATGTGATGCCCCGTCAACTCGATCGCCCCGAGGAGCGCCGCCGGTCCGGCCCGGTCGCCGTGGTCGTCGTGACCTGGAACAGCGCGGCCGTGCTGCCCGGCTTCCTGGACGCGCTTCCGGCCGCGATGGCGGGTCTGGAGTGGCGGCTCGTCGTCGCCGACAACGACTCCTCGGACGACACCGTCACCGTGCTCCGCAAGCACGCCCCGGACGCCACCGTCGTCGAGACCGGCCGCAACGGCGGCTACGCCTTCGGCGTCAACGCGGCCCTGCGCGCGGCCGGTGCCTTCGACGGAGACTGCGCGGCGGTGCTGGTCTGCAACCCGGACATCCGGATGACCGAGGGGTGCGCCGCGACCCTGGTCGCGGGCCTCGGCGGCGCGCTGCCGGACGGCACCCGGGCCGGGATCACGGTGCCCCTGCTGTACGAGGCGGACGGCGCCCTGATCCACTCGCTGCGCCGGGAGTCCACGGTGCCCCGTGCGCTGGGCGAGGCCGTGCTCGGCAACCGGCGGGCCGGCCGGTTCCCGCGCTGGAGCGAACTGGTCACCGCACCCGGCGCCTACGCGGGGCGGACCAGTCCGGACTGGGCGACGGGGGCACTGATGGCGCTGTCCGCCGAGTGCCTGGCGGACTGCGGGCCGTGGGACGAGTCGTTCTTCCTCTACTCGGAGGAGACCGAGTACTGCCTGCGGGCCCGGGACCTCGGCCACCGCACCCGGCTCGAACCGGAGGCCCGCGCCGTCCATCTCGGCGGGGAGTCGCGGGTCTCGCCGCGACTGTGGTCGCTGCTCGTGGTCAACCGGGTCCGGCTCTACCGGCGGCGCCACGGTCTCGCCGCGACGGTCGCGTTCCGAGGGGCGGTGCTGCTGCGGGAGCTCTCCCGGGCGGCCCTCGGCCGCCGGCCGGCCCGGGCCGCGGTACGGGCCCTGCTCGGCGCGGCCGGGGGCCCGGCCGGAGCCGCCCGCGCGGCGGGGCACCGGGCCGGACCGCCCACGGGCGCCGCGCGGGGGTGACGGGGAGTGCCGCGCGACGCCCCCGGGAGCGTCGCGCGGCCTCGTCCCAGCCTGCCTGGCCATCACCGGCCTGTTCAGCCGACGTTGACGCCCCTCCAGGCGTTCTCGACGGCCGTGGCCTCGGCGCTGCCCGCGCCGTACAGTTCGCTGGCCGCGGCGATGGTGCCGGTACGGGCGGCCGCGTAGTTGGTGGACGACGTGAACTTGGTGGTCAGCGCCCGGAACCAGATCTTCGCGGCCTTGTCGCGGCCGATGCCGGTGACGGTGACGCCGTTCGCGGTGGGCGAGTCGTAGCTCACGCCGTTGATGGTCTTCGCGCCGCTGCCCTCGGACAGCAGGTAGAAGAAGTGGTTGGCCGGACCCGACGAGTAGTGCACGTCGATCGAGCCGATGCCCGAGTACCAGGCGTCCTTGGACACCCCGTCCCTGCTCGGCTTGTCCATGTAACGCAACGGGGTGCCGTTGCCGTTGAGATCGGCGTTCTCGCCGATGAGGTAATCACCCTTGTCGGTCGCGTTGTTGGCGTAGAACTCGATCGCGGTGCCGAAGATGTCCGAGGTGGCCTCGTTGAGACCGCCGGACTCACCGCTGTAGACGAGCCCGGCGGTCACGGAGGTGACGACGTGGGTCATCTCGTGGCCGCCGATGTCGGTGGTGGTGAGCGGCTTGGCGTTGCCCACCCCGTCGCCGTACGTCATGCAGAAGCAGGAGCCGTCGAAGAACGCGTTGGCGTACCCGTTGCCGTAGTGCACACGGGAGTTGGCGGGGACGCCGTCGCCGCGCAGGCCGTTGCGGCCCAGCTCGTTCTTGTAGAAGTCCCAGGTGGTGGCGGCCGCGTAGTGGGCGTCGGCAGCGGCGCTCTCACGGTGCGAGACCAGGCCGTTGCCCCAGACGTCGGTGGTGTTGGTGAAGAGCGTGCCCGTGCCGGTCGTGGCGCCCTTGAGGTCGTACGTCTTGAAGCCGCCGCGCGAGGCGTCGGTCAGGGTGTACGAGCCGGAGGTGCCGAGCGTGACCTGGCCGCTGTACATGGTGTTGCCGACGCCGGTCTCGATGGACTCGTAGGAGAAGAGCTCCTTGCCGCTGGTGGCGTCGGTGATGACGTGGCGGCGGCTCGGGGTGCCGTCGGCCTGCGTCCCGGTGACCACGGTCTCCCAGGCGAGAACGGGCTTGCCGGCGGCGGCCCAGATCACCTTGCGCGTGCCCCCGGCTTTCGCGGCCTTGGCATCGGAGGCGGCGACGGCGGACTTGCCGGCGGTCGCGGCGGCGACGGCCGGGGCGGTCGTGGGGACCGATATCCGGGCGCCGGTCGCCTTGGTGGT